>NZ_JBSXNZ010000088.1:0-394752 GCF_056857895.1 Marinobacter sp. B-21
AACACTTAAGGCCGGTGACTGGATGACATCAGAGCGACATTGGCGCGCATACTACTAATAATTCTCATATCTGGGCGTAATGGGCTAACCGAGAAAATTTCGTGGCTGCTGCTTGGGGTGTTTATGAAATGTTCGGGCTAAATAACTTTTCATGCGGGGAATGTATTGTACCCGGGACGATAAATCCAGTTGCCGTTGCCAAAAATTACAAACTAAATATTCCAATAATACAGTATCTTACTGACGTATTTGCAAGTTTTTTCTATGCAAATCAATGCACAACCCCGAAGGTGACCGGGTGCCCTTTTTTACCAAACTTTACATTTCAGTACCGGGGCCTCCATTTAGGCCAACAACTTGGTTACACTTGGCACACTTAATGAGTCCCTTTCACGGACGACCGACTGGCAACAGGCGGTGACCCAAGCGAATATAAGGACAAGCGTTATGATCAAGAAGTGTCTGTTCCCTGTTGCCGGCTACGGCACCCGCTTTCTTCCGGCAACCAAGGCCATGCCCAAGGAGATCCTCCCGGTGGTGAACAAGCCGCTGGTGCAATACGGCGTCGAAGAAGCTGCGGAAGCGGGCATCCACGAGTTCGGCTTTGTAACCGGCCGGGGTAAACGGGCGATTGAAGATCATTTCGATATCAGCTATGAGCTTGAGCACCAGATTGCCGGTTCCGGTAAGGAAGACCTGCTGACCTCAATCCGTGACCTGATTGATCACAACACCTTCGCCTTTACCCGTCAGAATGAAATGAAGGGCCTGGGCCACGCGATCCTCACCGGCCGTAATCTGGTGGGCGACAGCCCGTTTGCGGTGGTTCTGGCAGACGACTTCTGCATCGGCCCCGAAGGGGAAGACGGTGTTCTGGCGCAGATGGTGAAGCTTTACAACCAGTTCCGTTGCTCTATCGTTGCCATTGAAGAGGTACCTGCGGACGAAACCCACAAATACGGTGTGATTGCCGGCGAATCCATGAAGGATGGGCTTTACCGGATCACCGACATGGTTGAGAAGCCGGCTCCGGACGACGCGCCCAGCAACCTGGCCATTATCGGCCGGTACATTCTGACACCGGACATTTTCGACATTATCGAGCAAACACCGGCTGGCAAGAACGGCGAAGTACAGATTACCGACGCTCTGCTGGAGCAGGCCAAAAACGGTTGTGTACTGGCCTATCAGTTCAAGGGCCGCCGTTTTGACTGCGGCAGTATCGACGGCTTTGTGGAAGCCACCAACTACGTGTACGAGAACATTTACAAGAAAGGTAAGTAAAAGCTCCGGGCCGGATCAGCGGCCCAGGATCTGAAGAATCATTCGCCGGTTTTCCGCGGTTGTCCTGCGGAACCGGCGAAGCAGTTCCACCTCCTCTGCTGTCAGGTGCACCCGCTCAAGTTCTTCCTCCAACTCATCCAGCGACAACAGCAGATCATCGCTTTTATCGAGGGCAATTCCAGGCAGTTCAAGTTGCCCGTCGTATTCAGGCTTGCCTGGCTCCCAGTGCTGAATGAATTGCAAGTGCTGCATGGCCATGTACCTCGTCATTCAAACCAGGACCCCAGCCCCGGTAAATGCCCTGCGAAGTGAATCAATCCGGAAATGTAACGCACAAACCGCTTAGCGCACAATCTGCCTGTACCGGATATAGCACTGCCAGCGCCGGGCACTGGCACAGCGGGCATGAAACTCAACGGCCCGGGAATGTGACCCGCCGCTCAATCCGGGCAGATTCTGTTCCATAAACCGGCCAGAATTTTGGTGTGCGCCGCAAAGCCCGTTATGTTTAGGGGCGCTGGAACAAGAAAGAGACCTGATGCATGACCCGAAAGGCGCTACTGCTTCTGACACTGGTATCCACCAGCGTGGTCGGGATGGGGTATATCCTGTCTGACAAGAATCGCCCTGCGTTTCGATGGTTGACCACCCTGGCCACCGGAGCGCCCTCCGCACCTGTGGAGAAAGCCGCCTCCACAGCCCCTGTCGTTTTACCCTCCACTGACCAGGCGCCGAAACCACCCTCAGGCAACGCCCTTGGCTTTATGCTGGCCAGTGTTGCCGAGCAGTACGAACAGTCTACTCGCTACCCTGCCTGGTCCGTCCCGCTCAGCGACGCTCAGGCAACCGCCTACCAGGGCAATCGCTACGAGCCGGTCAGCCTCCCGCTGGAGGGTGATGGGCAATTTACCGTCACACTCGAGAAATACCGGTTCACCCGGGGCGAGACGATTCTTGTCGCCGCCGCCATCCAGGGCGCCCAGGTTGTTGGCCGCTCGCTCACAGCAACTCTTGAAAAGCCGGACAGCCGGCAGACTGTTGCCAGTATCACCCTGGAGCAAGCCGGCTCGGCGGGCTATTTTGAGGGAACGCTGGAGGCCAGCGAGGAGCCCGGAGAATACCGCCTGATCGTCGAGGCACGCCTGGACGCGCGGCCCGTTCGTCACGCATCACCGCTTACCATCGAGCCTTATCTCGGCGATTTCGGGGGGCTCGGCGAGCCTTACGTGAGTGACAACAACCTGATCATTCCGGTTAGGTTCTCGCCCGAGGAGCCTGGTTTCTATGCGCTCTCCGCCCAGTTGTATTCGGGTCAGCGGCCTGTCGCCCAGTTGCAGGTGGAGCAGCGGCTGGACGGCACATCAGACACCGTCAACCTCAAAGCCCACGGCACCGTGTTGGCCAACGAGACTGAGGCTGGTCAGTTCCAGCTGCGCCACATCCAGATACGCCAGCTGCCCGCCAGACCCGGCGACCGGACCAACTATGCGTTTGGGCCCAGGAAAGGCTACGTATTCACACCCCCGGATCTCGACAACCTGACGGATACGCCGGCGGTGAACCCTGAATCGGAACAACGGGCGGCGCTGCTCCGGCAGCTTGCCGACAAGTTCTGATCGCAGGGCCCCGGCCCTGCACCGGCTTGACCCCGGGTTGTACCGCCGAAATTGGCGGAGAAGCGTCTTTTCACAACAACAACTCAGCAAAGACGGAGCTAGCATGACAACAACAAAGATCGGAAGTGCCTGCAAAGCGGCCCTGGCGGTCGCCATCACCGGCAGCCTGTTTGCCGGAACCGCCCAGGCCCGGCTGGCCGGGCACAACGTAATCCTGGTGCACGGCTTCCAGCAGGAAGACCTGGCGAACCCTCCGGCAAACCTCCAGGAAGTCAAAGATGCCGGCGAGGACTACTGGCGAACCTTCTGGCTGTCCCGTGCCGAAGCCCGCATAGACTGGGGCAGCAATGGGCGAATCGAGGGTGGCATTGCCCAGCAGGCCTATGAGCAAGTGCGACAGATCAGCCAACAGGGCCTGTGTAATGACTATTGCGTCATCGTCTCTCACTCCACCGGCGATCTGGTTACCCGCTACCTGCTGGAAAACCAGGCCCGCTGGCTTCAGTCCGAAGGCCTGCAACCCCTGAAAATCCTGGCAGCCCTGGACTATTCAGGCGCCGGAGGTGGTACCGAACTGGCGAACCTCGCCATGAGTCTTGCCTATAACAACAGCTGGTACAACTGGCCCCTGCGGGCAGCTGTGGAGGCGTTCACCGGCATTGAACCTGAACCGGGCAAACTGGGTGTGGTGAACGATCTGCAAACCAACACGGCCCGCAACCTGGCCGTGGGCCCGAATTCGATTCCGCGGTTGCGTTTTGTGGCGGGTGGTTCCTCCTACGGTGGCATCACCAAGCCATTTATCGCCGGAACCGACGACGGAGTGGTGCCTACACATTCGGCCTGCGGTGCCACCACGGCGGAAGGGATCGATTCCTGCTCTTCGAGCCTCAGCCTCGCTGGTAAAGTCACCAGCCAGAATGGTCCTGATGGGCTGTACTACAACCACTACCCGGTGTTGATGAACGAGGGCGTCACCCACAGCGGTGTGCTCGGGTCCGAGACCGGGAACATTTCGGTGCCGGTGGTGAACAACACCACGCTGAATGGCCTGCGGGTGGATTTCGCCAGCCGTACCTACAATCAACGGGCCTGGTGGCAATGGTGGGGGTCCGGTGACCGGTATATTGAGGTTCCGGGTTCAGACCAGACCGACATGTCCAACCTTGTGTACAGCACCCTCAACAACTAAAGCCACTGAAACAGCGGTTCAATCAGGAACACTGCGGCTCAGGGACGAGCCTTTTCGGTCTCGGTAGTTTTCCCATCTTTTCTTTTTAGTTCGCAAACTATACATTGGTGCGCTTCCCACTGACTCTCCGGTTGCCGGCAAAGCGATTACCCGATGTCTGACGCGCACAAATCCGATCTGTTACTGGTTGTTGTTACCCTGTTTGCCGCCATCAGCTGGATGTTTTCCAAAGAAGCGGTTCTGCTGATGCCTCCGCTGATGTTTATGGCAGCCAGATTCCTGATTGCCGGCGGGATACTCGCTTTCTTTGCCCGCCGCTCCCTGATGGCCCTCAGTCTGGATCAGATCCGCCGCAGTATCGGTGTGGGCCTGGTGTTCGGCACGGCCATGACCTTCTGGGTGATGGGTCTGTTTCATGGCACCAGCCTGGGTGAAGGCGCGTTTCTGACCAGCCTGGGCGTTGTTATTGTGCCCATCATTGCCCGGCTGGTATTTCAGGAAGCGCAGCCACCAAGCACCTGGCTGGCAATACCCATCGCCGTTGGCGGTCTTGCCCTACTCTCGCTGAAAAACGGTTTTCGGCCGGAAGCAGGCCAGATCTTCTTCGTGATGGCGGCAACCATCTTCGCCCTGTATTTCACCCTCAACACCCGGGCTGCCAACCGGAGAACAGTGGTGAACCGGCTTGGCGAAACCGTGGAAAAGCACCGGGTGCCCGCCCTGCCCCTGACCGCCCTGGCACTGCTCACAGTCGGCCTGCTGACCCTCGTAGAATCCATGATTCTTGAGCAGTGGCAGCCCACCCTGAGCGAGCCGGACCCTCTGCTGATCTGGTGGGTTATGGCCAGCGCGGTGATAGGTACCGCCGGACGTTTCCTGATCCAGACCTACGCCCAGAGCCTGTCCGCAAACAGCCATGGTGTCGTTATTCTTGTTCTGGAGCCGGTATGGGTGGCATTGTTCGCTGCAGGCTGGTTCGATGAGACCATGACCCGTATCCAACTCGGTGGATGCGGCCTGATCTTCGCGGCACTTATCGTGAACCGGTGGGCGGTGCTGAGCAAAGCCATCAAGGAAAAGCTGCGGAGCCGGAAAACCACATAAAAGTGGTTGACCAGCATCGGAGGAATCAGTATATTGCGTCCCCGTTGCAGGACACAGGACCATAGCTCAGTTGGTTAGAGCGCTACCTTGACATGGTAGAGGTCCCCAGTTCGAATCTGGGTGGTCCTACCAATTTTCAACAAGTTACGTTGATCCTGCAGCTCTTCTATGCAAATCTCCTCAATACCGACCTAATGCAGTATCAGCCTTAGCTGCTGTTTTTCTTGATCTCTGATACCCATGCTTTCCTGTACAGCAAGCGGCGTCGGCCCCATTTAGAATGGGTGAATTACCGTTGCAACGGACCAGCACTGCGGCTATAAGTGTTAGAGTCATTCCATGGATCCAATGCTTCAATACTAAGGAGTGGACCGGGCATTTTGCAGGAAGCACCTCCCATCAAGTTTGTCGTCTGATTATTCCCTGTGCCGGTGCTCTGAAGGCTGAGCGAGGGACACTGCTATGTTTCAACGCATCGTTGTGCCGCTGGACGGCTCCTGTCTGGCTGAATGGGCGCTGCCTCATGCCATCAATCTGGCCAAGGCTCTCGACATAAAACTCGCGTTAATTCGCGTCCTGCAGCAGGAAAATGACAGTCACTATCACTACCCTGCCGACCCCGTGGCCTGGGATGCATTGCAGGCAGAAGCCACCGCGTATCTCGACTCAGTGGTTTCAAGACTGGGCGCTCTGGGGCTTGAGATCGAGACAGCCACACTGGAAGGCGAGCCGGTCGATCAAATCATCAATTTTGCCAGGGAAGACGGTCAGACCCTGCTGGTAATGACCAGCCATGGCTTTGGTGGCATCAGCCACTACATGCTCGGCAGTGTGGCCCACAAGTCGATCCTTCAGGCCCACGTGTCGTTTCTTTTGGTACGTGCATTGAGCGATCAGTGTAACCCCCTGCAGGAGTCCCACTACAACCGGATGACCGTCCCGCTCGATGGCAGCAGCCGATCCGAGTACGTGCTGCCCCTGGTTGAAATGCTCTCTCGCCATAATGAGAGCACTGTTGATCTGGTTTCCTTCGTACCCTCGCTTGGCCATCGCTATCAGATTGCCAGGGACGACCCACGGCTCGATACGGTCAGGGCGCTGGAATCCGAATTCAGGGCGCGCATCAAGGATAACCTGTCACACATCGCAGAACGCCTGAAAAATGAGGGGCTTCACGTTCAGTCGAGAGTTGACGTTCGGGATTCCCCCATAGCGGCTCTCTGGGAAATAACCCGCAAGGGTCAGTCCGACCTGGTGGTGATGGCCGCCCATGGGAACACCTGCGTCAGCCATTGGCCACTGGGCGCCCTGCCCCTCAATGCGCTGGTCTATGGTGAAACACCCTTGCTGGTGCTTCAGGATCTCGAACCCGATGAAATCGAACTCACCTTTGCCGAAAAGTCCGCGCGTGAAGCCTGGGGGCACTGATGGCCCTACACAACGAAAAAAGCCGGCGGCCGGATGGCAGCGCCGATGCCGGGGAGACGCTGAGCGATGAGCCAGGTGCTCAGCAGAGCCCGTGGACAGCCATCGGGCCGGGCACACGCCAGGCTCACCGGACACTGGACGAGACACTGAGTCGCTATGCCCACCAGCTGGACCGAATCCATCTGGAACTCTATACCCTGAGAAGCGATCTCTCCGCCGCCGCGCCCTGGATCGACTGGTATATCGACAACGAATACCTGATACGCCGGGTTCTGCGCATGTTACGGCGGGACCTGTCGGCCGACTTTGTTGCCCATCTGCCCATACTTGTGTCCGGGCCATTGGCAGGCCCGACCCGCGTTCAGGAAATGGCACGCGTGGCACTGGAGCGCTCGGAGCAACGGTTTGACGATAACGTCCTCGAGGCGATGGTACTGGAACAAAAAGATACCGCACCCCTGAACACAGCCGAACTCTGGGCGCTGCCGCTGCTTCTGCGTTACCAGGCCCTGATGCTGGTCATGGAGACGGTTCAGCAGCGATCAATTGACCTGGCCTCCCGTGACTCACACCGGGGCATGGTCGATGTTGAAAGCCGTGACGTGGTGGCCGATGGCATCCTCACCCTGCATCGGCTTGAGCGCACCAACTGGCAAGGATTTTTCGAACGCACGTCCCAGGTCGAGGCCTTGCTCAGGCAGGACCCGGCAGGGGCCTACGGGCGCATGGATTTCAGCACCCGGAACCGCTACCGTACCCGGATTGAACAGCTGGCCCGACGCAGCAAAACAGATGAACTTGCAGTTGCACGATGCGTGCTGAGCCTCGCCCGGGACGCCCGCGAGGTAGCCCGGGCATCCACGCCCGCATCCGGTCACATCGGCTACTTCCTGCTCGGTGAAGGGTACCGGATACTGGAGCGGCAGATCGATGTCCGTCCGGACCGGGTAGGCCAATTAAAGCGCTGGCTGGCTCGTCATCGCCAACCGCTCTATTTCGGCTGCTTGTCACTGACAGCGCTTATACTGTTTGCCATCCCCACTGCCTACGCGTTCATCCAGGGCGGTCTTTGGCAGGCGCTACCGGTCACCCTGGTGGTGGCGGTACCCGCGTTGGTGCTGGCATCGATTCTGGTGAACTGGCTAGCCACTCTGACCGTGCCAGCAAGGGTTCTGCCCAAGCTCGACTTCACCGACGGCATTGATGCTGATCACAAGGCGGTCGTATGCATGGCCCTGCTCATCGGCGGGAGAGAGGACATTCAGGGCGCCATTGACCAGCTTGAGCGTCATTATCTTGCCAATCCCGACAACCAGCTGCGTTTTGGCTTGCTCACCGGCCTGTTCGACGCCGCCGAAGAAACCACACCGCGGGACAAGGGGCTGCTGGCCCGGTTGCGAGCAGGCATCGCGTCGTTGAACGAACATTACAACGATGATGGCCACGCCCCGTTTTTCTGGATGCACCGGTCCCGAAGCCTCAACCCGCAAGACGCCATCTGGATGGAGTGGGAGCGTAAGCGCGGCAAGCTCAAGGAGTTTAATCACTACATACTGACCGGTGAGCGCGGCTCTTTCACCGACATGGCTGGTGATGTCAAGTGGCTGCGACAGGCGCGTTACGTCATTACCCTGGACGCCGATACCTTGCTGCCTGTAGACGGGGCGCGGCGCCTGGTTGGCACCATCGCCCATCCACTGAACCAGCCGGTATGGGATGAAGAAACCGGCGTAATCCGCTCCGGTTACAGCATTCTGCAGCCCCGTATTGAAATCAATCCCATGACCGCTACCCGAAATATTTTCACCCGAATCTTTTCCGGTGACCGGGGCCTGGACCTTTACACCCTGGCCGTTTCGGATGCCTATCAGGACCTGTTTGGCGAAGGCATTTTCACAGGCAAGGGTCTCTACCACGTAGCCGCGTTCGAGGCCAGCCTGCGCAATGCGGTACCGGAAGGCACGGTACTCAGCCACGATCTTTTCGAAGGCATTCACGGGCGCACCGCACTGGTCAGCGACATTGTCATGTACGAGGAATACCCACCCGAATACCTGTCCTTCGGCCGGCGACTGCATCGGTGGATACGCGGGGACTGGCAGCTGGTGCCCTGGCTTTGGCCAACCGTTCCCACGGAAACCGGAGAGCGCAGACCCAACCGACTGTCCGGGTTACACCGGTGGCAGCTGGTTCACAATCTGCTGCGCAGTCTTCAGGCGCCCTGGCTTTTGTTGCTGCTGCTACTGGGCTGGTTTGCGCTTCCCGGCTCACCGCTTCACTGGACGGCTCTGGCCATGCTCACCCTGCTGGTTCCAAGTCTGACGGGCATTGTTGGGCTGGCCCATGCCACCGTCCGCAGGCGGCGGGCAGCGCAACAGATTCAGAACCTGAAGGGGGATCTGAAGCGATGGCTGCTCGTTGTCGCCTTTCTGCCCCAGGAAGCCGCTCTCACCCTGGATGCCGTGATTCGCTCCTTGTACCGCAGCCGCGTCAGTCACCGGCGCCTGCTGGAATGGGCACCGGCAGCTTTGGAGGCCGGGCGTACCGGCACGTCCACGCAATGGAAATATTGGCGTGCCATGTGGGCAGGGCCGGTCAGCGCGCTGGTCATCACACCGCTGCTGGCCGCCAGCACGCCCATGACGCTGATCTACGCCATCCCCATTCTGCTGCTCTGGCTGGTGTCACCACAGATAGCCTTCCTGGCTCGCCGGGACCGAAAGCCACCAGTGGAAAAAATCCGTGCCGAAGACCGAACGCACCTGAGAAGACTGGCGCGCCGCACGTGGTATTTTTTTGAACGGTTTGTCGGACCGGAAGATCATTGGCTACCCCCTGACCACTTCCAGGAAGAGCCCAAGGGTGTGGTCGCTCACCGCACCTCACCCACCAACATCGGCTTGCTGCTGGTCAGCAACCTGACCGCCTATGACATGGGTTATGTGGATGCGCAAGAACTGGTCATCCGCTCACGCAACACGCTGCGTTCCATGGAAAACTTGCCAAGCTTCCGGGGCCATATCCATAACTGGTGCGACACCCATCACCTCACAACCCTGCCGCCAGCGTATGTGTCGACCGTGGATAGCGGCAACCTCCTCGGTTCTTTGCTGGCGCTGAAGCAGGGGCTGACGGGACTTGAGGACGATCCTGTCTGGCGCTTTAACCAGTTTGAGGGGCTGCTCGATGCGATCGGCGTGCTTGAGGACTCGCTCCGGGACCACCCGGGAACAGCCCCAAGGCGACACCTTGCCAGGGCGCTGGCGGATATTCGCAAACGGGTAATGGATGTCCGCCTCGCGCCCCGGCAATGGCCCGGTTTGATTGAGACACTGGCAAACCGTCTGGTCAAGGGCCTGGACCCGGCGGTGCAGGAAGTTTTGCTCGAAACCCCATCGCTGCCACCGGAGGTTTTGGCCGACATGGGGCTTTGGCTGGAGCGGTCACACCATCACCTCGAACGCATGTTTCAGAGCCGTGATCAGTTTCTGCCCTGGTGGTCGGCACCGGACACCTGGCCAACCATCGACAAGGGTGAACTGACGCCCGAGCAATATGGGGCCTGGCTGTCACTGGAGCAGTCACTCCTGCAACCCCCGACCTTCCACGAGCTGACCACGCTGGAGTCACGGCTTCAGCCTTTGATTGAGCAGCTCACGGCCCCCAGCCGGGACGGAGCATTGACCACCAGTCTGCAACGTTGGCTACAACCTCTTGCAGGCAACATCAATCAAGCAGCCGAGGCCGCCAGTTCCCTGCTTGTGACGGCCCAGCAGCTGGCCGATACCTGTGAGGGCTGGTTCGATAATACCGATATGGCCTTCCTCTACGACCGGGAAAAAAAAGTGTTCCGCATTGGCTACAACGTGGACCTGGGCAAACTGGACGACAACGCCTACGATCTTCTTGCCTCGGAAGCCCGTCTGGCCAGTTTTCTGGCCATCGCCAAAGGCGATGTTTCCGCCCACCACTGGGTCCACCTTGGGCGCCCGCTGACCCGTGAACAAGGGCAGCCATTGTTGCTGTCCTGGAGCGGTACGATGTTTGAGTACCTGATGCCCCAGTTGCTGATGCGAGAGCCGGCAACAACACTGCTCGGTCTGAGTGCCCGGGGTGCCATTGACCACCAGATCCGCTACGCCACAAGCCGGGGCCTGCCCTGGGGCATCTCCGAATCGGGCTACTACCTGCTGGACGGTGCCCAGAACTACGCCTACCACGCTTTCGGTGTGCCGGAACTGTCGCTTCGAAGCAACAAGGGAATCGAGGATTGGGTCATCGCGCCCTACGCAACCTTTCTGGCCCTGTTCTGGCGACCAAAAGCCGCCTTCGACAATCTCCGGCACCTGGAGAAACTGGGCATGCTGGGGCGTTATGGCTTCTTCGAAGCGCTGGATTACACCGAACGCCGGATGGATGTGGGCAGCTCATACAGCATCGTGCGCAGCTACATGGCCCACCATCATGGCATGTCGCTGATCAGTCTGGGTATTTCCCTGAGCCCGCAACACGCGATATCGCGATTTTCGCGGGACCCGCGGGTGGAGGCCTGTGAACTCTTTCTGCAGGAGCGGATCGATCTGGATGCAGACATCGAATACCCGACCCACAGCGAGGAAGAAGACAGCGTCAGAGGCACTCAGGAAGCCCCTTCCATCACGCCCTGGGAAATTCCCCTGGACAGCCCGACACCACGGGTTCATCTGCTGTCTAATGGCCGGCTGAACGTCCTGGCGTCGAGCTGGGGTGGCGGTGGCACCAACTGGAAGTCGGACGCCATAACCCGCTGGCGGCCGGACAGCACCCTTGAGCGATGGGGAAACTGGCTCTATGTTCAGGATCTCGGCAGCCGCGATATCTGGTCTATTCCACGAGCGCCGGCGAAAGGCCAGGGCCTCCGGGAGCATGTGCGTTTCCATAGTCATTGCGCCGAGTACCAGCGCCACGACCAAAGCCTGATACAAACGCTCGAAATAACGGTGTCACCCTGGCACGACGTTGAATTACGACGCGTCACGATCACCAATCACGGCGATCAGTCGCGACACCTGAGATTCACCAGTTACGCCGAAATTGTGTTGGCCGACCCCCGTGCCGATAGCCAGCATCCGGCCTTCGGCAACCTTTTCGTTCATTCAGAGTACGTGTCTGCCCGTTCACTGCTGCTGTTTGAGCGTCGCACCAGGGACCCGGACGACCAGGCACCGGTGGTGGGTGAGGTCATCATGGGCCTGTCTGGTGTTCTGACACCCGATGCCATGGAAACGGACCGGGCTGCCTTCCTCGGTCGCGGCGGTTCCATCGCTCATCCGCGGGCACTGGAAACAGGCGAGGTTCTTTCCGGCTCGCTGGGATACACCCTCGATCCGGTTGCCGTCTTGCAGAAAACCATCCACATCGAACCCGGAACGTCCATCCAGCTCGCCTTTCTGCGCATCGTCGGAGACAGCCGCGACGATGTGCTGGCTACCGCCACACGATTTGCTTACTGGCCGCGCGTTCAGCGAACCTTCGATGAGGGCCAGGCCCAGGCCAGCCGGGAGCTCTGGCGCAGCAAGCTCAGCAGCGACGAATTCCGTGCCCTGACCGCCGTAACGTCCGCGCTGCTGTATAACCAACCGAAACTTCGGGCGCCGGTACCGATACTGGCGGCAAATCGACTTCAGCAGGCCAACCTTTGGGGTGTGGGCATCTCCGGCGATTTCCCCATTGTGCTGGTGCGCATCGGTCGTGAGGCGGATCTCGAAACCGCCCACCTGCTGCTGAAAATCCACTCGTTCTGGCGCAAACGCAACTTCAAGGTTGACCTGATCCTGCTGAACACCGGGGACACTGGTTACGAGGGCACCACGCAAGATACCGTCCGGCGGTTGCTGGCCCAGCACAATGCCGAGCCCTTTGTCGGCAGCCGTGGCGGCGTTTACCCACTCACTGCCGATGCGCTGGGCAAGGAAGAAGTGGTTCTGTTACAAACCGCCGCAAACGTGGTGCTGGATGCCACGACCGCGTCGCTATCCCAAGCGCTCGGTACGCTGGAGCACGGTGAGTCTCCTCTGCCAAGATTACGGGTACGACCGCTCAATGCCCTGCCACCGATCAGCTCGCCGTCACTCCCGCCCCTGCCACCTCTGCGTTTCGATAACGGCCATGGCGGCTTCACGCCCGATGGCCGGGAATACGTAATCACGGTCAGTCATCGCTCGCCGACACCAGCACCCTGGATCAACGTGCTTGCCAACCCGACCTTCGGCTCGATCCTATCGGAATCCGGCGGCGGCTTCAGCTGGTACCAGAACAGCGGCGAAAACCGTCTGACGCCCTGGCGCAACGACCCTACTCTGGATGAGCCGGGGGAATGCCTCTACCTGCGGGATGAGGAGACCGGCGCCTTGTGGGCACCGACCTCCAACCCGGTGCCCCATGAGTCCACTTACCGAGTCAGCCATGGCGCCGGTTACACCCGCTTTGAACATATCCGCCATGACATCGAGAGTCGGATGACCGTCTTTGTACCGCCCGACGACTCACTCAAGATCGTCCAGGTAACCCTTCGCAACCGCTCGGACCGGCAGCGGCGCCTGACGCTGACTTACTACGCTGAATGGGTTCTGGGCACCCGCCGGGAAGATACCAGTCAGTATATCCAGCCGGCTTTCCTTGCCGAGCAGCGCGCGCTGATCGCAGCCAACCCCTATAACCCCGACTGGCCCGAGCAAATCGCCTTTCTCGCCACCGACACTCCCGTCCACGGCTACACCACCGACCGCAGCGAATTCCTGGATCGCCAGCGCGGTCTTGAGAAGCCGGCCGCTTTAAAGCGGGTGGGTTTGACCAACCGCGTTGAACCGGGACGCGACCCCTGTGCCGCGCTTCAGGTGCATGTGGATCTGCTGGCATCCGGCGAGCAGACTGTGACCTTCTTCCTTGGCGCCGAAAACAGTTTCGATGCCGCCCTGGCGCTGCTCAACCAGTACCAGCAGCCTGACGCCGTCGCCAACGCATGGGAAGCCACCAACCAATACTGGGAGCAGGCACTGGGCGCGCAGACATTATCCTGCCCGGACGACGGTGTTGCTTTCATTTTCAATCGTTGGCTGCTCTACCAGACCCTGGCCTGCCGTATCCACGGTCGCAGTGGCCTCTACCAGTCCAGCGGCGCGTTCGGTTTCCGCGATCAACTGCAGGACTCCATGGCCATGCTGCATGCCCGGCCGGATGTCTGCCGTGCCCAGATTCTTGCCGCCGCCGCCCGCCAATTCCCCGAAGGCGATGTTCTGCATTGGTGGCATCCACCTCACGCCCGGGGAGTCCGCACACGGATTTCCGATGACCTGGTCTGGCTGCCCCTGGTGGTCAGCGAATACCTGGAGACCACCGGTGACACCGGGCTACTGGACGAACCCGTGCCCTGGCTTGTGGGGGATCCGCTGGCCGACAACGAGGCGGAACGGTATGCGCAGTTTGAATCTTCAACGGCCACCAGTTCGTTGTACGACCACTGCTTGCGGGTACTGGAGCGTGCTAACCGCCTGGGCCCCCATGGGCTGCCCCTGATTGGCGGCGGGGACTGGAATGACGGCATGAATCGTGTCGGCCTGGGTGGGCGCGGCGAAAGTGTCTGGATGGGCTGGTTCCTGATTCAGGCCCTTCAGCGCTTCGCGCAGGTCTGTACTGGACGGGGCGACCAGGCCACGGCGGACAATCTCAGCGCCCGGGCAGCCGGTCTGGCCGACGCCCTTCATCAGCAGGCCTGGGACGGAGACTGGTATCGGCGGGCTTACTACGACGACCAGACTCCGATGGGTTCCGCGGGGCAGAAGGCATGCGAGATTGATTCCATTCCCCAGTCCTGGGCGGTTTTATCCGGCGTTGCCGAACCCGACCGTACCCGAAGCGCCATGACAGCAGTCTGGGAGCGACTGGTCAGGACGGATCCGGGCCAGGTGCTTCTGTTTACGCCACCGTTCACCGGCCGGGGTCAGGGCCAGCCTGACCCCGGCTATATCGCCGCCTATCCACCGGGTGTGCGTGAAAATGGCGGTCAATATACCCATGCGGCCTGTTGGGTCGGGCTGGCATTCGCGGCCCTGGGCGATGCCGAGCGCGCCAGCGCTGTGCTGGACTGCCTGAACCCGGTCAGACACGGGGATTCCGCGGAGCGGATCGCGCACTATCAGGTGGAACCCTACGTGCTGGCCGCCGACATCTACGGCGAGCCTCCCCATGTCGGGCGCGGTGGCTGGACCTGGTACACCGGCTCCGCCGGCTGGCTCTACCGTTTTATTCTCGAAGGTATTCTCGGAATCCGGCGCGTGGGCAATAACCTGCGGGTGTCGCCATGCCTGCCGCCACACTGGCCGGGATACACCCTGGACTACCGCTTCGGCAAGAGCGTCTACCACATCACGGTACAACGCCGCACCGAATCAACGTCCGACATCGACGGACCCAGCTGCATCGCACTTCAGGATGATGGGGCCGAGCATGCAGTCGTGATTGATGTATGACGCGTGGTGGGAACCAGACTTATATTTCAATCACCTGCACAGTCAGACTCGGTAAAAATCCCGATACCAGTCCACAAAGTTGGCAATACCTTCTTCAACCGTGGTCGATGGCTTGTAGCCCACATCTGCGATCAGGTCATCAACATTGGCGTAGGTGGCTGGCACGTCGCCGGGCTGAAGGGGCAACAGCTTTTTCTCGGCTTTTTTCCCGATCCGCTGTTCAATAATTTCGATAAAGCGAGACAGCTCCACCGGATTGTTACTGCCAATGTTGTACAGGCGATAAGGTGCTTTGCTCGTGCCCGGATCAGGGGTTTCGCCACTCCAGCCCTGATTTGGCCCGGCTACGTGGTCCAGGGTGCGGATCACGCCCTCCACGATGTCATCAATGTAGGTGAAATCCCGGCGGTGGTGGCCGTGATTGAAGACATCGATGGGTTCACCGGCCAGAATCTTCCTGGTAAAGATGAACAGTGCCATATCCGGCCGGCCCCAGGGGCCGTAGACCGTGAAGAACCGAAGGCCGGTGGTCGGCAGGTTGTACAGATGGCTGTAGGTGTGTGCCATGAGCTCGTTGGCCTTCTTGGAGGCTGCGTAGAGACTCAGGGGGTGGTCCACATTGTCATGCACCGAGAAGGGCATGGTCTCGTTGGCACCGTATACGGAGCTGCTGGAGGCGTACACCAGGTGTTTCACACCGTTGTGACGGCAACCCTCGAGGATGTTCATGAAGCCAACCAGATTGGCGTCCACATAGGCGTTCGGATTCTCGATGGAGTAACGTACCCCGGCCTGCGCCGCCAGATGCACTACCCGTTCCGGCTTTTGCCTGGCGAAGAGCGCTTCCATGGTGGCCCGGTCAGACACATCCTCGCGGACTTCGGTAAAGCCCGCTTTGCTGGTCAGCCGTTCCAGGCGAGCTTCCTTCAGGTTCACATCGTAATAATCATTGACGTTATCAACGCCAATGACCTCATCACCCCTGTCCAGCAGCCGGTGAGCCAGGTGTGATCCAATAAAGCCCGCAGTACCGGTTACGAGAATCTTCAAGTGTCTCTCCTTTGAACGAAATGCCGGCCTTTGAACCAAACGGCGGTGTCAGAATGAAACGCCCGCACTCACAAACGGCCCGCCAATTTCCACATCCAGCCGGTCGTTGCCATCTTCGTAATCGATGGACATCTGGCGATAGCCGGCCCGGAACCGCAGAACTGCCATTTCATACTGGCCGTAGGCGTTGAAATCAAGGAGCGAATCGCCGTTATAGCTGATGAAGTTGCCTTCCGCGCCCACCGATACGCCGGTGAACGGCAGATCGAAGCGGGCAGCGAGATAGCCCATGGGGATAACGGCATCAACTTTGGTTTCGCTGGGATTAAAGTTGCCGTCAACGTCCCGAACGACAAGCTCACCGGAAAGATCCCTCGCGGTGAGGCCAAGATCCAGGTTGACCCAGTTATCCAGCACTTCGTAATACAGGGTCAGATCCAGCTGTTCCAGATCCAGGTCGGACTGAACCTCACCAGTAACGCCATCGAAGCCAGCGAGGCCTACATCGCCTCGACCACTCTGTTTAACCTGTGTGTAGTTTAACCGGATATTCGGCAATACCGGAACCGGATGCTCCAGGTACAGCGAGGCGTTGGCAGTGGAATCGCCGTCCAGGTTCAGGTCGTTTTCGACATCGACCACGTCGTTGTTCGTCGCAGCCTTACCAGACAGATCCGAATCCCAGTAACTTACACTGGCCCCCAGACCAACCACGTCCGCCTGGGACAGAGGGGCCACCAGGACCAGCGAACCGCCCACAGCAAGCATCAGTTTACGCATGACACATCCTTAAAATTGATTTCGGTTTCAATCAGTCGAACTGGATTCCCAGACGGTGTCCGACTTCCTCATAAGTTTCTATAACGTCACCTAGGCCCTGGCGGAAGCGATCCTTGTCCATTTTCTTGCGGGTTTCCCTGTCCCAGATGCGGCAGCCGTCAGGGCTGAACTCATCACCCAGAACAATTTGCCCGTTGCTGCGTCCAAACTCGAGCTTGTAGTCAACCAGTAACATGCCGCCCTGCTCGAACAGAGACTTCAGAACATCGTTAACCCTTTGGGTAAGTTCTTTCATCCGGGCCAGCTCATCGGCGGTTGCCCAGCCAAAGCTGACCGCCAGAGACTCGTTGACCATCGGGTCGTGGAGCGCATCGTTCTTGAGAAACAGCTCGTAGGTGGGCGGATTCAGCTCCCGGCCCTCTTCCACACCCAGGCGCCGGCAAAGACTTCCGGCGGAAATGTTGCGAACCACACACTCAACCGGAATCATGTCCAGTTTTTTTACCAGGGATTCGGTGGAAGACAGCAACCCTTCGAAATGGGTAGGCACACCCGCTGCTTCCAGTTTTTCCATGATGAACGCATTGAACCTGTTGTTCACCATGCCCTTTCGGTTCAGCTGTTCCTTTTTCTCGCCGTCAAAGGCGGAAGTGTCGTCACGGAATACCAGCACAAAGCGTTCGGGATCGTCCGTCCGATAGACGGATTTTGCCTTGCCGGCATAGAGTTCTTCGCGTTTTTCCATCAGAGGTTCTCCGGAAAGCGGCCGCATCAGGCGGCCGTTTTCTGAATCAGTATAGGTAATCGAACAGTTGCGTGAGCAAATCCGACGCTGACCGGCTACCAGTGTAATCCGGCAGGCGCTCGGCGGAGATGACAATTGCATCATCACGCTGGCTCAGGTTCACCGTGTGGCTATGACGGGGTGCTTCCTTATCACGGAACCAGCTGAACCAGCCCGGACTGCGCTCGTCTTCGGTACGGAAATCAACCTGGAACCACCCTTCGCTGCGATTCAGGTCTACAATGGGGATACCGGAATCCGTAAGCGCGCGGCTGACTTCCGCCCAGGAGCGACCGTAGTCCAGCTCGACGCGGATAGCAACGGCCTCATCATTCTCCGAGATCAGGCGGACAACAGGATCCCTCACCATTCCTGCTGCGGCACGGGAAAAGGATTTGCTCTCTTCCCGGGCCCTGAGAAATTCACCCATGTCCGCCAGCAGGCGTTTCTGCAAGGCCAGAACCTGCTCCGGGGGGGCGGATACGCCGGTCCAGGGAATCAGCTCGTCCGGCTGATCGGCAACTTCCAGCTTGCGCACCTGAACTTCCGTGGTTTTGCGCCGAACGCCGGGTGTTATGCGGACCTGAAGGACCACTTTCTGCTCACCGGCCGAGGGATCGTCAGACAATTCCACCAACTCACGGGCACGCTTGCTGAAGTTGGCCAGTTCACTCTGCAGAATCCCCAGTTGCGGACTGTCGAAGCCAACGCCAAGACCGCGTTCTGCCAGATAGGTGTTCACCGCCGGCCAGATCCTTCCGGGCACATCGTTCACCAGCAGCCAGGCCCTGCCATCAAGCTCTTCGATAACATAATTCTCATCGAGGATATCGGAGGTCATATCCGGTGGCCGGGGAATGGCGGATGGATACATTTTGCTGGCGTCGGCCGATCTGACGTCACGGATTGGCATGGTCTGGCTGAAGCGGGAACCATCGGCCGTTTCCGGGAGTTCCAACGGTTGCCCTTCCTTCGCGTTTACATAACGCTCGGATCGGTCTTTAACCATACTGCATCCGGAAACTGTTGCTACAAGCAACAGTCCGGACAATACAACAACGGGTTTAAGCATGAAGGTATTACCGGTTCCTTGTAGAACCTGCATCAGGTTACTCCAGGTCGTGGACGATTTCAGCAAACTCAGAGTACACCTGAGGCCTTGAGAGCATCTTCCACTTCGCTGTGGAACTTTTCACTGAGCGGTGTCAGCGGCAGGCGAATGCCTTCCCCGATCATTTCCATTCGATGCAGTGCCCATTTTACGGGAATCGGGTTGGCCTCCAGGAACAGCTTCCGGTTGAGCGGCATCAGCAACTCGTTGAGCCGCTCTGTTTCCTCACGATTGCCGGTAATCGCCGCCTCGCACAGCTGCGACATACCCTTCGGAGCAACGTTAGCGGTAACGGAGACGTTGCCTTTGGCGCCGGCAAGCATCAGTTCCGCTGCTGTGGCGTCGTCGCCGGAGTAGACCGCAAGACGCCCGTCCAGAGCTTCGATCAGTTCGGCACCGCGAGGGATGTTACCGGTGGCATCTTTGATGCCGACAATATTCGGGATATCCGCCAGCCGCAGTACGGTCTCATTCAGCATGTCACAGGCGGTCCGGCCCGGCACGTTGTAGAGCATCTGGCTCATGCCCGGGACGGCTTCGGCAATCGCCTTGAAGTGCCGGTACAGGCCTTCCTGGGTCGGCTTGTTGTAGTATGGCACCACCAGCAGGCAGGCATCAGCACCCAGCTTATGGGCTTCGGTGGTCAGCTCAATGGCTTCACGGGTGCTGTTACCACCGGTACCCGCGATAACCGGAATCCGGCCGTTCACACGTTTGATGATGTGGCCGATAACCCGGCAATGCTCTTCCGGGTCAAGCGTTGCGGACTCACCGGTGGTACCGACAGCTACAATACCGTGCGTGCCGTTTTCAATATGAAAGTCTACCAGCTTGTCCAGATCCTCCCAGTGAATTTCACCGTCTGGATGCATGGGCGTGACCAGTGCGACAAGGCTACCCGTAATCATAAAAGCTCCGTCCGAATAAAACCGATATGGTAATGTTGGGCACGAACTGACACAAGGGAATTAAAGGAGATGTCATGCCATCCGTCGAGTTAAACAAACCTGTTCCGGATTTTGAAGCAGCGGCCACGGGCGACCAGACCATTCGCCTGGACGATCTCAAAGGGCGGAATGTCGTTATTTATTTTTATCCGAAGGACAACACGCCCGGCTGTACCACTGAAGGCCAGGACTTCCGGGACCGGATGAAACAGTTTGAGGAACTGGACACCGAGATCCTGGGGGTGTCGCGGGATGGGCTGAAAGCACACGAGAATTTCAGGGCAAAACACGAGTTTCCTTTCCACCTGATTTCCGACAAGGACGAAGCATTGTGCAAGCTCTTTGATGTCATCAAACTCAAAAAGCTGTATGGCAAGGAATACATGGGGATCGACCGCAGCACCTTCCTGATCGATCAGGAGGGTGTGCTGAGAGCCCAATGGCGTGGCGTCAAGGTAAAGGGCCACGCGGATGAAGTGCTGGAGGCTGTGAAGGGGCTTTGAACGCCATTCAGACCTTTTCGCTATCCGACGGAGGAAGGGAGTCTTTCACCGGCCAGGCGGAAAACACAGCCTTGAGCATGGTGGCGAGCGGAATGGCAAAGAAGACACCCCACAGGCCCCAGATGCCCCCGAAAAAGAGCACCGCCACGATGATGGCGACCGGATGCAGGTTGTTCACTTCCGAGAACAGCACCGGAACCAGCACATTGCCGTCCAGGGCCTGGATAATACCGTAAATGGCCATCAGCCAGATAAACTGGCTGCCCCAGCCGAAGGCAAACAGCGCGATTACCGCCACGGGAATTGTCACCACCGCGGCCCCGATGTAGGGAATCACCACGCTCAAGCCAACCAGCAGAGACAGCAGCGCGGCATAGGGCATGCCGAGCAGCTTGAAGGCAATGTAGGTTGCCCCGCCGACTATGAGAATTTCCAGCGCCTTGCCGCGAACATAATTGGCGCACTGCAGGTTTACCTCATGCCAGATCGTCAGCATCATCGGGCGCTGAGGCGGAAGCAGTTTGGCAATGGAGCCAAGCAGGACCTCCCGGTCTTTCAGGAAGAAAAACACCAGGATGGGCACCAGTACCATGTAGATCAGCAGCGCCACCAGATCCGGAATACTGGACAGTGAAAAGGACACCAGCCATTGAGTGAACTGACCCACTTCGGTGCTGACCTGCTGGTAAACCGTACCGACAGCCTCTGATGAAATAAGGTGTGGGTACTGCTCCGGCAACAGCTCAAGGTAGGACTGCAGCTCGCGGATAATCCGTGGTGCCTCCCCGGCCAGGGCGCTGAGCTGAGCCCAGATCAGCGGCAGCAAGCCGAACAGAAAGCCCACAAGCACGCCAAGGAACACCAGGAACACACCGAGGATGGAGACCGTCTCGGGAATGCCGAGCCTGTTGAGCTTGGTGACCAGCCCCTGCAGAATAAAGGCGATGATGAGCGAAGCGATGGCCGGGGCCAGCATGGCACCAAACCAGATAACAAAGACCGTTCCTGTTACCAGAATCAGGAACAGGATAACTGCTTCTTCATCCGAGAAATATTTATGCGCGAGACCGCGTAATGTCCTGATCATTGACAACTCCGAAATATTAGCCGCCGCACTTTATCACAAACCGGTATTGCCCGGCGGTTTCAGAGCTGCTCATCAGTGTATGCGGGGAAAGCTTCAAAAACGCCGGGATGTCCCGGGCAGAACCGGCGTCGGTAGCGATAACTTCCAGCTCCTCGCCGGGCGCCATGGTGTTCAGTTCCAGTTTGGTTTTCAGCAGCGGCATCGGGCAATGCAGCCCGGAGGCATCGAGGGATCGGTCAACCATACAAACGAGGCACCATCACAGTCACTATAAGCGGATTTAACAAGCAGGCATTATGCCGACAGTGATAATGTATTGCATCACAATCCTCTTCAAGGAGGGGATCAGAACTTTTTATCGTAACCCGCTGTCAAACCGGCGATTCAGACCAAAGGCAACCGGCACTACATGATTCTAAACCAATCCCGCTATCAGGCATTCCTGACGTTCGGAAGCGCCGCGCTGCTTACCCTCACACTGCTGATCATCTCCCGGCCAGTCCACGCCCAGGAAAGCAGACTCCCCAGTATTGGTGGCAACGGTGGCGGTCTGATCGCGGGCCAGCAGGAATCGGATATCGGCCAGCAGGTGATGATCTCCATTCGTCGCTCGACACCACGCATCGCGGATCCTCTGGTTTACGACTACCTGGGTGCCATTACATACCGGCTGGTACCTTCCGCCCCGCTTCAGAACCGCGATCTTACGCTGGCGCTGATCGACAGCCCGGCCATTAATGCCTTTGCCGTGCCAGGCGGTATCGTCGGGGTGAACGGAGGCCTTTTCCTCAACGCCGCAACCGAGCAGCAGTTTGCATCGGTACTGGCCCATGAACTTGCGCACCTCAGCCAGCGGCATTTCGCCCGCCGCATGCAACAGCAGGAAACCAGTGCGCCCCTGACCATTGCGGGGATGATTGCAGGAATCGTACTGTCAGCAGTCACCCAGTCCGATATCGGGATTGCCGCTATTGCCGGAACCCAGGCCCTGGCGGTCCAGAACATGCTTGCCTACAGTCGGGCCAACGAGCAGGAAGCGGACCGGGTTGGCCTCGACATCCTGGCCACCGCCGGGATGGATCCTCGCGGCATGCCGGAGATGTTTGAAATCATGATGCGTCAGAACCGGATGCAGGGAAACCGGCCGCCCGAGTACCTGTCCACGCACCCCCTGACCCAGAGCCGGGTCGCAGACACCCGAAACCGTGCCGAACAGTACCCCGATAAAGATATCCGGGACGGGCAGGAATACCATCTGATGCGCAGTCGCCTGCAGGTTCGTTACGCCCCCTCTCCGGATGTGGCCGTCGCAACCTTCGAAGCCTACCTGAAACGGCCGGATGCGCAGCGAAACGACGCCATCCGGTATGGCCTCGCGGTCGCGTACACGGAAGACAGGCAGTATGAAAAAGCCACTGACATCCTGAACGATCTGCTGGCAGGGAATCCCGGGAGGATCACCTTCCAGGTGTCACTGGCGGAAGTGCGGCTTGCCCAGAACCGGCCAGACGACGCCAGGGCGATCCTCATGGGGGCGTTGGCAAGAAATCCGGGCAACTATCCGATTACCTACACCCTGGCCAAAACGGAAATTGCCGACGGCAATGGCACCGCCGCTGCGGAATACCTCAGGCAACTGACCCGCAAGCTGCCGAGCCAGGAGCAGCTCTGGCTGAAGCTCGCCGAGGCCGAGGGTATGGCACGGAACATCGTGGGCGTGCACCGGGCCCGCGCGGAATACGACGTTCTCATGGGAGATCTGGAAGCCGCACAGCGACAATTGAGGCAGGCACAGGAGAAACTTCCCGCAGGCGCGCCCCAGAGGCAGGTCGTGACCGAACGGCTGGCAGAAATTACCAGCCACCTGAACGCCCACTTCAACAACTGATCAGGCGTTGCCTGCGGCTTTCAGGTTCGTATTTGCGGTAAAATCGAGCATACGCTGCAGCGGCCTTAGCGCCCGCTCCCGCAGGGCCGGGTCCACATGAACTTCCTGATCACCCTGCTCCAGTACGTGCAACAGGTTTTCCAGACCGTTCATCGCCATCCACGGACAATGGGCGCAGCTGCGACAGGTAGCGCCATTACCGGCCGTTGGTGCTTCAATCAGCGTCTTGTTCGGTGCCAGTTGCTGCATCTTGTAAAAGATGCCATTGTCAGTGGCAACAATGAACTTCTCATTTGGCAGCGTCTGGACCGCATGTATCAACTGGGACGTTGAACCCACCACGTCGGCCATTTCCACGACCGCATCCGGAGACTCCGGGTGCACCAGCACGGCGGCATCAGGGTAGAGCGCCTTGAGATCTTCCAGGCCACGGTATTTGAATTCCTCATGGACAATACAGGAACCATCCCAGAGCAACATGTCGGCACCGGTCGTCTTCTGAACGTAATGTCCCAGGTGTTTGTCCGGCGCCCAGAGAATTTTCTCGCCGCGGGCGTCAAGATCTTCGACAATGGCCTGGGCACAGCTTGAGGTAACTACCCAGTCTGCCCTCGCCTTGACTGCAGCAGATGTGTTGGCATAAACCACTACGGTACGATCCGGATGCTGGTCACAGAACTCCGAGAACTCGTCTTCCGGACAACCGACGTCCAGGGAGCAGGTCGCCTCAAGCGTAGGCATCAGCACCCGCTTCTCCGGATTCAGGATCTTGGCGGTCTCCCCCATGAAGCGAACACCGGCCACCACCACCGTCGACGCCGGATGCTGATTACCAAACCGGGCCATTTCCAGGGAATCGGCGACACAGCCGCCGGTCTCTTCGGCAAGGCGTTGAATGTCCGGATCCGTGTAGTAATGCGCCACAAGCACCGCATCCTCAGTTTTCAGGGCGGACTTGATACGGGCTTCCAGGTCAGCCTTTTCGCTGGCGCTGAGCGGCTTCGGCTCGGCGGCATGGGCCAGATGTTCCTGGACAAGGATACGGTCTTCAGCGTGTGTCATTACGGCATCTCTGTGTTGCATTTTCAGGGGGGAGTATTACCTAGGTAAGATCGTATACGCAAAAAAAAAGAGCCCTAAGGCTCTTTTTTCACAAAAACCCGGAGGCTTCTGTTATTTGGTGGGTCGTGAAGGATTCGAACCTTCGACCAATTGGTTAAAAGCCAACTGCTCTACCAACTGAGCTAACGACCCATGACTGTTGATCAAAGCCTGTGGCCTCAATCCATACCGAACGATTCAGCCCATCCGGTATTTCGTAATTGGTGGGTCGTGAAGGATTCGAACCTTCGACCAATTGGTTAAAAGCCAACTGCTCTACCAACTGAGCTAACGACCCAAACGAGGCGCATATAGTAATGATTTTTGGCCGCTGATCAACCCCTTTTTTTCAGGTTTCTCAACATTTTTCCCGTACGGAGAGCTCAGATGTTTCCTGACGCCAGATACTTCCTTGCCAGGTCTGCAGCACTACTGGCGGGGTAATCCTCAATCACCATTTTCATACGGCGCTGCGCTTCAGCCTTTTCACCCAGGCGATCATGAGTCACGCCGAGCTTGTAAAGCGCATCCGGCGCTTTCCGGTGATCGGCAAAACGGGTGGCAACAATGGTGAATGCCTGCTTCGCCTGTTCCAGCTGCGGCTTGACCAGATAAACCTCACCCAGCCAGTAATAGGCGTTTACGGTAAGGTCGCCTTCCGGATACTTATCGATAAACTCGTAAATCCGGCTGATGGCCTCATCATATTTCTTCTGGTTGCGGATAAGATCCTGAATCTGTTCGTAGGCCTTGCGCTCTTCGGCACCGGGCTGGCGATACTCCCTGACTGCCGGGGCCGAACCGGAAGTGGCCGGATTCGGGCCTGCTGAGGGCTCAGGAGCCGGTTGCGAAGCCAACTTCTCAGACAGGTCCAGGATACGCTGATCCAGGTCAATATACCGGTCGCGCCCCTGTTCCTGCAGGCGGTTAATCAGATGCCTTTGCTCCTCCACTTCACCCTGGAGGCGCCTGACTTCGCCCTGAAGCTGCTGGATCATGTAGAACAGCTCAGCCGTGGCCTGGCTGTTGTTGGCGCTACGCTGAGCGTTCTGAGCTGATTGCGCCAGGGCTGCCCCCGCCTGCCCGAAGGCAAGCGGGAGCAACACTGTCGCCATGAGTGTTTGTCTCATGGTCCTTCCTGTGTGATTACTCAAATACGAGTTCCACACGACGGTTCTGGGCCCACGCACTTTCACTGGAACCCATCACTGCCGGCTTCTCTTCGCCATAGCTTACGGTTTCAATCTGTCCCCGTGAAGCACCATTCACAATCAGGAAGCGCTGAACTGCGTTGGCACGGCGCTCACCGAGGGCCAGGTTGTACTCCTTGGTGCCGCGCTCGTCAGCGTGGCCTTCCAGACGAACATTCCGGCCCGGATTGTTGGCCAGGTAGCGGGCATGGGCCACCAGGACGTCACGGGCTTCGGGCTTGATTTCCGCAGTATCGAAATCAAAATAAAACACGGTAATATCACGCAGCGCTGCCTGCTCGGCCTGCTCACGGGCGGCCATACGCTCTTTTTCTGTCATTGCAGAGGAGGAAACGCCACGCTGATCATCACCGCCGTACACGGTAGAACCGCCTTCCTGATCCACAGCCCCGACGTCTGAGCCGTACTCGCCGTCTTCCGCGGTTCCGCCGGTCGAACTACAGCCTGCAACCAGGCCTACGGAGAGTAAAAGTGCAAATGCCTTGGATTGAGCTGAAAACTTCATAATCTTTTCCTTTCAGTTGATTGACGTTATTTCTTGAACAATTACCGAAGCCGGTCGGGCTATGGCAATCAGCGAACCAGAGGCCCCCAGGCCGGGTCCCGAACCTCCCCCTCAGAGCCCGGAAGACTGTATGCAGCCCCGCCATCCGACGATATGACGGTAAGCACGCTGGTGCCATTCTGGTCGGTTGCATAGATCAGCATCCTGCCATTAGGGGCAACACTTGGAGATTCGTCAGACTCTGTCCGGGTGAGGATGGTTTCCTCCCCGGTCTCAAGGTCTGTACGGGCAATGTGAAACGCGCTGTCACGCTGATGTACGTAATAGACAAATTCTCCGTTGCTATCGGCCCGCGGGCGGGCGTTGTAACGACTACCAAAGGTAATGCGCCGGAGTTCGGCACCGGGTGTTTCCATATGATAGATCTGGGGGCCCCCCGAACGGTCGGAGGTAAAGAAAATTCCTTTGCCACTGGCGTCCCAGTTCGCTTCGGTATCGATCGCCCAATGGTTGGTCAGCTTGGTCAGCTGACGGGTCTCCAGATTCATGCGGTAAATCTCCGCATTACCGTCCCTGGAAAGCGTCATCAGCAGCGACCTGCCATCATCAGACCAGGCGGGCGCCGAGTTAAGGCCCGGAAAATCCGCAACCTTGGTACGCTTGCCAGAGGCAAGTTCATGCACGAATATCACCGGCTTTCCGGTTTCAAAGGAGACATAAGCCAGCTTTTTACCATCCGGCGACCAGGCCGGCGAGAGGATTGGCTCCTGACTTTCCAGCCGGATGCGGGCCCGCTTGCCATCCACATCGCTTACCTGCAAACGGTAGCGCGGCTTGCCACCGGCGGCATCCAGAGTCACAAAGGCAAGCTGGGTCGAGAATACCCCGGGCACGCCGGTAATCGCTTCGTAGACCTTGTCGCTGATGTGGTGGGCCAGGGAGCGCATGTTGGAGGCGGGCGCCGCCGCCGTTTCTCCGAGAATCCGCTCCTCGCGGTTTACGTCGAAGAGCTCGTAGCGGGCCTGAACCCGGTCGCCACTGCGGCTGAGCCCGCCAACAAGCACGTAACGCTGGCCTAGCAAACGCCAGTCCCGGAAATACACTTCTTCCCGCCTGGATGGCAGACTCAGCATCTTTTCCGGTGACAGGGCGCGAAATTCGCCTGTCATGGTGAGGTCCGCCTGAACAATACTGCTGACCTTGTCTCCGGCGGGCATCTGACCGGACTCGGCGAATGGAACCACAGCGACAGGTATGGCGGAATCTGCACCCTCGGTTATCCGGATTAGCAGTTCTGCCCGCACGCCTGAAACAGCTACGAATACCAGAGCGATTGCTGCCAGAATTGTCTTTGACGGGTTGTACCAAATCCCCTGTGTCATGGTGTTATCCGTATCCTTATCTCAACCTGCGTGGGTTGAACTCAATCGTAAACTGCCGGAAATACCGTTCAAACGTATCACGCTCGTTGGGTATTGGGTAACGACTCAGGGAGCGTACAGCGCCCAGAGCTGAATTGTCGAAAGCGGTATTGCCACTGCTGCTGACCAGTTTCACACTGGCAAGTTCACCCGTGGGCAGCAGCGTGATCTGCAACCGCGCTGTCATCTCCTCCGTGGCCGACGACGGCGGATACCAGGCCTGACTGAGCCTTTCCCGTATCAGAGCCTGATACTTTTCACTCTCGGACAGCATTTGCGCTTCTCTGGCCTTTGCTGCTGCCGCCTCTTGCTGGCGGCGAGCCTCCGCCTCGCGAGCTCGCCGGGCTTCATCTGCCTGAGCTTCCAACTGCTGCTCCCGGAGCTTCCGTTCCGCCTCAAGGCGCTTACGTTCAGCCTCCTGGCGCGCCAACTCTTCCTGGCGCTTGCGCTCCGCGTCTTCACGCTTGCGCTGTTCTTCCTGCCGGCGCTTCTGTTCCTCAGCCTTCTTTCTGGCCTCTTCCTGCCGCCGCTTTTCTTCCTCAGCTTTCTGGCGTTCGCGCTCTTTCGCCTCAGCCTCGGCTTTTTGACGGGCGGCTTCCTCTTCACGGGCTTTCCGGGCCTCCCGTTCCCTCGCCTCGGCTTCCTGTTGCTCACGCTCCTTCTGTTGCTGGTGTTGCTGGAGCCGCTTCTCCTCTTCGCGCTGCTTCTGCTCGGCAACCCGCCGTGCCTTTTCTTCCTGGCGTCGCTTCTCGGCCTCTGCCTGCTTGCGCTGTTCCTCGGCCCTGCGTTCTTCGTCACGTTTTTGCTGATCTACCGGATCCACGACCGGGCTTGGCTCTGGTTCCTGCTGCGTGATCAGGCGTGCCGAGATACTTCTGGGCGGCGGTTCGTGTTCCGGCGAGCTCCAGGACCAGCCTGTCAGTGCAATACCGACGATCAGCACATGAAGCGTTACCGAAAGCACCACTGGCGACTTCCAGGGCGGCACTCCGGTTGTGGTTACTTCGCGCTGGTTATCTCTCACAACACTCCTGCCCGCACCGGTGTCACTTGTCGTCCCGGGGTGATTCAGTGATCAGGCCAATACTGCTGGCACCGGCACCCTGCAATTCCGCCATCAGACGGACAACCGTGCCATATTCAACGTATTCATCGCCACGGACCAGAATTTCACTGGAGGAGCGCTGAGACAGAATTTTGGCGATCTGCTCCCGGACTTCGGCCAGCGACATCGGATCGCTGCCCTTATCGCCCACTTCCACGTAGTAGGCACCGTTAGCGTCCACTGAAACGATTACCGACTCGACGTCTTTATCCGCCTGAATCGGATCAGCGGTGGTCTGTGGCAGGTCCACCTTGACGCCCTGAGTCAGCATCGGCGCGGTAACCATAAAAATAATCAGCAGCACCAGCATCACGTCAATGTACGGAACCACATTGATTTCCGACATTGGCTTTCGCCGTTGTTCCGGCATCATTCCCATGCCTTTCATAAACTTTCGCTCCTGCCCCGACTCCTACCCTCAAAAGGTGTAGCCATCACGCGGCGCTCTTTTCAGTCTGGTGAACGCGGCGATGAAGAATACTGGAGAACTCATCAGCAAAGGTTTCATAATTCTTCAGCAACGCATCGGACATGGCGGAGAAGCGGTTGTAGGCGATAACCGCCGGAATTGCCGCAAACAGACCCATAGCGGTTGCAATCAGGGCTTCGGAAATACCCGGGGCAACGGTTGCCAGAGTCGCCTGCTGCACCTGGGCCAGGCCGCGAAATGAATTCATGATGCCCCACACGGTCCCGAACAGACCCACATAGGGGCTTGTCGAGCCGACCGTTGCCAGAAACGGAAGATGGGCCTCCAGGCGCTCCTGCTCGCGGGAGAAGGCAACACGCATTGCCCGCTGAGTGCCTTCCATCACGGCATCGGCATCGCGGCTTTGCTGGCGCAGCCGGGAAAATTCCTTGAAGCCGGCTCGAAACAGCGATTCCATACCGGAAAACGGTGTCGGTTCAGCATTCACTTCCCGGTACAACTGGCCGAGATCCATACCAGACCAGAAACGCTCCTCAAATGCCAGCTGCGCCCGCTTGGCTTGTCGGAACACCTGAAGGCGCTGAAAAATAAGCGCCCAGGACATAATTGATGCCAGGGCCAGCAAAAGCATGACCAACTGCACCAATACACCTGCGTTTGCAATCAGGTACCAGACTGAAAGTTCTGAATCCACCTCTTACTCCTGACTCATTCTGTTAGTTGTTTCAGGAGGCTGGACATTTCTGGCCAGCAGTTCCTGCATATTGTCCGGCAGGCGACGGGGCCGGCCGGTGTCCAGAGAGACACAGGCAACCCGCACTTCACCGTCACAGAGCAGTTTCCTGTCTGCCGCGCGACTGACTCTCTGCCTGAAGTCCATCCACACCCGGCCGAAAGCCACTGGCTCAGCAGTTACCAGCAGTTCGTCGTCGAGCTTCGCCGCTACAGAGTAGTGGATGGACAGCCTCTGCACGACATAGCTGATATTTTCGGCAAGACCCGCTCTCAAACCGACGCCACAACTGCGCACCCACTCGGTCCGGGCCCGCTCCATGTAATGAAGATATTTGGCATGGAATACGATGCCTCCCGCGTCCGTGTCTTCGATATAGACCCGGACCGGCAATTCAAAACTCGCTTCTACCGACTGTTCAACCAAAAAGATCGCCCTCCCTGCCCGATTTCGGAGGGACAACCCCGAAATGCTGGTAGGCGTTGGAGGTGACCATGCGGCCCCTCGGCGTACGCAGCATGTAGCCCTGCTGGATCAGGAAGGGTTCGAGCACATCCTCGATTGTGCCCCGCTCCTCACTGATGGCGGCGGCAAGGCTCTCCACGCCCACAGGGCCACCATCAAACTTTTCAATCATCGCCAGCAACAGCCGGCGGTCCATATGGTCGAAGCCCTGACTGTCCACTTTCAGCATGTTCAGGGCCTGATCGGCGATGTCAGAGGTGATACGACCATCGAAGCGGACTTCGGCAAAATCACGGACCCGGCGCAACAGACGGTTGGCGATCCGCGGGGTGCCCCGTGACCGGCGTGCAATCTCGAACGCACCGGCTTCATCGATAGAAACAGAAGACAGGCGGGCGGATCGGATAATAATACTGGTGAGATCTTCAGTGTTGTAGAACTCCAGGCGCTGAACAATGCCGAAGCGGTCCCGCAATGGCGATGTCAGCAAACCGGCACGGGTGGTGGCCCCTACCAGGGTAAACGGCGGCAGATCCAGCTTGATTGAACGGGCGGCCGGGCCTTCACCGATCATGATGTCCAACTGGTAATCTTCCATGGCCGGATACAGCACTTCTTCCACAGCAGCGCTGAGGCGGTGGATCTCGTCAATAAAGAGAACGTCGCCTTCTTCAAGGTTGGTCAGCATCGCCGCCAGATCCCCGGCCTTCTCCAGAACCGGGCCCGAGGTTGTCTTGATGGACACACCCATCTCGTTGGCAATGATATTGGCGAGGGTGGTTTTACCAAGACCGGGTGGGCCGAAGATCAGCACATGGTCCAGAGCTTCCTGGCGCCCACGGGCAGCTGAAATAAAAATATCCATCTGCTCACGGACCGTCGGCTGGCCAACGTATTCGGCCAGTAAGGCCGGGCGAATCGCCCTGTCATGCACTTCTTCGTATTCACCGGCCCGGGCCGAAATCAACCGGTCGGATTCGATCATGGCATCACCCATAGTGTGGGAATCAACATCGTGCCTCACCTTCGCCCGCGGTTCCAGGCTGCCCCAATTGTACAAAGGGCTTTGAGGGTGTCACGTTACGCTCTCTACAGGTTCGCGACAGGTGTCGGTGATCAGGCCGGTATCATGTTGCGAAGGGCCAGCCGGATCAGGGTCTCGCTGGTCATGCCCTCCTCTGCCACCTTGCTGATGGCCTTGGCCGCTTCCTGGGGCTTGTACCCCAGCGCAATCAGCGCGGCTTCCGCCTCCTCTGTCGCCCCCGGCCCGGCAGACGCCGCATGTCCGGCCACCTGCCCCAATCCTGTCGTATCAGGCGACGTTGGCACGAATTGCCCTTCAAGTTGCCCTATCCGGTCGGTCATTTCAACAAGAAGCCGCTCAGCCGTCTTCTTGCCAACCCCAGGCAGCTTGACCAGCGAGGCGGAGTCCCGGTTTTCCACGCAGCGGATAAACTGCCGGGCATCAAGGCCGGAAAGAATGCCCACCGCCAGTTTTGGCCCCACACCATTAACCTTGATCAACAGGCGAAACAGGTTCCGGTCCAGCCGAGAGGCAAAGCCGTAGAGACTCTGGGCATCTTCCCGGACGGCAAAATGGGTGTGAAGGGTAACTTCATCGCCCGTTTCGGGCAGATGAAAGAAGGTGGTGTAGGGAATGTCGATTTCGTAGCCAAGACCGGCGCACTCTATCAGCGCCTGGCCCGGAGCCTTTTCAACCAGAATACCTCGGATACGACCAATCAAGGGGTATCTCCTGTGGCTCTTGTGAGCAGTTTACTGTTGTCGCACGCGACCGCTTCGAACCTTTCCGGCACCACTGGCCAACCGCAGGATACTCTGACTCATGTGGGCATGACACATCGCAATTGCCAGCGCATCGGCCGCGTCCGCCTGAGGTTTGCGTGAGAGTGAAAGCAGCACCTGGACCATGTGCTGGACCTGGGACTTGTCTGCCCCACCCTTGCCGACAACGGCCTGTTTGACCTGTCGGGCGGAATACTCGTGAACCGCGAGGCCGCTGTTGGCGGCACTGACGATAGCTGCCCCCCTGGCCTGGCCCAGTTTCAGGGCCGAATCGGGATTGCGCGCCATGAACACCTGCTCGATGGCAAATTCTTCCGGACGATACTCGCCGATCAGCGTGGCCAGACTTTGGAAAATGGTCTGCAGGCGCTCTGCCATGGGTTTCTCACCCACGCGGATGCAGCCACTGTCGATGTATTCGATGTGCCGACCTTCCACACGGATGACGCCGTAACCGGTAATCCTCGATCCGGGATCAACGCCCAGAATTATCGCCACATCAATGCCTCTGTCTGGTCACAGCGACTCTGACGGTCGCCCGGGCGCAGAGCGTAAGGCCTCGCGCCCGTTGCTCACAACTTAGTCTTTACCCTCGCCTGCTTCGGCCTTGTTGCCTTCCACCGGCTTTGCCGGCTTACGCAAACGGATGTGCAGTTCGCGCAGCTGTTTCTCGTCCACTTCGCCCGGCGCCTGAGTCATCAGACAGGTAGCGGTCTGGGTTTTCGGGAAAGCGATCACGTCACGAATGGACGTAGCGCCGGTCATCAGCATCACCAAACGGTCCAGGCCAAAGGCCAGACCACCATGGGGCGGGCAACCGAACTTCAGGGCGTCGAGCAGGAAGCCGAACTTGGCCCGCGCTTCTTCCTCGCCGATACCCAGGATGCGGAACACCGCTTCCTGCATTTTCTCGTCATGGATACGGATCGACCCACCACCCAGCTCGGTACCGTTCAGGACCATGTCGTAGGCACGGGACAACGCGTTGGCCGGATCTGCCGCCAGCTCTTCCGGGCTGCAGGAAGGCGCAGTGAACGGGTGGTGAATAGCGGTCAGACCACCGTCCGGGGTTTCCTCGAACATCGGGAAATCCACAACCCACAGCGGTGCCCACTCGCAGGTCAGCATGTCCAGATCGTGACCAACCTTGATACGCAGCGCGCCAAGGGCTTCGTTCACAACGTTGGTTTTGTCGGCGCCGAAGAAAACGATGTCTCCATCTTCAGCACCCACCCGCTCCATAATCGCAAGGGCAACATCATCACCCAGGAACTTGATGATCGGAGACTGCAAACCCTCTACGCCCCTGGACAGGTCGTTGACCTTGATGTAAGCCAGACCCTTGGCACCGTAGATACCGACGAATTTGGTGTAATCGTCAATCTGCTTGCGGGTCAGCTCGCCACCTTTGGGTACACGCAGGGCGGCAACACGGCCTTTCGGGTCTTTGGCCGGGCCGGCGAACACCTTGAAGTCCACACCCTCGACCAGATCATTCACGTCCAGCAGCTCCAGCGGAATACGAAGGTCCGGCTTGTCGCTGCCGTAGCGCTGCAGGGCCTCGGCATACGGCATTTGCGGGAAGGACGGAAGATCGACATCCAGCACATCCTTGAACAGGGAGCGGATCATGTCCTCGTTCAGGCCCATCAGGATCTCTTCATCAATGAAGGAGGCCTCGATATCCACCTGGGTGAATTCCGGCTGACGGTCCGCCCGCAGGTCTTCGTCCCGGAAGCACTTGGCAATCTGGTAGTAACGGTCAACGCCAGACACCATGAGCAGCTGTTTGAACAGCTGGGGAGACTGAGGCAGCGCAAAGAACGAACCCTCGTGGGTACGGCTGGGTACCAGGTAATCACGGGCGCCTTCGGGTGTGGCTCGGGTCAGGATGGGGGTTTCCACATCCATGAAGCCGTTACTGTCCAGGTAGTTACGAATATAGCTGGTTACCCGGGAGCGGAAACGCAGACGGTTGATCATCTCCGGACGGCGCAGGTCCACATAACGGTAACGCAGGCGAACGTCCTCACCAACATCCACATGCTCGTCCAGCGGGAACGGCGGCGTTGCGGCGGCATTCAGGATACTCAACTCCTTGCCCAGCAGCTCAACCTGCCCGGTGGGCATGTTGTTGTTCTCGGTCCCGGCGGGACGACGACGCACGCGACCGGTAACCTTGATCACAAACTCGCTACGGACTTTCTCCGCCAGGGCAAAGCTTTCAGGGGTATCAGGGTCGACAACCACCTGAGACATACCATCCCGATCCCGCAGATCCAGGAAGATAACCCCACCGTGGTCACGGCGGCGGTGGACCCATCCGCAAAGTGTGACTTCCTGATCAATGTGGGATTCGTTGATCCCACCGCAATAATGACTGCGCATACCGGTTCCCGTTACGTTTAATGTGTTCAAATTTGGTGCTTTAATGCCGCACCGGGTGTGGTGGGCTTTTCCGAAACACGCTGTGAATACGTCCCTGTACGCTCTGCTCCGCCATCCATGGCTCCGCAAGGTTTCGGAAAAGCCCACCACACCCGGCGCTACGTTGTTCGTGCCCGCTCAAAAAATGTTGCGACCATAGCGGAAAAGCCGCCCATTATAAACACAATGGCGCTGAAAATCAGGCGTGCTGGCACGCAAATGAGGCGACCGGATGACTGTGGGTTGGCAGCCGGCTAGAATGCTGCCTTTTCTATCAGCAGATGGAGTCTGAACTTGGCCACCAGAGCGGAGCAGAAACTGAAAACCCGGCGGGCATTAATGGATGCGGCGCTCTCGCAACTCAGTGCCGATCGGGGATTCGGCAGTCTGAGCTTGCGGGAGGTTGCCCGGGAGGCAGGCATTGCCCCGACTTCCTTTTACCGACACTTTGCCGAGCTCGATGAACTGGGTCTGGCCCTGGTGGATGAAGGTGGCGTTGCTCTGCGGCAACTGATGCGTCAGGCCCGTAAACGGATCGCCCGGGACGGTGGCAGTGCCATTTCAACATCCGTGGAGACGTTCATGGAGTATCTTGGCAACAATTCGAACCTTTTCCGGCTGATGCTGCGTGAGCGTACGGGCGTTTCAACCACGTTTCGAACAGCGGTGAAAGCGGAGATCGATCATTTCGTGACGGAACTGGCCGATGACCTTCGGCGGGTCGCGGAGGAAAAGAACAAGCCGCTTTCTGAAGCGAGGCTGGTGGCCGAGGCCATGGTGACGCTGGTGTTCAACCAGGGTGCCGAGGCGCTGGATGCGACTCCGAAGGAGCGTGAGGAACTCAAGGTTAAGCTGAAAACCGAGCTACGGATGATTCTGGTCGGTTCCCAGACGCTGGCAAAATACCAGGCTCGTTCAGGACGCTAGACGCCCGACCGGAGTTCCAAGAGCACCGGACCAAGCTGCTTCCTGACCAGCTCCAGCTCCTGATCGGTATAAGGCACCGGCGCCTGCGTGCCCCACACCGGGCCTGGCCACGCCGGGTCGCCTTCGAAACGCACGATATGGTGAATGTGAAGCTGGGGCACCATGTTGCCGAGGGCGGCGACGTTCATCTTGTCGCCGCCGAACACGTCCATCATGGCCTCGCTGAGCACCGAGGACTCCCGCACCAACTGGTGCTGCTGATCCGCCGACAACTGGTAGATCTCCCGGACCCCGGCAACAGCCGGAACCAGAAGCACCCAGGGCCAGGTACTGTCGTTCATCAGCCGGATCTCACACAGCGGACTATTGCCGAGACCAATGGTATCGGCATTTAACCGTTCGTGTAACCGGAAGTCCTCTGGGCCGCTCATGATCGCCCCCCCCCCTTGTTTGCTGCCAATGTGATTACTGCGAATGGAACTGGCTGCGACCACGGCCGATGGCGTAGTAAATCAGCCCATAACGTTCGAGCATGTCCGGCTCGTACAGGTTGCGGCCGTCGAACACGACCGGCTCACGGAGAGCGGAAGCGACCGACTCGAAATCCGGTGAACGGAACTCCTTCCATTCGGTGCAGATTGCCAGCACATCCGCGCCCTTGAGTGCTTGCTCTTTGGTACCGCAGAGGGTCAGACCGTCCTGGTCACCGTAGATGCGCTGGGTTTCTTCCATGGCCTCGGGATCAAAGGCCTGAACGGTGGCGCCGGCTTTCCACAGGTCTTCCATCAGGGTACGGGCGGACGCTTCGCGCATGTCGTCAGTGTTGGGCTTGAAGGCCAGCCCCCAAATGGCCACGACCCTGCCCTTCAGGTCGCCACCGAAGTAGTGACTGATCTTATCGAACAGGACGTGCTTCTGGGCGTAGTTGACCGCCTCAACCGCGTTCAGCAGACGCGCCTCATAGCCACAGTCACTGGCCGTCCGGGCCAGCGCCTGTACATCTTTCGGGAAGCAGGAACCACCGTAACCACAGCCCGGGTAGATGAAATGATAGCCAATCCGGGGATCGGAACCGATACCACGGCGGACGGCTTCGATGTCCGCGCCCAGTCGTTCGGCCAGGTTGGCGATCTCGTTCATGAAGCTGATCTTGGTAGCCAGCATGGAATTGGCAGCGTACTTGGTCAGCTCCGCAGATCGCAGATCCATGAAGATCATGCGGTCATGGCTGCGATTGAACGGGTAATAGACTTCCCGCAGCAGTTCCGCCGCCCGCTCGCTGTCGGTACCGACAACAATGCGGTCGGGCTTCATGAAATCATTGATGGCAGCGCCTTCCTTGAGGAACTCGGGGTTGGACACAACGTCAAAATCAAGCTCCAGCCCACGGCGGTCAAGCTGGGCCCGAACCGCTGCCCCGACCTTGTCACCAGTACCAACCGGCACCGTGGACTTGTCCACGACCACCTTGTAGTCGTCCATGAATTCACCGATGGACCGGGCCACAGCAGTAACGTACTGCAGATCCGCTGACCCGTCCTCATCCGGAGGCGTGCCGACCGCAATAAACTGCAAGGTCCCGTGGCCGACGGCTTCTTCGGTGTCTGTGGTAAAGGAAAGACGCCCTGCCTCGACGGTGTGCTTCACAATGCTGTCCAGACCTGGCTCGTAGATGGGAATCTGACCATTCTTCAGCTTCCCGATCTTGGCCTGATCAACATCCATACACAGAACGTGATGACCAACATCCGCCAGACATGCGCCGGTCACAAGCCCTACATAACCGGTTCCAAAAATCGTAATTTTCATCCGTTAAATCCCAACACAAACAAGAAAATTAATGGGTGTCGCTGGCTTTTTTCTTCCGCCAGATGGCTTCCCAGGCCAGCGCGGTGCCAACAATCGTATTCAGGTCGTCATAATCAGGCTGCCAACCCAGGGTTTGCCTGATAAGAGTGTTATCCGCCATCAGCGCCGCCGGGTCGCCCGCGCGCCGGCCGGTTTCGGTAACCGGAAAATCGGTGCCGGACTGTTTCTTCACAACATCAATCACTTCCCGAACCGTGAACCCGCGACCATAACCGCAGTTCATGACCTTCGAACGACCGCCGTCCGCCATGTAATCCAGCGCCATGACATGCGCTTTGGCCAGGTCTTCAACATGGATGTAATCCCGGATGCAGGTGCCGTCGCGGGTGTCGTAGTCGGTACCGAAGACACTCATGCCCTCGCGCTGGCCGGTGACGCACTCACAGGCCACCTTGATCAGATGGGTCGCCTCGGGCGTGGCCTGGCCGAGCAGGCCATCCGGGTTGGCCCCCGCCACATTGAAGTAGCGGAGGATCACGTAGTTGAGGCCGGAGGCCGCCGCCAGGTCCATGATCATCCGCTCGCTCATCATCTTGGAGGCGCCGTAGGGATTGATGGGGGCCAGCGGCAGATCCTCGGTCAGCACCGTCTGCTCCGGCATGCCATAAACCGCCGCAGTGGATGAAAACACCATGTAGGGCACTTCGTGCTTCTCGACCGCTTTCAGAAGGTTCAGGGTGTTGCGGGTGTTGTTACTGTAATACTTCAGGGGATTGGCGACCGACTCTGGCACGACGATGTTGGCTGCGAAGTGCAGGACCGCTTCAAACCGGTGCCGGGAGAACAGTTCCCCGACCGCCGCTTCATCGGCCAGATCGCCGACAACCAGCTCCCCTGCCGTGACCGCCCAGCGATAACCCGTGGACAGATTATCGAACACCACGATGTCGTGACCGGCCTGGCCCAGCTGGCGAACCACATGACTGCCAATATACCCGGCGCCGCCGGTAACGAGGACTTTCATAGGCGGGAACTACTCCTTCCCTGAAGATTGTTTGCGAAGGCGCCGGATTTCCGCCCGCCGCCGACTGAAAAATTCAGTGATCATCTCACTGCAACGATCTGCCAGAACACCACCGACCGAGGTCACACCCCAGTTCAGATGAGGCTCTTCCAGCGTCCGGCGTGCCGATTCCACCGCCCCGGCCTTGGGTTCGGCAGCGCCGTACACAAGGCGACTGATGCGGCCATGGACAATGGCACCCACGCACATGGTACAGGGCTCCAGCGTAACGTAAAGCGTGGCGCCAGGCAGCCGGTAATTGCCAACCCGGGACGCGGCGTCGCGCAATGCCCGGATTTCGGCATGGGCAGTCGGATCGCAGCCGGAGATGGGCGCGTTAAAGCCCGCCCCGATCTCCCCGCCCTCCAGCACCACCACGGCGCCCACAGGCACTTCCCCCTTCGCCGCGGCTTCCGATGCAAGCTGCAGAGCCCGGGTCATCCAATAGTGATCGGCTTCTGTGCGGGACATTGTCTTTTCGGGCATGGCGTCAGTTAAGCCGGGGGCAGAGTTTAGCCGGGGTCAGAAGAAAGCCTTCTTCTGACCCCTTGTTCACTGACCCCTTATTCAAATAACCACTTAAATACAGCAGGTTATGATTTTCCAGAAGATTTAAAGTGCGATGAAAATACCATGATCAAAAATCTATTGAAAACACTTCTGTTCCGGGAGCCGTTTTCGCCATCATACCGGCGAGTCGGAAGCCAGACCGAGAATGGGTTTTCGCCTATCGGTTGTCTCAATCAAAGGTGACCTCCTTCTTCCACAGGCGTTATCCAGTAAACAGCGTCACCGGTCACGCTGTTTTCCGCCTGGCGAAGCGCCTCCAGTACGGCACTTACATCGGCGTCATCAAGCAGGATATCCACCCGAACCCGCGGTGTGTAGCCGACCACTTTATCACGTGCCGAGAGAAACGGGTCGCGTTCCACCTGAGCCCCGTGCCCTTCCACATGGCTGAACGTAAAGCCGGATACCTCGCTCAGGGTCCGCAGTTGGTCGCCCAATTCCTGCTGGGTATTGGCATGCACAATAAGCGTCAGAATCTTCACACGTGGTCCTCCGTTGCGGGTTGAGCCAGGCGTCGCTGCGCCCGCCCTTCTGTCCAGGCATATAAGGTAGGAAGCAGCACCAGTGTGAGCAGCGTCGACGTGAACAGTCCGCCGATCACCACGACCGCCAGCGGGCGCTGCAACTCGGAGCCCGGCCCGGTCGCCGTCAATAGCGGCACCAGGCCCAGGCTGGCGATTAATGCGGTCATGAGTACCGGGCGCAACCTGCGTTCGGCACCTTCCTGAACCGCCTGGAGCAGCGTTCGGCCGGCTTCACGCAACTGGTTGAAGTAGGTCACCATCACCACACCATTGAGCACCGCCACACCGAACAGGGTGATAAAGCCTACGGATGCCGGTACCGACAGATACAGGCCGGACAGGTACAGGCTGATCACGCCGCCGATCATGGCGAACGGGATGTTGAGTATGATCAGGCCGGCCTGGCGAAGGGAGCGAAAGGTGGTAAACAGCATGACGTAAATCAGCGCGACGGCCACCGGCACGACCAGCGCCAGACGGGCGCCGGCGCGCTGCTGGTTCTCGAACTGGCCGCCATAGGTGACGTAATAACCCGGTGGCAGTTGCAGTTCGCGTTCCAGTGTGGCGCGTACATCGTCGACGAAACCCACCACATCGCGGCCTTCGACGTTAGCCTGCACCACCACCTGGCGCTTGGCCGATTCGCGGGTGATCGCCACCGGCCCATCCACTTCCCGCAGCCTGGCCAGACTGCTCAAGAGGATCTTTTCTCCCGTCGGTGTTTCCACCTTTAGCGCACCGATGTCTGCCGGGGATGTGCGTGACTTTTCCGGATAGCGTAGCAGTACACCTACCCGGTAGTTGCCCTGGATCACCTCGGTAACCACACGACCACCGACCGCAATCTCCACCAGCCGATTGATGTCATCGACATTGATCCCGAAGCGGGCGATGGCCTGGGGATCGATCTCGACCTGCAGGTAAGTCTGACCCGAGAGCGGCGCACGAAAGACATCAACGGCGCCGGGAATGCTGTTGACCAACGTTTCGATCTGTTTGGATTTTTCCTCCAACACCGGAAGATCGTCGCCATACAACTTGATGGCCATCGCGGCCCGCACGCCGGTCAGCATCTCCGAGACCCGCATGTCGATGGGCTGGGTGAAGGCGTAGTCGATGCCGACGAAGCGGTCGAGCTTCTCACGCAACCGTTCCTGAAACTCCTCCAGGCTTACCGTCCACTGATCGCGCGGCTTGGTGATGATGAAGTTGTCGGTCTGGTACAGGCCCATGGGGTCCATGCGCAGTTCGTCGGCGCCGGTACGCGACACCACGCCGGTGACCTCGGGTAGTTCCATCATGGCCTTTTGGTAGGGCTCATCAAGCGCCAGCGAGCGCTCCAGCGAAATGCTGGGCAGCTTTTCGATGATAACCACGGTGGTGCCTTCATCCATGACCGGCATGAACTCCTTGCCAATCATGGGAAACAGTGCGGCTGCGATCACCAGCAATACCAAGGCACCGCCAACTGCGGTCTTGCGGCTGTTCAACGCCCAACGCATTACCGGCAGATAGGCCTGTTTCAGCAAAGCCAGCACCCGGTTATCCTTTTCCGCGCCACCGCGCATCAACAGGCTGGCGAACACCGGAATGACCGTCAGCGACAGGAGCAACGAGCCGATGAGCGCGAACGCAATTGTCACCGCCAGCGGCGTAAACATCTTGCCTTCCAGCCCGGACAGGCTGAACAGGGGCAGAAACACCACGATAATGATCAGCACGGCGGAGATCACCGGAGTCGCCACCTCCAGTGTTGCCCGGTAGACCAGGTGCAGACGACCAATCCCCTTGGGCGCATGACTGAGTTGCGCATGAATGTTCTCGACCACCACCACCGCGGCATCCACCAGGATACCGATGGCAATCGCCAGCCCGCCGAGCGACATGAGATTGGCGCTGACGCCGAACAGGCGCATCATTACAAAGGTGAACAGCACCGAAAGCGGCAAGATCAGCGCGACGGTCAAGGCGGCCCGGAGGTTGCCAAGCATGATGATCAACACCAGCAACACCAGCACCACGGCCTCGCCCAGCGCTTTTTCCACGGTCCATACCGCCTGCGTCACCAGCTCGGTGCGATCATAGAAGGGTACGATATGGACCCCCTCGGGCAGCGCTGTCTTGAGCGCCTCCAGTTCGCGTTTCACTCCATCAACGGTGGTGCGGCTGTTGGCGCCCTTGCGCAACAGCGCAAGGCCGGTAACCACCTCGCCTTCGCCGTCGGCGGTGACCGCCCCGTAGCGGGTCAGGGAGTTGATGCGGACCTTGGCTACGTCACTGATGTGTAGAGGAATTCCGTCACGGGTTGCCACCGTGATGCTCCGAATGTCGTCCGGATCCCGCAGTTGTCCCACAGTGCGCACCAGCAATACTTCGTTGTTACGGTTGATGCGGTCTCCGCCGGCGTTGCGGTTGTTATTCTCCAGTGCGGTCTCCAGGTCCTCGATCGACAGACCGTAGGCCAGCAGCGCCTCGGGATCGGCTACGACTTCAAACACCTTGACCTCGCCGCCCAGGGAATTGACCTCCGCCACTCCCTCGAGTGTACGCAAGCGTGGGCGGATGACCCAGTCCTGAATACGGCGCAGCTCCCGGTTGCTGTAACCTTTCCCCTCGACCCGGTACATATACCCCTCGCCCAGCGGCGTGGTGATTGGGCCCAGACCGCCCTCCACGCCAGCCGGCAGCTCGCCCCAGACCTGGTTGAGGCGCTCGGCCACCTGCTGGCGCGCCCAGTAGATGTCGGTGCCGTCCTCGAAATCGATGGTGATGGAACTCAGGGCGTACTTGGTGGTGGAACGGAGCACGGTCTGGCGCGGCAGCCCCTGCATCTCCGCCTCGATGGGAAAGGTGATGCGGCTTTCCACCTCGGTGGGCGACAGGCCCGGCGCCTTGATGATCACCTGCACCTGGGGCGAGGCGATATCCGGGAAGGCGTCGATCGGCAGGGTGCGAAATGCCCATATCCCACCGACGGTAAGTGCGGCAGCGAGCAGCAGGATCATCAGCCGCTGGATCAGGGAGAAACGAATCAGTGCAGCAATCATGGCTTACTCGCCTCCCTGGTACTGCCAGTGCGATTTCAGCTCGGCCACACCGCCGCTGACAATCTCGGTGTCGGCCGCGATACCGGCGCGCACCGCAATCCAGTCGCCCGCCTCCGTGCCGATTTCGATCGGAACCGGCTTGAAGCGCCGTGGACCCGTCACCTCGAACAGGTAAGCCTGCTCGCCGACCCGGAACACCGCGCTGGCCGGCACCACCAGGCCCTGGTAGGAAATCCCGGTCAGCGTCACGGCAGCGTACATGCCAGGCCGCAAGACGTCGTCCGGGTTGTCGACCACGATTCGACCGCCCAGGGTCTGGCTTTGACGCTCCACTTCCCCGCCCAGAGATTGCAGCCGCCCGCGGTATTCACGCCCGGGGCTGGCCTCAACCTGGATCAGGACTTCCGCTCCCAGCTCGATCCGGGGCAGGCTTGCCACCGGCACCCGTACCTCGGCCCACAGGCTGGACAGGTCGTCGACATGAAAAGCGGCCTGGCCAGCGGTAGCCAGTTGCCCCGACTCGATCTCGACACCGGTGACCATGCCATCAATCGGGCTGATCAGCTCGAACTCCGCCAGGCGGTCGGGCTTTTGCGCCAGCGCCTGTATCTGGTCGTCCGACAACCCGGCCAGCGATAACAAGCGACGGCGGGCATCCAGGGTGGCACGGGCACGCTTGTATTCGCTGTCCACCGCGAGCCAGCGGCTTTCCGCGACGATGCCGTCCTTCCATAACCCCTCGATGCGGGCGCGCTCGGCGCGCGCCAGATCGAAGCGGGCCAATGCCTCCAGGTAATCCGCCTGCGCCTGGCCCAGGCTATTGCTACGCAACCGGGCCAGTACCTGTCCCTTATGCACCGTGTCATTCTCCACCATCAGCAACTCGGTCACCAGGCCATCCACGACAGGTGTAACACGGTGGCTCTTGCGCCGGTCAGCGGTGAGGGTAGCGGTCAGATCCAGGCGTGGTTTCAGCTCACGGGCAGTCACGGTAGTGGTGGCAAGCTGGGCGCTGGCCAGTTGCTGCTGAGTCAATACCAGTTCAGCGGCCGGCGCCAGCGCCGGGATTAGCAGGAAAAACAGAGTGGCTAAAGGCTTATTCATTATCAGTATCCTGTTCAGTGGCGACAAGGGCACGACCGGCGGCCAGGCGCAGATCCGCGGCCTCCAGCCACGCCTCTTGCAGCAGTTCCAAATAGCGTTCGTGGGCGTCAAAATAGGTGTTGTTGGCATCGATCACCGAGAGGATCTCCACCTCACCGCTGGCATATGCCTTGCGCGTCAGCTCGAATACTTTTTGCGCAGGCTGGAACACCCGCGTGCGGTAATGCTCTCCCTGCTTAACGAGCTGATTCAGATTCAGATAGCTCTGCCGCAGGCGGCTATCCAAATCCCGTTCCAGCACCTGCAGTTCCGACTGGCCCTCAATGACTTGAGCCCGGGCTTCTCCGATGCGACCGCTGTTTCGGTCCCAGAGAGGTATGGTGATACCCAGGCCGATTCCGGTGACATCCTGGCGACGTCCGTTGAGTAAATCCTGCTCACGAAACACACTTAGGCTAAGATCCGGCAAGCGCTCGGCACGGGCCAGGTCCACACCTGATCGCGCCGCCTCGACTCGGTGTTTCGCGGCGAGCAGCGCCGGATGGTTCGCCAGACCGGCTTGCAACTGTTCCAGCGCGGGGACGAGGCCGAACGGTTTAAGGGAAGTCAATTGAGGTGTCGTCTCGCCGGATAGCCCCAAGTAGACACGAAATCTGCTCAGCGCTTCGTTATAGGCGCCTTCGGCACTATTCAATGCCTGTTGCGCGGCTTCCCGGATCAGATCCATGCGCAGACGCTCCAGCTCGGAAAGCTCCCCGGCCTGGGCGCGGCGGCGCCCGGTGTTCTGCAGGTCATCGGCAAGTTGCAGGCGCTGCTGTGCCAGGCGCAGGCGCCCCAAAGCCAGCTGCAGGCTGTGATAGCGCTGCGCCACCTGGGTTTCCAGGCGGACCTGCTGATAGCTCTGCTCAGCACGGGCAGCGTCCAGGGCCGCCCCGGCGACCGCTTGCTGGTGTCCAAGACGACCGCTCAGCGGCAGCGGCTGGCTGATCGCAAACTGGGTAAAATCAGTGCCTCCGGTGCCCGCGTCCTTGCCGATACTGTCGTCGGCACGCAATTCGATCTGCGGGTTCGGCCACACACCGGCCTGTTGCAGTGCACCCTGGCGGGCACCGACCGCCGCCTGCGCACCACGGATTTCCGGCGCAATCTCGACCACGCGCCGGATACTGTCTTCCAGTGTCCATATACCCTGCGATTGACCCATGGCCGATACCGGCACAGTACAGGACAGCAGGAACCACAGTACTACCGCTCGCCGGTTTTTTCGGCGCGCCAAGAACAAAACATTGAACATTACCCACTCCTGAGCGCTGCGTCGGTGATACGACACGCGCGGAAAAGCATTCAAGATAAAAAGCCATGCGGCATTGCTCAGCACAGACCAACGGCAGGTCTTCGCAGGCAAAACCATCTAAAGGGAAGTCTCAGAGTCTCAGAGCGGGGGTGCGCGCAGGGGCGGTCTTAGACTGAAAGCGGAAGAGAGGAATGGTGCATGGCGATAGAGGCGCCACGATATCCGGGAGCAAAGCCGTCTCGGCAGAAGCAGGATCACTGCCGAAAACAAAGCGATGACCAGCGATCCAGGCGGCAGTTTTTTCAGGACTCCTTGTTGAGACAGGTCGATTTGACCCACTTGGTCAGGATGTTTCTTAGCCGAAACTCCGTAGTCGACGTGGCCATGTTCCTGATGCGCATGTTCCGACGTGGTCGACTCATGATCGTAAGTATGCATGTGCAACCGCGCGCCCTGGATAAACACCAGGGCGATAGCCAGGTAGGCTACCCAGAAGATTTTCGTGAGCGTGGTTAATTGTGATCGATGCATGGTTTCGGGATCATACTCAGTTCTCCGATGCCGGGCAATAACCTGTTAGCTCAAGCAGAAGACCCGCACCATATACCTGAATCATGGCAATCCGGCCGCCAGCAGCTTTGACGACCTGAGTTAAGCCGGGGTCAGAAGAAAGCTTTCTTCTGACCCCTTGTTCACGGGACTTGACGTGAGAACGCCCACGACGTCCGCCACATCCGTCAAGCCGACAAGATCCGGCGAGGCCTCGATCAGGCGCTCCACCAGCGCATCCGGGTCACAGTCGCGGTCGGACAGTTAGTACTTCAGCGTAAAAATGTATTCCATAGATCAATCCTCCGGTACCGTCTCGCCAGCCCTCCTCTTCCGCATGCTTGAGCGCGGTTTCAATCTCTTTCTTCGGATGTGCCGGACGAGTCATTCCTTGTTTCCAGTATGGGGATAACGACCAAGGTCGTCAGCCAAATTAGGGTACATCCAAAAACTGTTGTAATAGTCCCGTATTGGGACTAACGTTTTAAGCATGAGAATCATCGCACTATCGACACTGAAAGCCTTCTGGGAAGAAAACCCGGAGTACCAGGATGCCAAAGAGCCGACACTGGCCTGGCACCGTCATACCCAACATGCCGATTGGAGCTCACCTGCAGAGGTAAAGCAGGACTTCAGGAACGCAAGCATCCTCAAGGATGGCCGGGTGGTGTTCAATATTGCGGGGAACAAGTATCGACTTGTGGTCTGGATAAGCTACGCCTATCGCGTCGTATACATCCGCTTTATTGGCACCCACTCACAGTATGACAAGATTGATGTGCAAACGATTTAACTGCCGGAGGATTAACGATGGATATCAAACCGATTAAAACTGATACCGACTACCAAGCGGCATTAAAAGAAATTGAAAGCCTGATGATGGCTGGACCAGACACCTCAGAAGGCGAAAAGCTGGATGTCATGGTCACACTGATCGAGGCTTATGAAGCCAAGCATTTCCCGATGGATTTGCCTGATCCTGTTGAGGCGATCAAGTTCGAAATGGAACGCAAGGGCTTAACCGCTAAAGACCTGGAGCCGATGATCGGCAAAAGTAATCGCGTGTACGAGATCCTAAATCACAAGCGCTCGCTGACTTTGAAGATGATCTGGAAGCTCCACGAAGGCTTGGGTATTCCGGCTGAATCGCTGATCAAACCGCCTCAAGCTCATGCCTGACCAAAAAAAGGAAAAGGAGACACCCAGATTTATTTTCTGCTCAAATATTGATCGGCGCCTGTCCGGGACATTGCTTTTTCGGGCCTGGCGTCAGTTAAGCCGGGGTCAGAAGAAAGCCTTCTTCTGACCCCTTGTTCATGCGGACTCCGGTTATTCCCACTCAATTACAAACGAGCAGTTTTTTGTATTTATTTTCATACTCTTACGATTTCCGTTAATGTTAATACCATGAAAAATATCATGTTCAGAAATTGTTGCTAATCACTCGAAAAACTGACGGATCAAACAACGGTTGCCTCTCTTTCCAGCTTGATATATATTCATATTTGTTAATTATGAATATTTGGAGAGCAATATGGCAACGACAAGTCTCAGCCTAGGTGAGCACTGGGAAGTTTACATCAAGAATGAGATTGCCAGCGGGCGTTACGGCTCTGCCAGTGAAGTTGTCCGGGATGCCCTACGCTCAATGGAAGAGCGCAAAAGCAAACTTGACGCTTTACGAAGTCATTTGGCGCAGGGCGTTGAACAGGCCAGAGCCAGTGAGTTCATTGATAATTTCAAAATGGACACACTGATCAACGATCTGGATAACGAAGTCTGATGCCCGGATTCAGAGTTACCCCGAGGGCTCAGGATGACTTAAAAAACATCGGCCGATATACAGAGCAGCACTGGGGTAAACGCCAACGAAATAATTACCTGAAAGCACTCGAAAAACGCTTTGGCTGGTTAGCAGAAAATCCACGGTTGGGCAAACATCGCCTGGATGTGGCTGAAGGCTATTACAGTTTCCCTCAAGGCGAGCATGTTGTCTTCTACCTGATTGGTGAAAAAGGCATTGATATTATCGGCGTCCCGCACAAGGAGATGGATATCATTACTTATTTTCTACCTGACTGAACAATCAGGTATTAAGGGTGACATGCCTGCTGTTGCCTGCCAGTGCCAGATCTGGCCTACTCCCACTCAATTACAAACTGGTCATTTTTATACTTTATTTTCAATAGCTTAAGCATATTGGTAAGTGACATTACCATGACAGATACCATGTACAGTTGTGCTGCTAATCACCTTGTAACTTACCGGGATAACGCTGTCACGCCGCACACTTACAGGATCGGTTGACTTACCGGACTCCTAGGCATATGCTTTGACATATGCCTTATAAGCCGGAGGATATTCGAATGTCAACTTCTGAACGCCATGTACGCCTCTTTCGCAACGGGCGCAACCAGGCCCTACGCATCCCTCGCGAGTTCGAGTTGGAGGGTGAGGAAGCACTCATCCACAAGGAGGGTGACCGGCTGATTGTGGAGCCGATCCGTAAAGGCAGGCTGCTGGCGCTGCTAGCCTCTCTGGATCCCTTGACTGAACCCTTCCCCGATATCGATGATGACCTGCCTCCATTGGATGACGTGCAGCTATGAATGGATCCCTGGCGTATTTACTGGATACCAACATCCTGTCCGATCTTGTCCGCAATCCGCAAGGCGTGGTAGCAGCACAGATCACCAAGGCAGGCGAGGATACTGTCTGCACCAGCATCATTGTAGCCGCGGAACTCCGCTATGGCGCAATCACGTCAAACTCTGCAAAACTTGCAGAGCGCATTGACATGATCCTCTCGGCACTGGAAATCCTGCCACTGGAAACACCCGCCGACCACCAGTACGCATCATTACGCCATCACCTCACACGTCAGGGAACACCCATTGGGCCAAATGATCTGCTGATTGCTGCACATGCACTCGCAAATGACCTTACAGTTATAACCGCCAATGTCAGGGAATTCTCCCGGGTGCCAGGGCTGAAAGTGGAGAACTGGCTACAGGCATAGTCTGCGGCGCCTGCCCAAAACACATTCCCGCCGGCATTTACTTATGGAATGATATCAGTTTACGCTTCTCTTACTTGATAATACCATGAAAAATGCCATTGATAATGCAGATTGCATTATCGATTAGGTAATTTTTATTATTATATTTCAATGTGTTAAAATTTTTGTCACTCCCACTCAATGGTCGCCGGCGGCTTGGAGGATACGTCGTAGGTTACCCGGGACACACCGGTAATCTCGTTGATGATCCGGTTGGAGACCGTTTCAAGCAGGTCGTACGGCAGATGTGCCCAGCGGGCTGTCATGAAGTCGATGGTCTCAACCGCTCTCAGGGCCACCACGTACTCGTAGCGGCGGGCATCGCCAACCACGCCTACCGACTTGACCGGCAGGAACACGGCAAACGCCTGGCTGGTCTTGTGGTAGAGATCGGCACGGTGGAGCTCTTCCAGGAAGATGGCGTCTGCCTTGCGCAGGATATCGGCGTATTCCTTTTTCACTTCACCGAGAATGCGCACGCCCAGGCCCGGACCCGGGAACGGGTGACGATAGACCATATCGTAAGGCAGGCCCAGCTCAAGGCCAATCCGGCGCACCTCATCCTTGAACAGTTCCCGCAGCGGCTCCACCAGCTTCATTTTCATGGTTTCCGGCAGGCCACCCACGTTATGGTGAGATTTGATGACGTGCGCCTTACCGGTCTTGGAGGCGGCTGACTCGATTACGTCCGGATAAATGGTGCCCTGGGCGAGCCAGTTCACATCGCGGATGTTGGCCGCTTCGCTGTCAAATACATCGATAAAGGTGTTGCCGATGATCTTGCGCTTCTGCTCAGGATCATTGATGCCCTTGAGTTTAGACAGAAACAGGTCTTCTGCATCCACCCGGATTACTTTCACGCCCATATTGCGGGCAAACATGTCCATCACCTGGTCGCCTTCGTGGAGACGCAACAGGCCGTTATCCACGAACACACAGGTCAGCTGGTCACCGATCGCCCGGTGCAGCAACGCAGCAGTCACGGAGGAGTCGACACCCCCGGACAAGCCCAGCAGCACCTTGTCGCTGCCTACCTGATCCCGGATCTGCCGAACCGCGTCGTCCACGATCTTCGCCGGCGTCCACAGCGCCTCGCAACCACACACGTCCAGAATAAAATGCTCGAGAATCCGCTTGCCCTGAAGCGTATGGGTCACTTCCGGATGGAACTGAACACCATAGAGGTTCCGGCTCAGGTCCTGCATGGCGGCAATGGGGGCGCTTTCGGTAGACGCCAGCAGCTCGAAGCCTTCTGGCATAGCCACCACCTTGTCACCGTGGCTCATCCAGACATCCAGCAACGAATCGCCGGTGGTGGTCAGGTGATCGGTGATATCCCGTAGCAGCGGGCCGGTGGCGCGCACTTTCACCTGGGCGTAGCCAAATTCCCGCTTCTCGGAACTGGCAACCCGGCCGCCGAGCTGCTCCGCCATGGTCTGCATGCCGTAACAGATACCGAGGACCGGAATGCCGCGATCAAACAGGCCTTCCGGCGCCCGGGGGCCGCCCAGCTGTGTGACCGACTCAGGCCCACCGGCAAGAACAATCCCTTTCGGGTTGAACTCGTTGAGTTCTTCCTCGGTAATATCAAACGCCCTGATCTCACAGTAGACGCCAATCTCCCGTACACGGCGGGCAATGAGCTGGGTGTACTGGGAACCGAAATCGAGAATCAGGATGCGGTGGTCGTGAATGTTCTGGGCCATGGAGTCCTCGGAGCTAAATGAACAACGCGGCCCTCAGGGGAGCCGCGTCTGGTCAGGCAATGATTAACCGATACGGTAGTTTGGCGCTTCTTTGGTGATGGTCACATCGTGCACGTGGCTCTCACGCATACCAGCGTTGGTGATGCGCACAAATTCCGGCTTGGTACGCATCTCTTCCATTGTGGCGCTACCGGTGTAGCCCATGGAAGCACGCAGGCCGCCAATCAGCTGGTGAACGATGTTGCGCATTGGCCCCTTGCAGGCGACACGGCCTTCAATGCCCTCGGGCACCAGCTTTTCGATACCCTTGCTGGCATCCTGGAAGTAACGGTCGCTGGAGCCCTGCCCCATAGCGCCGATTGAGCCCATGCCACGGTATGCCTTGTAGCTGCGGCCCTGGAACAGCTCAACCTCGCCGGGTGCTTCATCGGTACCGGCCAGTAGGCTGCCGATCATGACGCAATGGGCACCGGCGGCTATGGCCTTGGCGATATCGCCAGAGAATCGTATGCCACCGTCGGCAATCAGCGGTACGCCGCGTTCCTTCAGGGCAGCCGCCACGTTCGAGACCGCTGAAATCTGGGGTACGCCAATGCCGGCGACAATGCGGGTAGTGCAGATAGAACCGGGACCAATACCCACCTTCACGGCGTCGGCACCGGCGTCCGCCAGAGCGAGAGCCGCCTGGGAGGTTGCAATGTTACCGCCAATCACCTGAACTTCCGGGAAGTTCTGCTTGACCCAGCGAACACGCTCGATCACACCCCGTGAATGACCGTGGGCGGTATCAACCACGAGCACATCCACGCCGGCCTCTGCCAGCGCCGTAATCCGCGCCTCGGTGTCGCCGCCGGTACTGACAGCGGCACCGACACGCAACCGCCCCTGGTCATCCTTGCAGGCCAGCGGGTAGTCTTTGGCCTTCTGAATGTCCTTGACGGTGATCAGTCCACGCAGCTCGAAATTGTCATTGACCACCAGCACCTTTTCGATGCGGTGGCGGTGCAGCAACTCCTTGACGTCGTCCAGGCAGGCCCCTTCTTTCACCGTGACCAGCTTATCCTTGGGCGTCATGATGTCCTGCACCGGGGTGTCCATCCGGCTTTCAAACCGGATGTCGCGGCCAGTGACAATGCCCAACAGATCGCGGCCATCGACCACCGGCAGGCCGGAAATGTTGTTGGCCATGGTGATATCCACCAACTCGCGGACGGTGGTATCCGGTGTCACGGTAATCGGGTCTTTCACCACTCCGCTTTCGAACTTCTTGACCTTCCGAACCGCTGCTGCCTGCTGCTCAACGGTCATGTTCTTGTGCATGATGCCAATTCCGCCTTCCTGGGCCATGGCGATGGCCAGGTCCGCTTCGGTAACGGTATCCATTGCGGAAGACACCAGCGGAATGTTCAGAGTGATACCTTTGGTCAACCGGGTCTGCAGGCTAACCTGGTGGGGAAGAACTTCTGAATATCCGGGAACCAGCAGAACGTCATCAAATGTGAGGGCTTCTTCGGCAATTCGCAGCATTGGGATCCGCCTTTTGAACGTGCTAAGTTGGGAATTTCCGTGCTGTACCCGCGGCGGTACAACAAAGCAAAATCCTTAATCGATCCATTATAAAGGGGCTCTCGGGGACAGTAAACCGCGCCGTTTTCAACGTTCGATTGCATCTTTTTGAAATTTCGCTATTTTTAACCTCCCATTTTTCGGCTTTTGCGTATGCATAACGACGGAGTCAGACCGGTGACATCTCCCCTTCAGGACACCCGCCCCCGGGCACTCAGCGTCAGCGAACTGAACCACCAGGCCAGGCACCTGCTGGAATCCAGTTTTATGCAGGTGTGGGTGGAAGGTGAACTGTCGGGATTTTCACGGCCTTCCTCCGGGCACTGGTACTTTTCCCTGAAGGACCGAAAATGCCAGGTACGCTGCGCCATGTTCCGCGGTTTGAACCAGCGAATCCGCACATTGCCAAAAGAAGGCGACCAGGTACGCATCCGCGGCAAAGTCACCCTCTACGAGAACCGGGGCGACTTCCAGATTATCGTCGAGCATATAGAGCCGGCCGGCCTCGGCGCACTGCAGCAGGCCTTTGATGAGCTCAAGCGCAAACTTCTCGCCGAAGGCCTGTTCGATAACGCCCGAAAAAAACCGTTACCTTCACTACCAAAACACATTGGTGTGGTTACCTCTCCAACCGGCGCGGCCATTCACGACATCCTCACGGTACTGGCACGTCGCTGCCCGGCCATTCCGGTTACCCTTTATCCAACCGCCGTGCAGGGCGAGGCAGCAACCTCCGATATTGTCCGTGCCATTGAACGGGCCCAGGCCCATGGCGTTGCCGATGTACTGATCATCGGCCGGGGTGGCGGATCTCTGGAGGACCTCTGGTGCTTCAACGAAGAAGCCGTGGCCCGGGCCATTGCAGCCTGCACAATCCCCACCGTCAGCGCGGTCGGTCACGAGGTGGATGTCACCATTGCTGATTTCGTTGCCGATCTGCGGGCCCCGACGCCCTCGGCCGCTGCCGAAAAAATCTCACCGGACCAGTCCGACTGGCTGAAGCAGCTCCGTGAGCGGGAGTTCCGGCTCTCCAACGCCATGGAGCTTGCCCTGAAACGCCTCAACACCCAGCTCGGGCACCTGGCCGCGCGACTGCGGGATCCGAGACGGGAATTGCTTGAAAAGGCCCAGCGCATGGATGAGTTGGAGCTGAGGCTTGGAAAGGCTATCCGACAGCGCTTGAGCACGGTAAGTACCAGGAATGACCACCTGCGCCAGAGGCTGGTGATGCAATCACCTGGCCGGCAGCTTTCGCAAAACCAGGCTACGGTGAACCGCATTACCGATCAACTGGTCTCGCTGATGCAACAGGGCCTCAGGTATCGGCGGGAAAACCTGGAACACGCGGCACAGACTCTCAATGTCGTGAGCCCCCTGGCGACCCTGGGCCGTGGTTACGCCATCGTGCGGGATAGTGATGGCAGGATCATCCGGGAGGCATCGGCGGTCAGTGCCGGGGAAACCGTTTCTGCCCGGGTTGCCAAGGGTGAGCTGACGGCAAAGGTGACATCGGTCAAATCTGCGGAGGAAACGGAGCCATAAACCGGCCAGACTAAGCCAATGGTCTACTAGTCCGTGATTTCAAACGGCCTAAAGTTGTCAGGAAACGCACTAAAACAACAACAGGCACGATGAGGTGGAATATATGGACTACCACTCAGAATTCCGGCGGTCAATAGACAACCCGGACGACTTCTGGCGTGAACAGGCGGAAAAAATTGACTGGTTCGAACCGCCGAAAACCATCTGGCAGCCGACCGACAACGGCCACGGGCAGTGGTTTCCCGACGGCACCCTGAACACCTGTGACGTGGCGCTGGATGCCAACATCCGGGCCGGCCGGGGCGACCAGAAAGCCCTGATCTACGATTCACCGGTCACCAACACCAAGCGCTCCTACACCTACAACGAACTCACCGACGAGGTGGCCCGTTTCGCCGGCGCCCTCAAGGATCGTGGCATCACCAAAGGTGACCGGGTCATCATCTACATGCCGATGATTCCTGAAGCCGTTATCGCCATGCTCGGCTGCGCACGCATCGGCGCGATTCACTCGGTGGTGTTCGGCGGTTTTGCCGCCCACGAACTGGCGGTTCGCATTGATGATGCCACACCCAAAGCGGTTATCACCGCCTCCTGCGGTATCGAAGTGACTCGCGTCATCGAATACAAGCCACTGGTGAACAAGGCCATCGACCAGGCCAGCCACAAACCGGAAACCTGCATTGTTTACCAGAGACCCCAGGCAAAGGCAGACCTGAGCCCGGGCCGTGATTTCGACTGGAACGAACTGATGGCGGCCGCCGAACCGGCTGACCCGGTGCCCGTCAAATCAACCGATCCGCTCTATATCCTCTATACCTCCGGCACAACCGGCAAGCCGAAAGGCGTGGTCCGGGACAATGGCGGCCACGCGGTTGCCCTGAACTACAGCATGAACCTGGTATACGACGCCAAACCCGGCGATGTTTACTGGGCCGCCTCGGACGTGGGCTGGGTAGTCGGCCACAGCTACATCGTCTACGCCCCGCTCTTTGCGGGCTGCACCACCATTCTCTACGAGGGTAAACCGGTAAAAACGCCCGATGCCGGCGCATTCTGGCGGGTGGTTCAGGATCACAAGGTAAACATGCTGTTCACCGCTCCGACGGCCTTCCGGGCGGTTCGCAAGGAAGACCCCGAGGCGGACCAGCTTTCCCGCTACGACATCAGCTCTCTCAAGCGCCTGTTCCTGGCCGGCGAGCGGCTGGACCCGGCGACGTACGAATGGCTGAAGGAACATACCGGCCTGCCGGTTCTCGATCACTGGTGGCAGACCGAAACCGGCTGGGCCATTTGCTGCAATCCGGTCGGCATCGAAATGATGGCCACCAAACCCGGCTCTGCGACTGTACCCTCACCCGGTTACAACGTTCAGGTGGTGGACAGGAACGGCAGCCAGATACCCGCGGGCGAACAGGGGCAGATTGCCGTAAAACTGCCACTGCCACCGGGCTGCATGATGACCGTTTGGGGCGACGACGAGCGCTTCCGCAAAACCTATCTGGAACCCATTTCCGGGTTTTACAGTTCCGGCGACGGCGGCTTCATTGATGATGACGGCTATGTATTCATCATGGGCCGCACGGATGACGTGATCAACGTTGCCGGCCACCGCCTGTCTACCGGCGAGATGGAAGAAGTGGTGGCCTCCCATCCAGCCGTCGCGGAGTGCTGCGTGGTGGGTGCTCACGATGACATGAAAGGACAGATTCCCATTGGTCTCGTGCTGATCAAGGATGGTGCGACCATTGACCACGATGAGCTGGAAGATGAGCTGGTGGAGATGATGCGTGACAAGATCGGTGCCATTGCCTGTTTCCGGCGGGCCCTGGTGGTCGAACGCCTGCCGAAAACCCGCTCCGGCAAGATCCTGCGACGGGTGATCCGGCAGATTGCCGATGGCGAGGAATACACCGTTCCCAGCACCATTGACGACCCGGCCATACTGGAGGAAATCAGCGAGCAATTCCGCCACTAGCAGCCTGTCGGCAACCGGTAATCGTCCCCGGTCAAACCGGGGACGATGGGTCTGTATGTCCTGACTCACAACCCGTTGTTTCCAGGCAAATTAAAACCTGCATGAAAGGGTTGAAAATTTCGTTGACGGCCCCCGAACTCGGTCTATACTGAAAATGCTGTGAACATACAGCGGTATTTGGTGAATGCGTTTCAACGTCCTGCCGAAGTGCTCTTCGTTGCCCCTTTCCTCAGTACTCTCTGGATTTCTCAGCACCGGTTCCACATGGAATTTGAAGGTCCCGTGAGGGCAAATTACAGAAAGACAGGAAAGATCAATGTCCGATACTAAAACTGGCCACGTTAAGTGGTTTAACGAGTCCAAAGGCTTTGGCTTTATCGCTCAGGACGGTGGCAGTGACGTGTTTGTTCACTACAGCGCAATCAATTCAAGCGGTTTCCGTACCCTGACCGAAGGCCAGCAGGTACAGTTTACCGTTACACAGGGCCCGAAAGGTCCCCAGGCGGAAAACGTAACCCCCGTCTAAGGGTTTCCGTTCCGTCCTTTGCCCCTCACGGGCATTGGAAAATCAACAGGCCGGCATTCGTGCCGGCTTGTGTCGTTCCGGGCGCCGGTCTGGCTCAGGCGCCCGCAACCTCGGCCTCCCTCGCCGGCTCCGGCATTTCGGCTCCCACCGCCTGTGCCACGGCCGAGAACAGCGCCTGCAGCGTCGCAGAGGTGGTATCTTCCGCCAGTGCCGCCGCACTGCAGTGCTTGCCATTCGCAGTCAGCCGGATACAGGCCAGGGCATTGGCATTGGTGCCTTCGCCCAGGGCAAACTCGTCATACGCTTCAACCGCAATGGAGAGTCCGAACCGGCCTTCCAGGGCTTCAGACACCGCTTCCACGGCACCCAGGCCGCGGCCGTCCAGGCGCACTGGTGCAGACTCACTGCCAACGGACACTTCGGCGCGAACGCCCTCTTCGTCCCGGTGCAGATCGTAGGACCTCAATGCCCAGTCAGCATGAACCTTCAGGTAACGGTCCTCGAACAGCCGGTGAATGGTCAGTGAATCGATCTCGCCGCCGTTGGTTTCGGCTTCTCTCTGCACCACCTTGCTGAACTCGATCTGCAGCCAGCGCGGCAGGCTGATGTTGTAATCCCGCTCCAGCACATAGGCGACACCGCCCTTGCCAGACTGACTGTTGATGCGCACAACCTCCTCATAGCGGCGGCCTACATCAAACGGATCAATGGGCAGGTAGGCCACATTCCAGGTCTCCCCTTCTTTCCGGCGCGCCAGACACTTGCGAATGGCATCCTGGTGACTGCCCGAGAAGGCGGTGAACACCAGCTCCCCGGCGTAGGGGTGGCGGGGATGGGTGGAGATCTCGGTACAGGCTTCAACCAGCTCGCTGATCTCCGCCATTCCGGAAAGATCCAGCGTGGGGTCAATGCCCTGGGAATAGAGGTTCATCGCCATGGTGACCAGATCCATATTCCCCGTACGCTCCCCGTTACCCATCAGGGTACCCTCAACGCGGTCGGCACCGGCCATCACAGCCAGTTCCGCAGCCGCCACGGCGCAGCCGCGGTCGTTGTGGGTATGCACACTGATACTGATGTGCTCACGACGCCTGATGTTGTCGCAGATCCATTCAATCTGGTCGGCAAACACGTTCGGCGTAGCCATTTCAACGGTCGCTGGGAGGTTGATGATCATCGGCTGCCCCTGGTCCGGACGCCAGACGTCGCTCACGGCATCGATCACTTCCGCCGCGAAATCCAGCTCGGTGCCAGTGAAACTTTCCGGTGAATACTGGAACGTCCATTCCGTTTCCGGATGGCGTGCCGCTATGTCCCTGACCACCTTCGCGCCATTTACCGCAATATCACGGATGCCGTCGCGGTCGAGCCCGAACACCTGCTCCCGCTGCACGGTCGATGTCGAGTTATAGACATGCACGATGGCCTTGCGGACACCAGAGAGCGCTTCGTAGGTGCGCTCGATCAGCTCCGGCCGGGCCTGGGTCAGTACCTGGATCTTTACATCCTCGGGAATGCGGTTTTCCTCGATCAGCTTGCGGCAGAAGTCAAAGTCAGGCTGACTCGCAGCAGGAAAACCGATTTCAATTTCCTTGAAGCCCAGCTTGACCAGTAAATCGAACATCCGCTGCTTCTGGGCAACCGACATGGGCTTCACCAGCGCCTGGTTACCGTCCCGAAGGTCTACCGCACACCAGGCCGGCGCCTTTTCGATGACCTTGTCGGGCCAGCGGCGATCGGTTTTGGCAACAGGTTTGAACGCAACGTATTTGCGATGATCGAAAGCCATGCGTGTTATTCCTTGCGGTTTCGGGGGTGAAATTCTCAGTGCGTACAGGTTAACGCGATAACGTTGATATTTGATTGCGAAGTTTGGTTGAAAAGCGTACTTTTTAATTCATTAATTGCTATTTATACAATATTAATGGAATTTTATGCCACATAATCAGAAAAATCTCATCAAAATCGATAAAATTGACCGGCGGATCCTCGAACAGGTCCAGAACGACGGTTCCCTGACCAACCAGGAACTGGCGGAAAAGGTGGGGCTTTCTCCCTCTCCCTGCCTGCGCCGGGTTCGGGCCCTTGAGGAAGCGGGCATCATTGTCAGGACTGTGACCATCCTGGACCACAAGAAGCTGGGCCTGTCACTCACGGCGATCATACTGATCGGCATGGACCGACACACGCCAGAGCGTTTTGCCACCTTCGAAGAACAGGTTGCCGAATACCCGGAAGTGCAGGAGTGCTACCTGATCACCGGACAGGATGCCGATTACATGCTCAAAGTCGTGGTTCCGGATATGGACCACTACCACCATTTCCTGCTCAACCGGATCACCCGGATTCAGGGGGTCAGTGGTGTACATTCAAGCTTTGTGCTTCGACGGGTAACAGACAGTACCGCCCTGCCCCTGGGCTACCTGTCCTGATTCAGGACACCAGTTCGCGAACGCAGGCTCGGCTGCGAGCCTGGACCGGCCGACGCCGCGGGGCAACATCAATGGATTCGTCGGTCATCATCTGTACCTTGTGCAACAGGCTCCGTACAATAACGACCACTTTACGACAAATAAAGGCTGCGGCGGGGCAACCGCCGACTGTCCATTAGTCTAACACTCCAGATTTCTGACAAACGGAAGACACGATGCGAGCAAGCCGTTACCTGATTGCCACCCAGAAAGAGACCCCCGCCGACGCGGAAATCATCAGCCACCAGCTGATGTTGCGCGCCGGCATGATCCGCAAACTGGCTGCCGGGTTATACACCTGGTTGCCGATGGGGCTACGGACTCTGCGCAAGGTTGAACGGATTGTTCGTGAAGAGATGGACAGGAGCGGTGCCCAGGAAGTTTTGATGCCGGCTGTTCAGCCCGCGGAACTGTGGCAGGAATCCGGCCGCTGGACCCAGTATGGCGGAGAACTGCTGCGGATGAATGACCGTCACGGCCGGGACTTCTGTTTTGGCCCGACCCACGAAGAGGTCATTACCGACCTGATCCGCAACGAGCTCAAGAGCTACAAGGAACTGCCGGCCAACTTCTATCAGATCCAGACCAAATTCCGGGATGAGCGCCGTCCCCGGTTCGGCGTGATGCGTGCCCGGGAATTCATCATGAAGGACGCCTACTCCTTCCATATCAATGCCGGGTCCCTGGATGAGACCTACCAGCTCATGCACCGCACTTACTGCGCGATTTTCGATCGCCTGGGGCTGGATTACCGCCCGGTACAGGCTGATTCGGGCGCCATTGGCGGCAGTGCCTCCCATGAATTCCATGTGCTTGCTTCCTCCGGTGAGGACGACATCGTCTTCAGCACCGACAGCGACTACGCCGCCAACATCGAAAAGGCCGAGGCCGTGGCCCCTGCCGGCCAGCGCCCGGCGCCTGCTGAAGCGCTGAAAGAGGTCGCCACTCCGGACCAGAGAACCATTGACGCGGTGTCTGAATTCCTGGGCATTGATGCCACGCGCACGGTCAAGACCCTGCTGGTCAAGGCCGAGGCCGATGAGGAAGGCCACTCAGGCCTGGTGGCACTGATCCTCCGGGGCGACCACACCCTGAACGAGATCAAGGCCGGGAACCTGGCAGGCGTGGCTGAGCCGCTGACCATGGCTACGGATGAGGAAATCGAGCAGGTCATTGGCTGCAAGGCCGGCTCCATTGGCCCGGTCAAGCTGAACGTACCGGTGATTGTTGATCGCAGTGCCGCTCACCTGGCGGACTTTGTCTGCGGCGCCAACCGGGACGGCTTCCACCTGACCGGCGTGAACTGGGAAAGGGACGTCCCGGTGGATCGCGTGGAGGATCTGCGCAATGTCGTCGAAGGCGACCCGAGCCCGGACGGCAAGGGCACCCTGGAAATCCGCCGGGGCATCGAGGTTGGCCATATCTTCAAGCTCGGCAACAAATACAGCACCGCCATGAACGCGACGGTCCTGGACGAGAACGGCAAAAGCGTGATCATGGACATGGGTTGCTATGGTGTCGGCGTATCCCGGATCGTCGCCGCCTCCATTGAACAGAACCACGACGATAAGGGCATCATCTGGCCGGACGCCATTGCCCCGTTCCAGGTGGCCATCATCACACTCAACGCCCACAAATCACCCACGGTTGCCGAAGCTGGCGAGAAACTGTATGAACAGCTGCGCCAGGCGGGCTATGACGTCCTGCTGGATGACCGGAACGAGCGCCCGGGTGTGAAGTTTGCCGATATGGAACTGATTGGTATTCCGCACCGGTTCGTGGTCTCAGAGCGAGGCCTTGCGGCGGGCACCCTCGAGTACAAGGGACGCCGGGATGAGGAAAAACAGGATATCCCGGTGGCTGAAGCACTGCCTTTCCTGGTGAATGCTTCGCCCCGTAAAGGGCTTTAATCCCGACCCGTCGGACGACGGGTTGAAACGCTGACGGTACTACCGAACGAGTGCCGTCAGAGGCTCCCGGCCCCGGCAACAATGCCGGGTTCCATTTCCAGACAAACTCCGAATCGCTTCTCAACGGATTTCCGGATCTCCTCCGCCAGCGCCAGAATGTCTCTGCCACTGCCGCCGGAGTGATTAATGAGAACCAGCGCCTGACGGTTGTGAACACCCACCCGGGCATTCCGGAAACCTTTCCAGCCACTCTGGTCAATTAACCAGGCCGCGGCCAGTTTAATGCCATGCTCCTGAGGGTAACCGACAATATCCGGATGTTGCGTTCTGAGCGAATCGAACTGCGCCACATCCACCACCGGGTTCTTGAAGAAGCTGCCTGCGTTGGGAATGATGGCCGGGTCCGGCAGCTTTCGCCTCCGGATCGCCATGACCGCCTCGGCGACATCCAGGGCGTTCAGAGCAGAGTCCGGCGTATCGCCGAGATACTCCTGCAGGTCACGGTAACCCAGTGCCAGGGGCTTGTTACGGGATAGCCCCAGGCGGATTTCCGTAATCACGAAACGACCGGGGGTGTGCCTGAACAGGCTATCGCGATAGCCGAAGCGGCACTCGGCATTGTTGAGGGCAACCAACTCACCGGTGGTGCGATCCAGTGCCGTGACCGATTCCAGGCAGTCACATAGCTCAACCCCATAGGCGCCAATATTCTGAACCGGGGCAGCACCTGCAGTGCCCGGAATCAGGGCCAGATTTTCAAGACCGCGATAACCGGCTCTGGCAGCATACAGGACAGCCTCATGCCAGTTCTCTCCGGCTCCCAGAACCAGCGTGGCCCGGTGATCAACCACTCGCTCCCAGCTCCGCCCCCGGATGGCCATGCGAACAACCAGCCCCCGGAAATCACCGGCAAACACCAGGTTGCTTCCACCGCCGAGAATCAGGGTCTCGTACTGCCCTTTCGCTGCCCACTCCAGGGACCAGGTCAACCCGGCAGCGCTTTCGACCTCGACATAAAAACGGGCCCGGGCAGGCACGTGAAGCGTGTTCAGCGCCTCCAGCTCAACATCCTCCCGGATCTCCGGATTCCGTCTCAAGTCAGCCGCCCCCGGATATCGGCCAGCAAACCCTCTCCGGCTTGATGGATCAGATCCAGAACCACCTCGAAGCCGTCTGCACCACCGTAGTAGGGATCCGGGACTTCATCATGCTTGGAGCTGCCATACTCCAGGAATAACGCTGGCCGGGTGCCCCCGTTCTGACGCCAGACATCCTTGATGTCCGCAAGGTTCTGGTGGTCCATTGCCAGCACATAGTCGAAACTATCGAGATCCCCCGGGCTGAACTGGCGAGCCCGCAAACCACTGATATCGATGCCACGTCGCCTTGCCGCTTCCTGGGCCCGGGCATCGGGGCGTTTGCCGATATGCCAGTGACCGGTACCACAGGAATCGATGTCGATCTTTTCAGCCAGCCCTGCCTGCTCAACCAGGGCACGAAAGACGCCCTCTGCACTGGGCGACCGACAGATATTGCCCAGACAAACGAACAGCACCTTTACCGGTTCAGCCATTATCGTTGCTCCTCCTTTCCAGCCACTCCCTCACCCGTTGCAGATCGCTTTCGGTATCCACACCGGCGGGCGGGTTCACCGACGCCACATCCACGTGGATCCGGGCGCCGTTATACAGGGCCCGCAGTTGCTCAAGGGATTCGGTGATCTCCGTGGGCGCGGGCGCCCAGCGGACAAATTGCCCCAGTACCGAGACCCGGTAACCGTAGATACCGATGTGCCGGAAGTAACCGATGCTATCAGGCATGGAAACGTCGACACGGGTCAAAGGCGTGCCACCCTGCCAATGGTCCCGGGCCCAGGGAATGGGCGCACGGCTGAAATAATGGGCCATGCCCTGATGGTCGAACACCACCTTGACCACGTTGGGGTTAAAAACCTGCTCTGGGTCGTGGATGCGCTCGCACAGGGTGGCAATGGCGGCTTCCGGGTAAAACTCCAGATTGTCCGCCACCTGGTTGATCAGTTCCGGCGGAATCAGGGGCTCATCACCCTGCACGTTAACGACACGATGGTCCGGTTCAAAACCGAGCGCCCGGGCAACTTCTTCCAGCCGGTCAGTACCGCTGGCATGGTTTGGCGATGTCATGACCACTTCCGCACCGAAGCCTTCGCAGACGCTCCGGATACGTTCGTTGTCGGTCGCGACAACCACCCGCCCTGCCCGACTTTCGCCGGCGCGGTCACAGACATGCTGAATCATGGGCTTTCCGGCGACATCCGCCAGCGGCTTTCCGGGAAGGCGGGTGGAGGCATACCGGGCCGGAATCACAACAGTAAAAGACATGGTGTAGCTACCCTGATGACCTCTGGTTTCAACGCTTGTGCAGGCGCTCGTCGGTGGAGAGCGTCCGGGCCTCGCTGGCCAGCATCACCGGAATCCCCTCACGGATCGGGAACGCCATGGCATCCTGATAACAGATCAGCTCGGTTCGGGCGTCGTTGAGCTTCAGATCTCCCTTGCAGACCGGACAGGCCAGCATTGCCAACAATTTTTTATCCATGGTGTTTACTCACTCGCTATCAAGAAGTTAACTGTTCGGAGCACTGGCGAACCCGGGCCAGAAGAGCGTCCCGGAACCGGTCCGGCAACCTGGCCTCAACGGTCAGGCTCCAGGCGTTGTCGGGAGCGAAGCCACGGCACTTCACCGCGTCCTTCGCAGTCATAACGATCAAATCATTCGGGCAGGCATTCAGGTCGGCAACGCGGAAGCGATGATGATCCGGGAAAGCTGCCTCGGTAACCACGGCGCCCAGTGCCCTGAGTGTATCGAAAAAACGGGACGGATTGCCGATTCCCGCCACGGCCCTTACGGACAGCCCTTTCAGATCGGAGATGGGCCGGGGTTTACCGGTCCTGACGTGAACCAGGGTTCCGGGTTCGAGTACCATTGAATAGATCTGTGGGTGCTCTATACCAGCAAAACTCCCCATGACCTGATCGGAATAATCCGTGCCGTTAACAATAACAAAATCCACGGAGGCGAGCCGGGAGAGCGGTTCGCGCAGTGGTCCGACCGGAATCAGGGCACCGTTGCCAATGCCACGCTTGCCATCGAACACCGACAATTCCACATCCCGGGGCAGCTTGTAGTGCTGGAGACCGTCGTCACAGACCAACAGGTTTCCGAGATTATTGTCCAGGGCATATTCCGCCGCACGCCGGCGCCGGGGGTCCACAACAACCGGGCACCCGGTGCTGAGAGCCAGCATTACAGGCTCGTCGCCGGCCTCCAGGGGGCTGGTTCGGGCATTAATTTCCAGGGGGTAGTCAGCGGCCTTGCCGCCATACCCGCGGCTGAGGATCACCGGACACCACCCGTCACCGATCAGTTCCGAAACCAGCCAGGCGGTCAGGGGCGATTTGCCGGTACCACCTGCGGTGATATTGCCAACAACCACAACCGGAACCGGCAGCGAGACATCCCGGGCCTCCCACGCAGAACGGCGGCGGGCTTCCGAGAGGCCGCGGTATAGCCAGGAAAGAGGTGCAAGAAACCCCAGAGGACGATTTCTGCCATACCAGAGACGATCTACCAACGAGCTCATGACTGCTCACTGAACTGCATCTGGTGCAATTGCGCGTAGGCGCCACCGGCGGCAAGAAGTTCATCATGACGGCCGGATTCAGCAATACGACCGTTTTCCATCACCAGTATCCGGTCTGCCTTTTCGATGGTGGACAGACGGTGTGCGATCACCAGGGTGGTACGTCCCCGCATCACGGTTTCAAGGGCATCCTGAATGTGGCGTTCGGATTCCGTATCCAGCGCAGACGTGGCCTCGTCCAGGATCAGAATCGGTGCATTCTTGAGCAATGCCCGGGCAATAGCGAGCCTCTGGCGCTGACCACCGGAAAGCATCACACCGTTATCACCAATCATGGTGTCCAGGCCTTCGGGCATCCGGTCAATGAACTCAAGGGCATGGGCCTTGGCCGCTGCCTCCCGGATTTCATCGCGACTGCAATCCCTGAGGGCACCATAGGCGATATTGGCGGCGATGGTATCGTTGAACAGCACAACGCTCTGGGTGACCAGAGCGATCTGCGCCCGCAACGCCTTCAGCGAGAAATCCCGCAGCGAATGGCCGTCGATGCGGATATCACCGCCGGTAAATTCATAGAACCTCGGCAACAGGCTTACCAGTGTGGATTTTCCGCTTCCGGAGCGGCCGACCAGCGCAACACTCTGCCCCGCGGGAATCTGCAGCGAGATGCCTTCCAGTACGTTGTCCAACTGGTCCCGATACCGGAAAGACACATCATTGAGCTCGATCTTGCCTTCGACACGGTCGGGGGAGTAGCTGCCCGGGTCCGGCTCCGGCGATTCGTCAATGGTTTCGAACACATCGTAAGCCGCCGCCACGCCCTTCTGTATCTTGGCGTGGACCGACGTCACCTGCCGGATGGGCTTGGCCATGGTGGTTGCCGCCGTGATAAAGGCCACGAGCTGGCCGGTGGTCATGCCACCCCGGATTTCCGGGGCCAGCATCATCCACACCAGACCGGCGATCGCGATGGCCACGAGTACCTGAATCACAGGAACACTGATCGCCTGAGTCGATGCCATCTTGAGGCTTTGCTTGAGGTTTTTGTCGTTAACGTCCCGAAAACGCCGGCGTTCGTAGTCTTCACCACCGAAGGTCCGCACCACCCGGTATCCGGTGATGGATTCGGAGGCCACATGGGTGATGTCTCCCATGGACCCCTGAATCCGCTTACTGATTTTTCGGAAACGTTTGCTGGCATAACTCACCACCGCACCGATCAGCGGTCCGACGGCAAGGAATATCAGTGTAAGCTTCCAGTTGGTGTAAAACATGTAGCCTAGCAGACCGATGATGGTCAGACCTTCCCGAAGGGTAATGGTGACGGCGTTGGTGGTGGCTTCCGCCACCTGCTCGACGTTGAAGGTAAGCTTGGAGACCAGACGCCCGGCCGCATTGTCATCAAAATACCGGGACGGCAATGTCATCAGGCGATTGAACACATCATTGCGCAGCGAGTTGATAACCTGACGACCAACATAGCTGATGAAATACTGGCTCAGGAAGGTGCCCAGGCCCCTGAACGAAAATACCCCGACGATGACCAGGGTGAGCATCAGACGGTTCTGCTCGGTGGGGTTCTCGATGGCCGCAATCACGTATTCCATGGCGGCCGCCATGCCAGTTGATGCAGCAGCGTAAATGATGTTGCCGACCACAGCCAGGGAGAACGCCAGCAAGAAAGGCCTCACGTACGCCAACAAACGCTTGTAGGTTTCCCAACTGCCGGCCGGCACTGCCGGAGAGGGATCAGGCAGAGGCTCGGTTACCCTCACTGACTCTCAGCCTCCCGCTCCGTGGTGATGCTCAGCTTTGCAAACCCCAGGCGGCCGGCAACGTCCATGGCACGAACCACAAATTCGTGGGGGGTGCGGGCATCCGCCGTGATGATAAACGGCATCGAGCTGTTACCCTCCGCCAGCTCACGCACGCCCCGCTCCAGGGTTTCACGCCGGTTATTGACCAGCGTGCGGTCGTTCAGGATGTACTGCCCTTCGGCATTGATCACCACGTCAATTTGCTTGACCTCTGAGGCCTCCGCGGGTTCCCCGTTTGCCTCCGGCAGCTCCACCTGAAGGTGGCTCTCCCGGGTAAAGGTTGTGGAAACCATAAAGAAAATCAGCAGCAGGAACACCACATCGATCAATGGTGTCAGGTCAACCCCGACTTCCTGGCTTCTCTGGCGCTTGAACTTCACGGTGTTCAGGCTCCTTCCACGTCGATTTCGCGGTCTCCGTGCACAACCTCAACCAGCTTGATGGCTTCCTGCTCCATGCCGACCACCAGCTCGTCTACCCTGCGGATAAAGTAGCGGTGACAGATCAACGCAGGGATGGCCACACTCAGGCCGGCAGCCGTGGTAATCAGCGCCTCGGAAATACCACCGGCCAAGTTGCCTGCGTTACCGACACCGGCCAGCTGAATCTCGGCAAACACCTTAATCATGCCGATGACCGTGCCCAGAAGCCCCAGCAGCGGTGTGATGGTGGCCACGGTGCCCAGCGGATTCAGGAAGCGCTCCAGGTCATGAATCACCTGACTGGCTTCGTGCTCAATACTCTCTTTCATGATTTCGCGGCCATGCTTGGCATTGATCAGGCCGCCGGCCAGAATCCGGCCCAGGGGAGATGATCCCTGCAGGGCTTTCAGTTTCCGGCCATTCAGTTCTTTTTTCTTGATCCAGCGCCACAGTTCGTTAATGGTCTGCGACGGCGCAACCCTGGAAGGACGAAGGGTCCAGAAACGTTCCAGAATGATGGCAAGTGCAAGTACGGAACAGGCAACAATTGGCACCATCAGAATGCCACCGGCTTTCAACAGCTCGAACACGCTTGGTCTCCCTGATTGTTTACAAGCCGCGCTACTTTAGCATAGCTACCCGTGGAGGCCACAGCTGGAATGTCACGGTATTTTACATTGGTCACGGGTCAGTCCCGGGCCACCTATCCAGAACGGCGCCTCACGCCGCATTTCCTTTAACACCAACCGGTTATCGGCAATAGTCATCAATACGCTGCCGGAACAGGCGGTGTTCAGTGAGACCGCACCAGAGCGCCGGTAACGGGTGGTTACCATTTGATGGGGATGACCATACCTGTGGCGGTATCCGGCGGTGTAGATGACCCAGTCGGGATCAAGCCCCTGAACCCAGGCTTCAGAAGAGGATGTCTTGCTGCCATGATGGGGAGCGAGGACCACCCGACTGCCCGAATGACGCAATTTCCCGCCGGCCGAAAGAAAGGCCAGATACTGCGACTCCATGGGGTCGGTAATATCCCCGGGCAGTATCCATTCAATACCCGATTCGGGATGATGGATCCGGATTACACAGGACGCATCGTTGCCTTCGGAAACACCCTCCCCTTGCCAGTAGTCGATGGTCAGGGCGCCGAAGGTTTCAGTGGCCCGTTCACAGGGTACGGTGGGCACATCCGGAATTCGATTCCTGACTGCCCCGGTTTCACCGGCAACAACGCGACCGATTTCGATCTGCTCCGCGAGCTCTGATACGCCTCCGGCATGATCACTGTCCCCATGGCTTATCACCAGGGTATCGATTCTGTGGATGCCCTCTGCCTTCAGATTTGGCAACAGCGTCGACTCAACGGCTGAAAACACCCCGGGCACGGCCGGCCCGGTGTCGTAGACAAGGACCTCCCGGCCGTGACGGACAAGCACCGACAAGCCCTGCCCGACATCCCAAACCCGGATTTCGGGCTGAGCCACCCGGGAATTCTGCGGTAACGACGAGGATGAAGATCCCAGCCACACGAGCGCCGACACAACCGCCACCAGCCGAAACCCGGTGAATGGCGCAAGCACCATAAACACTGACAGCATCGATAAAGCAGCGATTTCTTCGGCGCTGGCAGCGATTTCGGGCACCTGCCAGCGTGCGAGCCAGTCCAGAAAATGCCAGAGCAGACCGAGCACCAGATCAAATGCGGGCCCGAACAGGTTCGCCGCTTCCGGAATAGCGGCAGTAATCAACCCGCCCGTGACCAGCAGAGGCATAACCACCAGGGATACCCAGGGAATGGAAATCAGGTTTGCCAGCAACCCCGCCAGGGGCTGCCCCTGCCCGAAGGTTTCCAGAACTGGCCATAAGCCAGCAAACACCGAGATCTGGGCAACCAACAGGCTACCCAACCACCCGGCTCCTGCCAGCCGCGCTGAGAATACAGCGATGAGTACCGCGACGGCAGCGAACGATAGCCAGAATCCCTGGCCCAGGGGTGCAAGAGGATCCAGCAGCAAAACCACCGCCAGAGCAACCAGAAACGGTTGCCAGACGGATGACTGTCGGGCCAACAGAAGCAGCCAGCCGCCCACGATCACCATAACCAGTGCCCGGCGGGTGGGCACGGTAAAACCGGCCGCAAGAGCGTAGGCCAGGCAAGATACCACCACGAAAACAAAGACAATCCGGCGCCCATTGAGTTCGCTCACGCGGCGGGCCGGCCAGGCCAGCAAGAGGCGCCGACACAAAAAACCTGCACCCAGAGCGACCAGCCCCAGGTGCAAACCGGAGATCGCGACCAGATGAATAGTTCCCGTTGCTTTCAGAACGTCCCAGTGCTTCTGTGTCATGTACCCGCGATCACCAATCAACAGCGAGGAAGCCAGCGCGAAGTGTTCGGTGCCGCCGAACCGGTTTTGCACCCAGTCGCCCAGCGACAGGTGTGCACTCCGGTACTGGCAGTGCAGGGAACAAGGCACAGTTGGATCCACCTGAACACTACGGACATTTCCGGTAGCCCGGTACCCTTTGCGGAACAGCCAGTTTTCATACCGGAAACCCACCGGGTTGAGGTTCCCGTGTGGTCTTTTGAGCTTGACCTCCAGGCGCAAACGGGCCCCCGGTAATCTCTCTGCTGCGTGACCATACCAGGCCAGCCGCAGCAACTCGGGCGGACGCGTGCCCGGGACGTTTACCGGGGGAAGGTTATGCCAACGGGTAACACAGAAACTGAAACGCAAACTGTCGAAACTTCCCGGTGACGGGATATCACACAGGTAACCGGATACCGACAGACGTTTCCCCTCGGCTTCAGGCGGCAACACTTCCGAAAGCTGGCTCCGGGCATGCCACGCTGCCCAGGAAAGTCCCACCAGAAAGCCAAGAGCCAGCACCGTTAACCGGCGGATCATGACAGACGCCGGACGGCAAAGGGTCAAAAAAAGCAGAAGTCCGGGTGCTGCCAGCCACTGCGGAGGTGGCAGTATCGACAGCCAATACAGTAAGATGACGCCACCAGAGAAGGCGATAACGCCCAGGACTGCGGCACCGCGCCTGCCCGGCGGGTACGGCGAGCGGTTCAGACTTCCGGACAATCCTTGTCCTCCCGTATGTCACATTCACCGGCGACATCCGATGTGCCGGTTTTTTAACTCCGTTTATAGGCAGAACTTCCAATGCCGAAGAAGTTCATGAAACGCTATCTGCCCTCACCAGAGAAAGTGCAAGCGATGCAGTCGCTGAGCTTTCTGGGCGATATCCTTCACGAGCCCAATCTCTGGCATATCAATCGCCACAGTGTTGCCCGCGCCTTTCTCGTCGGCGTCTGGTTCTGTTTCATACCCATGCCCTTCCAGATGCTTGCTGCTGCATTTTTCGCGATCTGGTTCAACGCCAATCTGCCGCTGTCGGTTGTTCTGGTCTGGATCAGCAATCCGGTAACCATGCCACCGATTTTCTACTTCAATTACAAAGTCGGGGCCTGGGCCCTTAGCCGCCCGGTTCTCAGTTTCGAGTTTCAGCTGTCATGGTCCTGGATCACTGAACGGCTCATGGACATAGGCATCCCTCTGTATCTTGGATCCCTCATTGTTGCGACCGTGTCAGCCTGCCTCGCTTACCTGGTCATCCAGTTCCTGTGGCGCCGGAAAATACGCACAGACTGGCAGGTGCGGCGGATCAATCGCCGGAAACGTCGTCGGGAGACCGATCAGACTTCCTGAATCAGCCGACCCTGTTCAAGCCGTAATACCCGCCCCAGACTCCGGGCCATCTTCATGTCATGGGTAACCATGACAAATGCAATGCCCAGCTGATCCCGAAGAGACTCGATCAGCGACCTGACCCCTTCTCCCGTGTGCTCGTCAAGGTTGCCGGTTGGTTCATCCATCAATACACAATCCGGCTCATTGACCAGTGCCCGGGCAATGGCCACCCGCTGACGCTCGCCGCCCGACAGTTCACCCGGCTTGTGGGTCAGTCGCGCAGCAAGGCCAACTCTGCCTAACAGCGTTTCCGCTTTCTTCCGGGCGTCAGCGACCGCCATGCCACCCAGTACGCAGGGCATCATGACGTTTTCCAGTGCCGAGAATTCCGGCAGCAAATGATGAAACTGGTACACAAACCCAAGGTAACGGTTACGGAACCTGGCGCGGCCGGCTTCGGAAAGCCGGTGAATATCCTTGCCGCAAATGGAAATCTGGCCCGATGAGGGCTTGTCCAGCCCGCCAAGCAGGTTGAGCAGGGTGGTTTTACCGGCGCCACTGCTGCCAACAATGGCGACCGTTTCTCCGGGCGCCACTTCCAGAGAAATATCCGAAAAAATGGTGAGTTTTTCGGGGCCCTCACTGTAGGTACGGGTCACCTGCCGACAGTCAATCACCAGGGATGAATCCACCATAGCCGAATGTTCCTTACTCATAGCGAAGCGCCTCCGCGGGATCCACTCTCGAAGCCCGCCAGGCCGGGTAGATGGTTGCCAGAAGACTCATGGCAAGGCCGGCGCCGCTGATTATTAAGACATCCTGCCATTGCAGCTGCGAAGGCAGGTAGCTGATGAAATAGACGTCGGCACTGAGAAACTGGTGCCCCAACGCGCCTTCAAGCCAGGAAATGAAGGTACTGATATTGAGCGCGCCAAACACACCCAGCGAGGTGCCTATGACCGTGCCAAAGATACCGATCACCGCACCCTGAACAATGAAAATCCGCATAATCCGGCCCGGAGTCGCCCCCATAGTCCTGAGAATGGCTATGTCACCGGTTTTGTCGGTGACGACCATCACCAGCGTGGACACGATATTGAACGCCGCCACGGCGACAATAAACATAAGCAGCAGACCGATCATGGTTTTCTCCATGCGGATGGCCTGGAACAGATTGCCATGGGTGCGGGTCCAGTCGGACACGTAATAACGCCCGCCAAGCTGCTTCGCAGCCTCTTCCGCTACCCGGGGAGCTGCAAACAGGTCATCCACCAGCAGGCGAATGCCTTCCGCCTTGCCTCCGGTGCGCATGAGTTTCGAGGCATCGTCCATGTGGATCAGGGTGTAATTGCCATCCAGCTCCGCCCCGACGCTGAACACGCCCTTTACCGTAAATCGCTTGATCCGCGGCAGTACGCCCGCAGGCGTTACGGATGCCTCTGGCAGCACCACCGTGACCTTGTCACCTACCTGGAGGCGCAGACTGGCTGCCATCAGCCGACCGATGATAATGCCGAATTCACCGGACACCAGGTCATCAAGCCTGCCTTCGATCATGTGATTTTCAATGATGGAGACGGTGCGCTCCTCTTCCGGCAGGATACCATTGAGCACCACGCCGCGGACATTCCCACCGCCAGTGACCATGCCCTGTCCCTGAATAAAGGGAGCAGCTGCCAGCACGCGGGGATGCTTCTCAACCCGGGCATCCACGGATTTCCAGTCGTCCAGGGGGCCTGTGCCCTGAATCGTGGCGTGGGGCACCATACCGAGAATTCTCTGCTTAAGCTCCCGGTCGAATCCGTTCATCACGGAAAGAACAATAATCAGGACCGCAACACCCAGCATCAACCCGATCATCGACGTCAGGGAGATAAAGGAAATGAAGTGATTCCGGCGCTTGGCCGCCGTGTATCGCAAGCCTATATAAAACGATAAGGGTCTGAACATGGAGAGGAGCCTGTTGCTACCTTCAGGTCTGTCGTGGTCTGGTTTTCCCTGGCACCTTCCAGCACAGAGGGAAACTGCTAAACTACTCTGTATCAATAAAATTTCAGTTTTCCGGAGCCGAGATGCCGTCATCCAACATCCCCAGCGAACCGGCGGATTATTCACCCGAGCGCCGGGACTTTTTCCGCATTGAAGACCGAATCGGCCTGGAAATCCGCAAGCTTGCGCCCGACACACCCCTGGATGCAGATGCTTTCGACGGCGACCATCTTGAGAGCCTGAAAGCGGAGTTCAGGCGGCTGGACCAGGACGTGAAGTCCCAGCTTGCCAGCCTTGCCGAAAGAGACCGGCTACTTACCGGACTGATCAAATCCCTGAACGGCAAGCTGGATATGCTTGCGCGCATTATGGCCTTTGAGCAAAATCCGTTGCAACCGGAGGACTGGCAGGATGTGACCCTGAGCGAGGGCGGCCTGTCATTCTCAAGCAGTACGCCTGCCTGGCAACCGGGGGACCGGCTTGCCGTTCGCATGACACTTCCGCCAGAGCTTTTCCAGCCTCAGGCTATCGCCCGGGTACTGGAGGTACACCCCGACTCCTCAGGTGGGGCAAGGGTCCACACCGAGTTTGCCCGGATTGATGACGGCGACCGGCAGCAGATCGCGCGGCATGTGATGCGGTGGCAGATTCGCCAGCGCCAAAAAGAGTAGACTGAGGGAAACGGGTGACTTTTACTAATCTTTTTCGGATATTACGCTTTATCCATGTCCTCCGGAGCAAACTTTCAGAGGACGTTAGCCTTCATGGAGATCGATCAATGAAAAAAAACAGAATCCTGCTCGGCGTACTGGCTCTGTCTACCACCCTGACCCTTTTCCCGGCCGCATCTGCGGTTGCAGAGCAAATCCGCGTACCGGTGGGAACCCAGGCAGATCGCGACCAGGCAAACGTTCCTGGCACCGGAATGAGCCAGGCTTTGGTGCGGGCTTCCTGGGGCGCCCCCCTGGAAATTCAGGGTCCGGTTGGCCAACCTCCCATCAGCCAGTGGCACTACCCGACTTTTGTCGTTTATTTCGAAAATGATCGGGTAATCCATACCGTTCTCAAGCACAATCGCTGATATAGCCGATAGCGGCCCTCAAAGGCCCGAATTTCCCCACTCATGTCCTGACGTTCAGCCGACCTTTGGTTAGAATGGCGTCTTTTGTGATTTAAGGTGGCTGCGAAGTGACAACCAGACGCGTATTGCCCGCAGAGTGGGCTCCCCAGAGTGCCATAATGCTGACCTGGCCTCACCCCGGAACAGACTGGGCGGATATACTTGATGAGGTCGAGCCGGTATTCCTCGACATTGCCAGGGCCGTACTTCGCTACGAGAACCTCCTGATCAGCTGCGAGTACGTCGCCCGCCTGCAGGAACTTGACCGGGATCTGAACCGGTACGCTGAGGAAAACGACTTTCCGGGTCGGGTACGCATCGTTCCGGCACCGGCAAACGACACCTGGGCCAGGGATCATGGCCCGATTACCATCGCAACCGAAGACGGCCCGGCGCTGCTCGATTTCCGCTTTAATGCCTGGGGCGGGAAGTTCCCCTTCGAAAAAGACGACGCCCTCAACCAGCATCTGGCCAACGCCGGCGTATTTGGCGCCACTCCGATGCAGCAAGTCGATTTTGTACTGGAAGGCGGCTCCATCGAATCCGATGGCCAGGGCACCCTGCTGACCACCTCGGAGTGCCTGCTGACTCCTTCCCGAAATCCCTCCGTGGACCGGACCGCGATTGAGCAGCTGCTGGCCGAGGTTCTGGGCGTCAACCGCATTCTCTGGCTTAACCACGGCTATCTTGAAGGCGACGACACCGACAGCCATATCGATACACTGGCCAGATTCTGCGCCCCGGACCACATCTGTTATGTGGCTTGCCCGGATGTCGCCGACGAACACTACAGCGCCCTGGCTGCCATGGAGGAGGAATTGCAGGAATTCCGCCAGCCCGACGGCACGCCCTACAAGCTGACAGCTTTGCCCTGGCCGGAAGCAATCCACGATGAAGACGGACAACGCCTGCCTGCCACCTATGCGAATTTCCTGATTATTAACGGTGCGGTTCTGCTTCCCGTCTATGGCGTTGCCCAGGACGACGAGGCGATTGCGGTCATGAAGGAGATCTTCCCTTGCCGGGACATTGTGCCGATTGATTGCCGGGCCCTGATTCATCAGCATGGCAGCCTTCACTGTGTCACCATGCAGATTCCGGCCGGAGTCGTTACCTGATGAGCATTAATTCAAGCAACAACCGGATCACCATCGCGGCCATTCAGCAGGCCTGCAGTCCGGACAAGGCCGCCAGCCTCGCCGCCACGGAAAAACTGGTACGGGAAGCCGCAGCAAACGGGGCCGATCTGATCATTCTGCAGGAGCTCCACGCCACGCTGTACTTCTGCCAGACCGAAGACACCTCGGTTTTTGAACTGGCGGAGTCCATACCCGGGCCCACCAGCCAGAGACTCTCTGATCTCGCCCTTGAGCTGGATATTGTCCTGGTAGGCTCCATCTTTGAGCGGAGAATGAACGGTGTTTACCACAACACCGCCGTGGTGTTTGAGAAGGACGGCTCCATGGCCGGGCTGTACCGTAAAATGCACATTCCGGATGATCCCGGCTTCTATGAAAAGTTCTACTTCACCCCCGGTGACGCCCAATTTAACGATGGCCGCAGTGGTTTTACTCCCATAGATACCTCCGTGGGCAGGCTGGGCGTCCTGGTGTGCTGGGACCAATGGTACCCGGAAGCGGCCCGGCTGATGGCCCTGGCCGGTGCCGAGATACTCATCTATCCGACTGCCATCGGCTGGGATGTCACCGACGAACCGGACGAACAGGCCCGGCAGCTGGAAGCCTGGGTAACCGTGCAACGAGGCCATGCCGTCGCCAACAATCTGCCTGTGGTGGCGCCAAACCGCGTCGGCACCGAACCGGATCCTTCCGGCCAGAGCGATGGCATCCGCTTCTGGGGTAACAGTTTCATTTGCGGACCCCAGGGCGAATTTCTTGCCCGGGCCGATGACAGTTCCGAATGCATCCTGGCCGTAACACTTGATCGCAACCGCAGTGAATCGGTTCGTCGCATCTGGCCGTATCTGAGAGACCGCAGGATTGACGCCTACGGAGATATTCTCAAACGCGTGAGGGACTGAGCCCGGAATGAAAAAACTGGTCGATACCGTTGTCAGTGAACTGAACCAGATACTTCTCGGCAAGGATCAACAGGTTCGCCTCGCTCTCTGTGGGCTTCTGGCCCGGGGCCACCTGCTGATTGAAGACATTCCCGGCATGGGCAAAACCACCCTCTCCCATGCCCTGGCCAAAGTGATGGGGCTCAGCTACCAGCGCATCCAGTTTACCAACGACCTGCTGCCGGCCGATGTGCTTGGCTACTCCATGTATGACAAACAGGCCGGCAGCCTGGTTTTCCACCCAGGCCCGATCTTCGCCCAGGTAGTACTGGCCGATGAAATCAACCGGGCATCACCACGCACCCAGAGCGCCCTGCTTGAAGCCATGGAAGAACGCCAGGTGTCCATCGAGGGCGAAACCCGGCCATTGCCCCACCCGTTCTTCGTGATTGCGACCCAGAACCCGACCGAACAGGGTGGCACTTATCCCTTACCGGAATCACAACTGGACCGGTTCCTGATGCGCCTGCGCCTGGGCTATCCTGATCCCAGAGCCGAGCGGGAACTGCTGGAGGGCGAAGACCGGCGTGTGCTGACCGAAAAGCTTGGCACCCTGCTCTCCCGGGAGGATCTGAAGACCCTTCAGGAAGCCGTAACCCGGATAACCGCCAGCCCGGCCCTGCTGGACTATATTCAACGCCTGCTGGAGCAAAGCCGCAGAATGCCGGGGCTGCTGTACGGGCTCTCGCCAAGAGCCGGACTCGGCCTGCTGCGGGCTGCCAGGGCATGGGCCCTGATGGAGGGCCGGCATCACGTACTGCCGGATGATATCCAGGCCGTCTTCCCGGCAGTAGCGGAACATCGCCTGGAGCAGGGCGAATCCGGCAAAAGCACCGAACGTGTCAGACAACTGCTTGCCACCGTTTCAGTGCTTGAGTAAATAGCAAGGTTTTATAAGCGGTATTACCCAAAACGAATGGCAGGCCGCTTCTTTCATGTTAGCCTTTCCACCTTTCCCCGAAGCGTCTGGCCCTGAACACCGGGCCGGGCAATGTACGGCTTTTTCAGTGAGAGACCTTCAATGAGCGACACCAAACATTCCCGACTGATCATCCTCGGTTCCGGCCCCGCAGGCTACACCGCTGCTGTTTACGCAGCCCGCGCCAACCTGAACCCGACCCTGATTACCGGTATTGAAGTCGGCGGCCAGCTCACCACCACCACCGACGTGGACAACTGGCCCGGCGACAATGACGGCGTACAGGGCCCGGAACTGATGCAGCGCATGCTCAAACACGCCGAGCGCTTTGAAACCAGCATCGTCTATGACACCATCAACGAAGCTGACCTGCGCAACCGCCCCTTTCGCCTCAAGGGCGACGGCGGCGAATACAGCTGCGACGCCCTGATCATCGCAACCGGCGCCTCCGCCATGTACCTCGGCCTCGAATCCGAAGAGAAATTCAAAGGCCAGGGCGTCTCCGCCTGCGCCACCTGCGACGGCTTCTTCTACAAAAAACAGAAAGTCGCCGTCATCGGCGGCGGCAACACCGCCGTTGAAGAGGCGCTCTACCTCTCCAACATCGCCGACGAAGTCACCCTGGTCCACCGCCGCGACAGCCTCCGGGCCGAAAAAATCCTCCAGGACAAACTGTTCGAGAAAGCCGAAAACGGCAACGTCAACATCGTCTGGGACCACACCCTCGACGAAGTCCTGGGCGACGGCACCGGCGTCACCGGCATGCGCATCAAAAGCATGAAAGACGGCTCGACTCAGGACAGGGAACTGGCAGGCGTCTTCATCGCCATCGGCCACAAACCCAACACCGACCTGTTCCAGGGCCAGCTCGATATGGAAAACGGCTACATCCGCATCCGCTCCGGCCTCGAAGGCATGGCCACCCAGAGCAGCATCCCCGGCGTCTTCGCCGCCGGCGACGTAGCCGACCACGTTTACCGCCAAGCCGTCACCTCCGCCGGCTTCGGCTGCATGGCCGCCCTGGATGCGGAAAAGTTTCTGGATCAACAAGATTGATCTAGTCTTTTAGAAGACAACGCGGAAGCTGATCGAGGCCGGGAGGGCCAGCCTTCTGAAACTGTGCGGAGCCATGGATGGCGGAGCCAAGCGTACAGGGACGTATTCACAGCGTGTTTCAGAAGGCTGGCCCTCCCGGGCGCGACTCCCAGGCCCGGTCGACACGCGACCAACGCAACATTCGCAGCAACAACCGGATCAGGATGACCTCACTACCCTGGCTAGACCCTGACCAACTCTGGTTCCCCCCAGCCAACGAAGCCCTGGACGACCCGGACGGCCTCCTGGCACTCGGCGGCGACCTGTCCACAGACAGACTCATGCTCGCCTACCGGAACGGCATCTTCCCCTGGTACAGCGACGAACAACCCATACTCTGGTGGTCCCCCAACCCCCGATGCGTGCTGTTCCCTAACGACATCCACGTATCCCGAAGCCTCCGCCGCACCCTGAACCAGCAACGCTTTCAGGTCACCGCCGATCAGGCCTTCGGGCGAATTATCCGCCTGTGCGCCTCCACCCGGGCCGAAGGCACCTGGATCACAGAAGAAATGATCGCCAGCTACGCCGAACTGCACCGAATGGGCACGGCACACTCTATTGAAGTCTGGAACCGCCGCGGTGACCTGGCTGGCGGGATGTACGGCCTGGCCATCGGCCGGTGTTTCTTCGGCGAATCCATGTTCTCCCTGGAGACCAACGCCTCCAAAGTCCTGATGGTCCACCTTGCCCATCAGCTCCAGGCTTGGGGCTACCGGGTTATGGACTGCCAGGTGGAAAGCCGCCACCTACTGACCATGGGTGCCAAAACTATTCCCCGGGAAGAGTTTTTATCTATACTCAGGATGAGCATCGATCAGAAACCGGATCAAACCGACTGGACCTTCCGCTGGCAATGGCCCGGGCCGGAGGCGTGAATGAGCAATCTCAGAACCCTGGTGTTCTTTGCAACCCCGCCACACGATTGCAGTTACCTGCCAGACCGGGAGGCAACCACCATGTTCGTGGATCCGCGGGCCCATATCGACAAAAAACTCTACAGCCAGCTCACCGCCCTAGGCTTTCGCCGCAGCGGATCCCATTATTACCGCCCCCACTGCGAGCAGTGTAACGCTTGCATTCCCGTTCGCCTGAAGGTCGATGATTTCAAACCCGACCGCAGCCAGCGACGGGTACTGAAGAAAAACGAGGATCTGGAGTGCACCCTGGTGCCCGCCACCTTTTCCGAACGGTATTATCAACTTTACGCCACCTATATCGAGCAGCGGCACCAGGACGGCGATATGTACCCGCCGTCCCGGGAGCAGTTCACCTCGTTTCTGGTGGAAGGTGCGACCGATTCGTGGTTTCTGGAGATCCGCAAGGACAATAATCTGGTGGGTCTGGCCGCCGTCGACTTGCTGGATGACGGCCTGTCTGCCATCTATACGGTTTTCGAACCTGAAATGGAGGATCGCAGCCTTGGTACTTTTGCCATCCTGTGGCAAATTGACGAGGCCCGCCGCAAGGGCCTGCCGCATCTGTATCTCGGTTACTGGATCAAACAGTGCCGGAAAATGAACTACAAATCCCGGTTCCGCCCCATTGAGGCCCTCCGTGACGGGCACTGGCGAGAACTGAGTGCCGGCTGACTTTGCCAAACGCGGATAAATCAGGCAGAATTGCGCAATTTAAAATCACGAGAAGCATATCCAAACGAGGTTTCTACTGAATGGCGAAATCAGATGTCATTGAAATGGAAGGCGTTATTATCGACACCCTTCCAAACACCATGTTCCGCGTTGAGCTGAGCAACGGTCACGTTGTCACAGCTCACATCTCCGGCAAGATGCGCAAGAACTATATCCGCATCCTGACAGGTGACAAGGTCAAGGTTGAGCTGACTCCCTACGACCTGAGCAAGGGCCGCATTGTGTACCGCGCCCGTTAAGGCTCACGTGACATCTGAAAAGCCCCTTCGGGGGCTTTTTTTGTCAGGTCATAAAAACCGCTGTCCGGGCAACCGGACAGCGGTTTTTCTTTACGTCAGCACCTCAGACGGCTTCCGCCGGTTCGTCCTCGTACTCAAACACCAGCTCATCGTCACGGAGATGGATGTACACATCTCCACCCTTCTTTGACAGGCGTCCGAACAGGATCTGCTCAGCCAGCGGCCGCTTGATCTTGTCCTGAATCAGACGGGACATCGGACGGGCACCCATGGTGACGTCGTAGCCTTTGTCTGCCAGCCAGGATTTCGCAGCATCATCCACATGCAACACAACATGCTTCTCGTCCAGCTGCGCCTGCAGTTCGGTCAGGAACTTGTCCACCACATGGGTGATGGTGTCCTTCTGAAGGTCGCCGAACTGGATGATACCGTCCAGACGGTTGCGGAACTCCGGCGTGAAGGTCTTGCTGATAATCTCCATGCCATCGGTGCTGTGGTCCTGTTCGCTGAAGCCAATCGAACGACGGGCCATGCTTTCTGCGCCGGCATTGGTTGTCATAACCAGGATCACGTGGCGGAAGTCCGCCTTGCGGCCGTTGTTATCAGTCAGCGTACCGTGGTCCATGACCTGCAGAAGCAGGTTGAAGACTTCCGGATGGGCCTTTTCGATTTCATCCAGCAACAACACACAATGGGGGTGCTTGGTGACAGACTCCGTCAGCAGGCCTCCCTGGTCGTATCCAACATAGCCCGGCGGCGCACCGATGAGTCTTGAGACAGTGTGGCGCTCCATGTACTCGGACATGTCGAAGCGCACCAGTTCGATTCCCAGAACCTTGGCCAGTTGTTTGGTGACCTCGGTTTTACCGACACCTGTCGGCCCCGCGAACAGAAACGCACCTTCCGGCTTCTCAGGCGCCTTCAGGCCGGCACGGGCCAGCTTGATGGAAGTAGCGAGGGACTCGATGGCCGGATCCTGACCAAACACCACCATCTTGAGGTCCCGCTCGATATTGCGAAGCAGGTCCTTATCGCTGGTGGAGACATTCTTCGGCGGAATGCGGGCAATGTTCGCTACCACATCCTCGATATCAGTTACGTCGATGGTCTTCTTGCGCTTGCCTTCCGGCTGCAACCGCTGCCGGGCGCCCGCCTCATCAATCACATCAATAGCCTTGTCCGGCAGATGACGATCGGTGATGTACCGGTCTGCCAACTCCGCGGCAACCTGCAAGGCCTTGTCCGTGTACTTGAGATCGTGGTGCTTCTCGAAGTTCGGCTTCAGCCCCTTGAGGATCTGGTAGGTATCCTCAACGCTGGGCTCGTTGACATCGATTTTCTGGAAGCGGCGGGCCAGCGCGCTGTCCTTCTCGAAGATGCCACGAAATTCCTGGAACGTGGTGGAGCCGATGCAACGGATCTCCCCGGAACTCAGCATCGGCTTCAACAGGTTGGAAGCGTCCATAACGCCACCGGATGCAGAACCTGCACCGATAATCGTGTGGATCTCGTCGATAAACAGAATCGCGTGGCTCTCTTTCTTGAGTTCCGCCAGCAGCCCTTTCAGGCGCTTCTCGAAATCACCGCGATACTTGGTACCCGCCAGCAAGGCACCGAGATCCAGCGAGTAGACCACGGCATCGGAAATGATGTCGGGTACCTGACCATCCACGATTCGCTTGGCAAGCCCTTCAGCGATGGCGGTCTTGCCTACGCCGGCCTCACCGACCAGCAGCGGGTTGTTCTTGCGACGGCGCACCAGAATCTGTACCACCCGCTCAACCTCGTGCTCGCGCCCGATGAGTGGATCAATCCGGCCCTGGCGGGCCTGCTCATTGAGATTGGTTGCGTAACTTTCCAGTGGCTTGGAATGGCCACCCTCCTCTCCGGCTTCATCATGGGAAGCCTGATCATGACTTTCCTGATCTTCGGCGCCCTGAACCCGGGAGATTCCATGAGAGACGAAATTGACCACATCAATGCGGGCAATGCTCTGTTTCTTGAGCACATAAACTGCCTGGCTTTCCTGCTCGCTGAAGATAGCGACCAGTACATTGGCCCCGGTTACCTCTTTCTTGCCCGAGGACTGCACATGGAACACCGCCCGTTGCAGCACTCGCTGGAAACCCAGCGTGGGCTGGGTCTCCCGCTCACCGTCGCTGCTCGGGATCAATGGTGTTGTTGAGTCAACAAACTCGACCAGTTCCTCCTGAAGTCGCTTGAGGTCTGCACCACAGGCCTTCAGAACGCCCACCGCCGATTCGTTGTCGAGCAGGGCCAGCAACAAATGCTCCACAGTCATGAACTCATGACGCTTATCGCGGGCATTCTTGAAGGCCGTGTTCAGCGTAATTTCCAGATCTTTGCTCAGCATGGGCCACCCCAACGTCTTTCAGTCCGCACGTTCAATCTCGCAAAGGAGCGGATGTTCGCATTCCGAGGAATACTGGTTCACCTGTGCCGCCTTTGTTTCCGCGATGTCCCGGGTAAATACCCCGCATACAGCTTTTCCCTGCGTATGGACGAGCAGCATCACCTGCGTCGCCTTTTCCTCGTTCATTCCGAAGAACGTCATCAGCACATCCACCACGAAATCCATGGGTGTGTAATCGTCGTTCAGGAGCACTACCCTGTATCGCGCCGGGCGCTTGAGAGCAGGCTTTTCGGGAGCAACGCTGAGGCCATCCTGCCGCCCCGGCTGTTCGTCCTCCCCCTGATTTAATACTAGTAGAGAATTTTCGATAGTCCGCATCATTGCTTACCGGTTTATCGGTGCTCCTGTCTAAATGTGGATGTCGGCCCCAAGCTTTTCAAGCAGGACGTGTGGGATATTTACTGATACAAACATGATACCGCTTCCAGACTGCGTTCAACCACACATTCCCGGCATAGAAACTATTGACTCGACGCTACGATTGGCCGAAAGTTAAATAGCATTGTAAAATAATGTAAATCCATGCAATGTTTGTGTAACGCGATTCCGACGGTAATTCGGACGGAAAGTGCGACGGCCGAAAGGCAAACACCACGAATAAGAACAGTGACAGCAAAAGAACAGGGGAGTTCATCATGCCAAGAGGCAAAGTCAAGTGGTTCAACAATGCCAAAGGGTACGGATTCATCATCGAGGATGGTTGCAGTGACGACCTGTTTGCTCACTTCTCATCGGTCCAAATGGACGGCTACAAGACCCTGAAAGCCGGTCAGGCCGTATCCTTTGATAAAAAGCCAGGCGACAAGGGCATTCACGCAGTCAACATCATTCCGGATGAGCAGCCCGCCAGCAAGGCCCAGACTGGTGCCGGAGGCGACGCTGCAGAAGAATCGGGGCAACAGGAATCCGGCCGGGACGGTTATCCGCCCCGTGCAGTAAACGGCTGACCTGTCTGGCGTCGGGAGCCTGACACCCCCACCGGCGAAAGCTGGTGGGAGGTGTTATTTTTTCTCTGAAAACCTGACGATCCTGCTAACGGCTGCAACTTGACGCCGCAATCTGACTTTGTCACTCCTTACCTTTGAAGTACCCTACTCTCTCTGAAGCACTCTGCAACTTCTGGAAACGTGCGATTGCATGGCTGAGCTCATTCTTTTCAACAAACCCTTTCAGGTCCTGAGCCAGTTTACTGACGATGGTGCCGCTGGAGGCGACTCGCCGCGCGCGACGCTGGCGGACTACCTGCGAATTCCCGGCGTCTATCCGGCCGGTCGACTGGATTATGATTCCGAGGGCCTGCTTCTGCTGACATCCGAGGGTGCCTTGCAGCACCGGATTGCGTCGCCGGCGCTCAAGATGCCCAAGACCTATTGGGCGCAGGTAGAAGGCGAGATTTCAGACGACGCCCTGAAACGTCTGGCGGAAGGCGTTGAGCTGAAAGATGGCCTGACCCGGCCGGCAAAAGCCACAAGAATGCCCGCGCCGGCCATCTGGCCCCGGATACCTTCTGTAAGGCACCGCGATACCGTTCCAACCAGCTGGCTGGAGCTGACCATTACCGAAGGCAGGAACCGGCAGGTCCGGCGAATGACTGCCGCGGTCGGCTTCCCGACGCTGCGACTGATCCGTTACCGCATTGGCGACTGGACCCTGGCTGGCCTGAAATCCGGTGAACACCGGACAGTCACCGTCAACCTGCCGGCCAGCTCAAACACCAAATCCCGCCCCGGTCGTGCCGGACCCGGGGCCCGACCCCGGAGAACCAGAAAGTCATGACCTGGACACCCCATGCCACTGTAGCGGTTGTTGTTGAAGATCAGACAGGACGTTTTCTCATGGTGGAGGAGTTCAGCGGTGGCAAGGTTGTGTTCAACCAGCCCGCCGGCCATATCGAGGAAAACGAGGCCATACTCGATGCCGTTCGCCGGGAAGCCCTGGAGGAATCCGGCTGGGAGATTGACCCGATACACTTTTTGGGCATCTACACCTACAAGGCGCCGGCAAATGACGTTACCTATTATCGCTTCTGTTACGTCGCCCAAGCCGGGGCGAAGGTTTCAGACCATCTGGACGACGGCATCATTGCCGCCCACTGGCTGACCCTTGACGAGATTCGTGGCCTCGGCGAAAAACTTCGCAGCCCGCTTGTACTGCGGTGCATAGAAGATTACCGAAACGGCCGCCAATACCCGCTGGACGTCGTCGTCGATTCAAAGACGGCGTACTAGGAAAATGGTAAACTCGCGGTTTTTTAACCGGTAGCAACGCTGTAATGACCAACGCATCTGAAGCTCATTCTTCAACCAGCCCAACCAACACCCGCGTTGTCGTCGGCATGTCCGGCGGTGTGGATTCTTCCGTGGCCGCCTGGCTACTCAAGGATCAGGGTTATCAGGTTGAAGGCCTGTTCATGAAGAACTGGGATGAGGATGACGGCACCGAATACTGCACCGCCATGACCGACCTGGCGGACGCCCGGGCCGTTGCCGATGCCATCGGCATCAAACTGCATACCGCCAGCTTCGCCGCCGAGTACTGGGATCGGGTATTTGAGCATTTCCTGTCGGAATACCAGGCAGGCCGCACCCCGAACCCCGACATTCTGTGCAACAAGGAAGTCAAATTCCGCGCCTTTCTGGACTACGCCATCACCCTGGGTGCTGACTATATTGCCACCGGCCATTACGCCCGCCAGCGCCCCATTGCCGGCTCCCAGGGCAAGGCCCAGCTGCTAAAAGGCCTGGATCCGAACAAGGATCAGAGCTATTTCCTGCACGCGGTCTCAGGCGACCGCATCGCACGGACCCTGTTCCCCGTGGGCGAACTCGAGAAACCGGAAGTGCGCCGGATTGCCGAACAGCAGGGCTTCGTGACCCACGACAAGAAAGACTCCACGGGCATCTGCTTTATTGGTGAGCGCAAGTTCCGGGACTTTCTGAAACAGTACCTGCCCGCCCAGCCCGGCGATATCGAAACACCGGATGGCCGGAAGATCGGGCGCCATCAGGGCCTGATGTACCACACCATTGGCCAGCGCCAGGGCCTCGGCATCGGTGGCCTCAGTGAATTTGGCGATGAGCCCTGGTATGTGGCGGAAAAGGACCTCAGTCGCAATGTGCTCATTGCCGTTCAGGGCAAGCATCATCCCCTGCTGTTCTCCCGGGGCCTGGTATCCGGTCCGATTGACTGGGTCGCCGGCCAGCCTCCCGCAGAGTCCTTCCGCTGCAAGGCGAAGACCCGCTACCGGCAGCCGGATCAGGACTGTCAGGTTTCTGTCATTGACGGTGGCTTGCGGGTCGATTTTGAGGATGCCCAACGGGCGGTCACGCCGGGACAATCGGTTGTCTTCTACGACGGCGAGGTGTGTCTCGGCGGTGGTGTCATTGAGGAAACCTGGCGTGATGGCGAGCCCCTGCCGGCCCGCCTGACCGGTTCCCGGACTCAGGAAGAATCCGTATGAGCCGCTCTCTGAAAGACCAGACCCTGGCCCTGGCCGGGGTTTTCCAGGCCGCTAACCTGGTTCAGCAGATTGCCCACAGCGGCCAGTGTAATCAGGCCAGTCTGGAAACCTCCATACGCTCCCTGTTTGCAACGAATCCGGAGAACACCCTGGACGTTTACGGTGGTGAACTCCGGGATATCCGGGAGGGCCTGGTAACGCTTTCCTCCGTGCTCAGCCAGCAGAGCAAGCAGCAGGATATCGAAGTGCTTCGCTATGCCCTTAACCTGGTTCACCTGGAATCCAGGCTGAACCGCCGGTCAGACATGCTGGACGTCATCGGCAGCAGGATCGACCAGGCGCGGCATACCGCCAGCCACTTCGGCTATACCCACCCCAACCTGATCAGCAACCTGGCCTCGGTATACGCCGATACCATCAGCACTTTCCGGATGCGCATCCAGGTGAGCGGCAATCCCTCAGTCCTGCAGCAGGAAGAGAACGCCGCCAAGGTTCGGGCTCTTCTGCTGGCGGGTATACGGTCGGCGGTGCTCTGGCGCCAGACCGGCGGGCGTCGCTGGCAACTGATTTTTTCCCGCAAGAAGGTCATCCTGTTGGCCCGGGAACTGGCCGAGGAAGCGAATCGCTCCCTGTACCACTGACAGCGCTGATTCAGTGCCTGCGCTGGTGTATGATAGGCACCCCCTGATTTTCTTTTGACACAATTCTTTGATGACTTGAGAGGTTTTCGATGGAACTCACCGCCCTGACCGCCATTTCCCCGGTCGATGGACGCTATGGCAGTAAAGTCAGCGTCTTCCGTGAAATCTTCAGTGAATATGGCCTGATCAGGAACCGCGTGACCGTCGAGATTCGGTGGCTGCAGAAACTGGCCGCTCACCCCGGCGTAACCGAAGTGCCTGCTTTTTCCACTGAAGCCAATGCCGTGCTCGACCGCATCGTGAGCGAATTCAGCCTGGAGGACGCCGAGCGTATCAAGGAAATCGAACGCACCACCAATCACGATGTGAAAGCGGTGGAGTATTTCATCAAGGAGAAAATCGCCAGCGTTCCGGAACTGCACGCGGTGACCGAGTTTGTCCACTTTGCCTGCACCTCGGAAGACATCAATAACCTGTCCCACGCGCTGATGCTTCGGGAGGGTCTGGATCACGGCATGCTGCCCGCCATGGACCGGGTTGTCGACAAGCTGGCACAGCTGGCACACGATCACGCATCCCAGCCGATGCTCTCCCGTACCCATGGGCAAACCGCTTCACCCACAACCGTGGGCAAGGAGCTGGCCAATGTGGTCTACCGGTTACGCCGGCAGGTCAAACAGATCCGTGAAACCGAGCTGCTGGGCAAGATCAACGGCGCGGTTGGCAACTACAACGCCCATATTTCAGCCTACCCCGACATTGACTGGGCGCTGAATGCCCGGGAATTCATCGAAGGTCTCGGCCTTGACTGGAACCCGTACACCACGCAGATCGAGCCACACGATTATATTGCCGAACTGTACGATGCCGTCGCCCGTTTCAACACGATTCTGATCGACCTGGACCGGGACATCTGGGGCTACATTTCCCTGGGTTACTTCAAGCAGAAGACCGTGGAAGGCGAAGTGGGCTCCTCCACCATGCCCCACAAAGTCAACCCGATCGACTTCGAGAACTCCGAAGGCAACCTTGGTATCGCCAATGCCCTGTTCAGCCACCTCTCTGCCAAGCTCCCCATTTCACGCTGGCAGCGGGACCTGACTGATTCAACAGTTCTCCGCAACCTGGGGGTTGGCTTTGCCCACAGCCTGATCGCCTATGAGGCCAGCCTCAAGGGGCTGGGCAAGCTCGAAATCAACCCGGCCCGTCTTGATGACGACCTTGACCACGCCTGGGAAGTACTCGCCGAGCCGATCCAGACCGTGATGCGCCGCTACAACATCGAAAAGCCCTATGAAAAGCTCAAGGCATTGACCCGCGGCAAGGCAATGACCCCGGAAGTGATCAAGAATTTCGTTGAGACCCTTGAGATTCCGGAGCAAGCCAAGGCAGAACTGATGGCGCTGACACCAGGCAGTTACATCGGCAACGCCATTGATCAAGCACAAAACATCTGAAACCGGGAGCACGCCCATGGACATGCTTGGCGGACTGACACCCTCTGAATTTCTGCGGGACTACTGGCAGAAGAAGCCCCTTGTCATCCGTCAGGCATTTCCAGGTTTCCGGTGCCCGGTCAGTGCCGATGAGCTCGCGGGCCTCGCCTGCGAAGAAGGCGTGGAGTCCCGGATTGTCATTGAAAACGACGATGGCAAACCCTGGCAGCTCCACAACGGCCCCTTCTCTCCGGACCGGTTCAGCGCTTTACCAGAGCAGGACTGGACCCTGCTGGTTCAGGGCCTGGACCACTGGGTGCCGGACATTGCCGATCTGCTGGAGCACTTCCGTTTCATACCCAACTGGCGCCTGGATGACATCATGGCCAGTTACGCCCCCAAGGGCGGCAGCGTTGGCCCTCACTATGACCAGTATGATGTCTTTCTGCTTCAGGCCCAGGGGCACCGGCGCTGGACCTTTGGCGGCCACTGCGACCACGCCTCTCCACAAGTGGAAGGCACCCCGCTCCGGATTCTGAGTAGCTGGGATGGAGAAGAAACCGTCACCCTGTCCCCCGGTGACATGCTGTACCTGCCGCCAGGCATCGGACACCATGGCATTGCCGAGGACGACTGCATCACCCTGTCAGTGGGTTTCCGGGCGCCGACCATCGACGACATTCTTACCGGGTTCACCGACTTTCTGGCCAGCCAGTCCGATACCTCCGAGCATCTCAACGACCCGGACCTGCAGGTTCAGGATAACCCGGGCACTATCCGGCCCAACGTTGTGGACCGCCTGGAAGGTGTTATTCGGGAGAAACTGGGTGATCGCCGGCAACTGACTCTCTGGTTTGGTCAATATTCCACGGCTCCGAAGAGTATGGACATCGTAGTCCCTGCCGACGAACCGGCCGATGCCGGGGATATTGCGGAAGCGATTCAGGCCGGCGAGCAGATGCGCTGGAATGAAGGCTCGCGCTTCGCCTATTACGATTTTGAAAGCGAAACCGCGCTGTTCGTGGACGGCGAACAATTCCTGCTAAAAGGTGAGGCCCGGCCTCTGGCCCCGCTGCTATGTTCCTCCGCCCGCATCGATATGGCGGCACTGGCCGGATTTGCCGACGACGAAGCGTTGCTTGGGCTTCTGACCACGCTCTACAATCAGGGCTCTGTCTATTTCGAGTAAACATAGGCGGTCGAGGTATCGGCGAGCGGGTAAGCCCTGATAAAACACGCTGTGAATACATCCGTGTACGCTCGGCTCCGCCCTTTAGCGCTTATCGCTCCTGCGTCGCGCTAAAGGTCCGGGGCAAGCCGTCCATGGCTTTCCCGTGAAGTGCTTTGCACTTCACCCATGGCTCCGCACGGTTTTATCAGGGCTTACCCGCTCGCCTTATCAGGCATCATCATGAATATCCGATTCAGAAAATACGATTGGCAACTCGCTCCAGCATCAATCCGGGAAATTCGTCAGCAGGTGTTCATTGACGAACAAAAGGTCCCTCCGGAGCTGGAGTGGGATGAAACCGACGAAATTGCCGATCATTACCTGGCGGTGTTGCCTGACAACACGCCCGCCGGCGTCGCCCGGCTGTTCCCGGCCCTGGAAGAAACCGGCCACATTGGTCGCATGGCGATACCGCCGGAGTACCGCGGACAGGGTATTGGCGAGGCATTGCTGCGACACCTGATCAATGAATCCGCGGGACGGTTTTCAGAGCTCAGGCTCTCTGCCCAGGAACACGCTATCCCCTTCTACCAGCGTTCAGGCTTTCATGTCTGCTCGGGTGTCTACGACGATGCCGGCATTCCTCACTTTGATATGCGTTGCCTGGCACCGGATCTCGCGGCCGAGGCCCTTGCCGGCAAAGACCAGCCGATGATTCTGGGTAATGACACGGAGTCCTGGCTGTTTGATACCGAGGCCAGGCTCCTGGGCCTGATGGATTCCGTGGTTGGCCAGGCAGGTCAGCGAATCTGGCTTTACGACCGCCTGCTGGAACACGATCTGTACGACCGCCATCGTTTCCGGGAGCTGATCTCCGCCCTCGCCCGTCGGCACCGGCTCAGTGAGGTCAGGCTGCTGATCCATGACGACAAACCGCTGGTGAAGCGTCGCCACAAACTGGTCGAGCTCATGCGTCGGTTACCCAGTCGGATGGAACTGCGCCTGGTCAATGAAGATTACCCGGTGGAGGATCAGCCGTTCATTCTGGCGGATCGGGAAGGTGTGGTGTACCGGCATGACTTCTACAAGCCGGAGGGTTTCGCCAGGTTTTCGGACGGTGGCCGGGTGAAACTGCTCTCGGAGAGTTTCCAGCGAATGTGGGATGCCGCCCGCCCTTCCCTGGAATTGCGGGAATTACCGCTCTGAGTGATGAGCCTGTGGCGCGTCCGGCGCTTCAAACTTGGCGCCGAACGGGGCAAATTCGGCATCCACCTCACTGGCAACCTCAGCGATCAGCTTGCGCAGCCACTGATGGTCGGCATTGTGTTGCAGCAACGGACTCCAGGCCATTTTCAACTCAAAGGGCGGAATCTCGAACGGCGGCACCTTGACGACAAGATTCGGATTGTCCCTCTGAAGCCAGGCGGCGCGGGAGGGCAATGTGGCAATCAGGTCATGCTGCTCAGCGAGCAGCATTGCCACCTGATAATGCCGTGTGAAGACGGAAATCTGACGCTTGCGCCCCATTCTGGACAAGGCTTCGTCAACCCAGCCCAGGCGCTGGACGTCCTTGGGATTTACACCCACGCCAACGCCAAAGCCGGTCTTACTGACCCAGATGTGACTGGCATCCAGGTAGGTATCGAGCGTAAACGGCTCCCTGAGCAGCGGATTACGGGCATTCATCAGGCAGGCGAAATATTCGGTCCAGAGAGTTTTCTGGTGGAACGACTGGGGTATCTTGTCGAACCGGTTAATGGCCATGTCCAGCCTGCCCTGCTCGACGTCGAGAAAACTGACGTCACTCGGGGTCAGGACGTCCAGCGTCACCTGTGGCGCCTCTTGCCGGATGCGGCGGAGCACGCGGGGCATCAAACAGGACTCGGCGTAATCACTGGCCATAATCCTGAACACCCGCTGGCTTTCGAGAGCCGAGAACGGCGTCTTTTCCTGCACTGCCTGCTCGATATCTGAAAGGATCCCGCGTACCAGCGGTTGAAGCTCCCGGGCGCGCTCCGTGGCTGTCATACCTTCACTGGTTCTCACCAGCAATGGATCGCTGAACAGATCACGCAACCGCCTTAACCCATTGCTCATGGCAGGCTGGGTGATGCCCAGGTGGTTGGCTGCCTTGGTTACATTCCGCTCGCGCAAGAGCACGTCCAGATAAACGAGCAGGTTCAGATCAACACGGGAAATATCCACAGACAACTCCGGAACGCCATAATAACGGGGTAAAAGAACCTTCATTCACGGGGACAATATACATGATACGGAAAATTCACGTAATCAATGTGCAATACGAACTTTCACATTTGAAAACGGATTCAACGCCGTATTTCTGTTAGTCTTTCGGATACTTGCTGAATAATATCGGTATTTTGAGGCCGGGCCTGCATTCCCGCCGTCCTTTGATCCTGAAGCCGGAGTCGTTACTGACAAAATGGATACCACTACGATTGTCCTTGTGCTGGCCGCCATCGTTACCGTCTCGATTGTCATTATTGTGATCAGCCAGATGCGAGAGCGGGCCCGAATCGAGCGGGCCCGGAAAATCACCGCACAGGAGGACGCGTACAACCGCGCCTTTCGGCTGCTCTCGGAGATCCCCGGTCAGTACCTGACCGCAGACCTTAAGCTCGTGCTGATCAAACGCATGGAAGAAGCGTGTAATGAACTCGCGGGGCTTAAGTCCGGCCTCCCGGTCAAACAGTGGCAGGATTCGGCAACCGATCTGAAAAAACAGGTCATGGAAAAACGTGACACCACCGTGCCGGTAAAGATCGACTCCCCGGAAAAATCCAATTACGTCAAGGAATTGCTTCAGAATCTGTTCAAAATGATTGAGGCGATGCATAAAAGCGGGCGGATTGACGCTGGCACGGCCAAGAAGAACCTCAGGTATGTCCTGTTTCTGGTTCACAAGACCCACGCGGACCTGCATGTGTTCCAGGCCCGGGATTATGTCCGCCAGAACCAGATTCGCAAAGCCATCCACGCCTATCACCTGGCCAGCACCGAAATGGGCAAGTCCCGTGACAATCCCCTTGCCATGAAAGCGGTCAAGAGCTTCCGGACACGTATCAAGGAACTGGAGGCAATGAGCGCAGAAGGCAAGGATGGCCAGTACCATGAATCCCAGTCCCAGCTGGACCGGGAATGGGACACCTTCCTCCACGATGATGAGTGGAAGAAAAAGGCCGACTACGACGACTGAAGGCACAGACCGGGTCGTTAATAGGTCCGGCCCGCCAACAGGGACAGTGCATACCCGTGAGCAAACGCTTCAAGCAGCGGCTTTCCTACCGACTCACCCGTGACACCGTACTGGTTGCCATGGCCTTGGGGCTGGTGCTCAATTTTATCCAGATCACCCTGGATTATTTTAGCGCCAGGGAATCCCTGGAAAGCGAAATCCACGCCCTGATGGACATCAGTACCAGCCCGGCGTCCCAGATTGCCTACAACATCGACATCCGGCTGGCGGAAGAATTACTGGATGGCCTGCTCAGACACCCGGCGACAATCGACGCCCGAATTATCGACAGCGACAACGAGCCCATGGCGGCTTCCAGCAAAAGCAGCCCGACGTCGCCCTACCGCTGGGTCAGCGATCTTCTGTTCGGCTCAGACCGGGTTTTCAGGCATGAGCTGAGAGTGCCTCAGCTTGAGGATCTGCCCCTCGGAGAACTCGTTGTCACCATCGATACCTTCCACTATGGCGCTCAGTTTCTTGAGCGGGCCGGCTACACTCTCATGAGCGGGCTATTCAAAAGCCTCATCCTATCCGCCGCGCTGTTTCTGATTTTCTATTTCGTGCTCACCCGCCCCATGCTCAATGTCATCAGTGCCCTCAGCCAGGTGCGCGCAAATTCTCCGGAGAAAGTCAGGTTGCCAATACCGCACAACCATCGGGAGGACGAGATCGGAACCATGGTTGGCGTCATCAACCAGCACCTTGAAACCATGGATGCCAGTCTGGCGCAACTCCGGCATGCCGAGAGCGCCATGAAGAACTACTCCACTCAGCTTGAGCAGGAAGTTGAAGACCGCACCCGGGAAATCTCCGAGAAAAATCAGGCCCTGCAACGGGGTAACAGCGCCCTGGTGAAAGCCAAGGAAGACGCCGTACGCCGCGCCCGGGCGAGAGCCAGTTTCCTGGCCAGCATGAGCCACGAGATCCGTACTCCCCTGAATGGCGTTCTGGGGCTGCTTGGTCTGGCATTGGAGGGAGATCTTGATTCCGCTGAGCGCAACCGACTGGAGATCGCCCTGAATACCGGAGAGAACCTGCTGGAGCTTCTGAACGATATACTGGACATTTCGAAAGTTGAAGCCGGCAAGCTTAGCCTCGAAAACATCCCGTTCAGCGTCCGGCAGCTGATCGAGGAATGCGCAACGCTCCATACCCAACAAGCCCGTCGCAAGAATATTTACCTGATTAACGAAATAGATCCGGATCTCCCGGAGAGTTTTCTGGGCGATCCGACCCGGGTCCGGCAGGTGCTCAATAACCTGTTGAGCAACGCCATCAAATTTACTGACGAGGGCGGCGTCCGAATCCGGGCGGGCTATTCTGGCGGCAGTCTCAGAATCGGCGTGGTAGATACCGGGATTGGCATGTCAAAAGAGGGTCTGGACAGGATATTCTCACCTTTCTCCCAGGCCGACGCGGACACCACCCGACTTTATGGCGGGACCGGTCTTGGGCTGGCGCTCTGCCGCCAGTTGGTGGAAAGAATGCATGGCCAGATCCTGGTGGACTCCCGGGAGGGCAGCGGCACCCACTTCACCATTATCCTGCCGTTGGCGGTCCATGATGCCGGGCCAGCAGACGCTGAAAGCGTGGCTTCCCCGAAAAACCGTCTCGGCATCACTCCGGAGCCATCGCAAACCGACACCGATCAGCCGCTGTCGATTCTTCTTGTAGAAGACAATCAGGTCAATCAACTGGTGGCCACGAGCCTGCTCAAAAAGCTTGGTCACCGGACAGACCACGCAGAGAATGGCGAGGAAGCCATCCATGCGCTGGAGCGAAAGCATTATGACATGGTGCTGATGGACTGTCAGATGCCCGTGATGGACGGTTATGCGGCAACGCAACGGATACGCCAGAACCCGGACTGGAAGAACCTGCCCATCATTGCCGTTACTGCCAACGTGATGCAGGGAGACCGGGAGGACTGCCTGGCATCAGGAATGAATGATTACATCACCAAGCCCTATAAATGTGACGAGCTCAGGGCAGTGATCAATCGCTGGCGCCCACCTGGTGCTCCAGAACACTCAGGACCTGCCTGAGCTCATCCCGGAGCGCAACCAGCCGGCCCGGCTCGACATCAATACCGCACAAGAGGCGCCCGGGAATCTGCCCGGCTTGCTCTCGCAAGTCATGCCCAGCTTTGGTCAACGCTACCGTCACCACCCGCTCGTCATCCAGGTTCCGTTGTCGGATGACCAGCCCACGGTCCGCCAGGCGCTTCAGCAACGGTGTCAGGGTTCCCGAGTCCAGTCGAAGCCGCGCTCCCAGATCAGAAACCCTCGTTAGCCGTCCGTTTCTTGCCTGCTCCCAAAGCACCAGCATCACCAGATACTGCGGATAAGTGAGGCCAAGGTCCACCAGCAGTGGACGATAACGAGCGGTTACCGCCCGGTTTGCAACGTATAATGCGAAGCAGATCTGGTTATCGACACTCAGCATGTCGCTCAACGGGTCACTCTGTGCTGTCATGCCGGCAGTAACTTCTCGATGTCAGCCCGAATATCCTCGGGTTTGGTTGTGGGCGGATAGCGGCGGACTACCTTTCCATCGGGGCCGACCAGGAACTTGGTGAAGTTCCATTTCACGTTTTCTGACCCCATCAGGCCTTTGGCCTCGCGCTTGAGAAACCGGAACAGCGGATGGGCGCCATCGCCATTGACTTCAATCTTGGAAAACATCGGGAAATCCACCCCATAATTCAGGCTACAGAACTGGCTGATCGCGTCGTCATCACCCGGATCCTGGTTAAGGAACTGGTTGCAGGGAAAGCCCAGCACTTCGAACCCCTTACCCCCCAGCTCAGTATGGAGCGATTGCAGACCCTCGAATTGCGGTGTGAATCCACATTTACTGGCGGTGTTAACAATCAGGAGCACCTTTCCCCGATAGTCTGCCATGCTTTTCTCATTGCCCTGGATATCCCGTACTTCGAAGTCGTATATCGTGTTGCCAGCCATCAGACTCTCCCATAATGAATTTATCTTTTCCACATTTATATTGTGCACAATTTAGTTAAAAAAACCATGTCCGTGCAGGCCTCCCGGGACGCACTTTTACAAACCGGTTCAGCTTTGCATTGTAAATCTGCCTGAACACGACACAATTCATCATAATTCCCCTGTTGCCGCCGACCGTCGCTCCGCTAGAATAAAGGCCTGTCGTTTTGGCAGGCGTCATTTTCCGATCTCACAAGAAGGAAGCCCGGGTCCTATGCAGAACTACTATAAATCCGCCAAACTGGATAACGTGTGTTATGAAATACGTGGCGTAGTTCTGCGGGAAGCACGTCGACTGGAAGAAGAAGGCCACCGCGTCCTCAAGTTGAACATTGGCAACCCGGCCACATTTGAGCTGGATGTGCCGGAAGAAATCCAGCAGGACGTTATCTACAACATGCACCTGGCCCAGGGCTACGTGGAATCAAAGGGCCTGTTCTCCGCCCGCAAGGCTGTGATGCACTATTGCCAGCAGCGAGGTATCGACAAGGTCGATATTGACGACATCTTTCTTGGCAACGGCGTCAGCGAACTGATTGTCATGACCATGCAGGCGATGCTCAATACTGGCGATGAAGTATTGATCCCGGCACCGGATTACCCGCTCTGGACAGCGGCTGTTACCCTGTCCAGCGGCAAACCGGTGCATTATCGCTGTGACGAACAGCAGGACTGGTTCCCGGATATTGACGATATTCGTAAAAAGATTACCCGTCGTACGCGGGCAATTGTGCTGATTAACCCGAACAACCCGACCGGTGCCGTCTACTCAAAAGAACTGCTTGAACAGGTGATCGAGCTTGCCCGCGAGCACAACCTGATCGTTCTGTCCGACGAGATCTACGACAAGATTCTCTACGACGGCACTCAGCACATTTCCACCGCTTCACTGGCCGACGATGTTCTGTTCTTCACCTATAACGGCCTTTCAAAGAACTACCGGGCGGCCGGTTACCGCTCAGGCTGGATGATTGTCAGCGGTGCCAAACACCGCGCCAAGGACCTGACCGAGGGCATTGAGATGCTCTCCAACATGCGCCTGTGTGCCAACGTGCCCGCCCAACTGGCCATCCAGACTGCACTGGGCGGGTATCAGTCCATCAACGACCTGGTAGCCCCGGGCGGACGGCTCTACGAGCAACGGGAGACGGCCTGGCGGATGCTCAACGATATTCCGGGCGTAAGCTGCGTCAAACCCCAGGGCGCGCTCTATCTGTTCCCGAAGCTGGATCCCAAGCGCTTCCCCATCGTTAATGATGAAAAGCTGGTATTGGATCTTCTGCTGCAGGAAAAAATCCTTCTGGTACAGGGCTCAGCGTTCAATATCGATGACAGGCAGCATCTCAGGGTGGTTTTCCTGCCCCGGGAGGACACCCTGGAAGACGCCATGGGCCGGCTCGGAAACTTCCTGGGCAAATACCAGCAGTAACGGGGCTCATCATGGCGGATCTTCACGTCGAGGAATTCTACAAGGATGCTGCAATTGCTCTTGTTCAACTTTATGGCGCCTTCCCGAGGCGAATAAACCTGTTTGTTGAAGATATTGCCGGGCCCGATGAACCCGACGAGTTCGGCCTGCACAGCAAGCGACATATGGCCTGCTTTGGCGCGCTGCTCTGGCTCGCCGAGGAAGGCCTGCTTCGGTATGTTGATACCATTCGTCAGGAAGCGCTGGACCAGGCGGTCCTGACACGGGGTGCGTTTATCCGCCTGAGCGCTCCGGCACCGGCGTCTCTGACCCGGGAACTGGGAATTGCGGATGGGGGATCCGTCAGCACCCTGCCCCCCTCGGTTCAGGACGATCTTTCCACCCATATCCACCTGGTGCGCACCGTACTCAGAAGCGGCAACTCCGGCCGCATCAGTCAGGCAATGCAGGCGGTCTTCTTTGCTGACAGTGGCAATTATTAAATCGACGTAAGAGCGTTGATTGATTGAACCCGAGCCATATATATCGGTCTGAACACCGGTTTTTTTTCGTGACGGACAGAACAGGGACCTAACATGCGTATTCTGCTGTTTCTGGCAACTAACCTTGCCGTGATCCTTGTCGCCAGCTTCACGCTGCGACTGCTGGGGGTGGACAGCTACCTGGCCCAGAACGGCATTCAGTATGGCTCGCTACTGGCTTTCGCCACTATCTTCGGGTTTGCCGGCGCCATCGTCTCCTTGCTCCTATCGAAGCCCATGGCCAAGTGGAGCACCAAGGCGAAGGTCATTGAATCTCCGAGAACACCCGCCGAGCGTTGGCTGGTCGGGACGGTCGCTGAAATGGCCAAAAACGCCGGTATTGGCATGCCTGAAGTGGCCATCTTTCCGGCGTCACAGTCGAATGCTTTTGCCACGGGATGGAACAGGAATGACGCGTTAGTGGCAGTGAGCGAAGGCCTGCTGCAACGCTTCAACAAAGATGAGATCCGGGCAGTGCTTGGCCACGAAATCGGCCATGTAGCCAACGGTGATATGGTGACCCTGGCGCTGATTCAGGGGGTGGTGAACACCTTCGTAATATTCGCGGCACGAGTGATAGGTTCTTTCGTTGACCGTGTGGTGTTCAAGAATGAGAGCGGCTATGGTCTCGGTTTTTTTGCAGTCAGTATCGTGGCCGAAATCGTACTGGGGATCCTCGCCAGCACCATTGTGTTCTGGTTCTCGCGCCGCCGGGAGTTCCGGGCCGACATCGCTGGAGCACAACTGGCCGGGCGCTCGGCGATGATCAGCGCACTGGCGCGGCTCAGGCAGGAGAGTGAGGTCCCGGACCAGATGCCCGACACCCTGCAGGCGTTCGGCATCAACCGCGGCGCCCGGGGCGGATTGAGCGCACTCTTTATGACGCACCCTCCGCTGGAAGACCGCATCCAGGCCTTGCAGAGCGCAAAGCTGTAAACAGAAAACCGGGGCACTGCCCCGGTTTTTTCTTTCCTGCCAACACTACTGATCAGATCTTCAGCTTGAACCCTATGGCCCGGAAACTGTCCTGCAGGGATTTACTCGTTCCCTTCAGCTGGATCTTGAGGCTGGAGCACTCCCGACGCACCGGGTAGTCACGACGAAGTCGGTCAAATGCCGCCCCTCGCTCCTCAACCGAACCGCTCATGGCGTTCCGAAGCCGGATATCGTCCCGGCGGGGATCATAGCATGCCCTCAATGCAATGCGGATTGCATCTTCCTCCTCCGCGGAGCTGGTAAAAGAAATTTTGCTAAGTGCCGGCTCCGGCAGAAACTGGCCCGCCTTTTTGCGAACCGGCAACCCAAGGAACTGGCTCAGCGCCTGATAAATCATTTCCGTGCCCTGAACCTTCCCCTCCAGGCTGTGCCCGGCGATATGCGGTGTTGCCAGCCATACCTGATCAACGAGTTCAGGGTGGATTCTTGGCTCCTGCTCCCAGACATCCAGTACCACGGTGGGCACATTGCTCTTACCGAGACGCGCCAGCAGGGCTGATGAGTCGATAACCCCGCCTCTGCCGGCGTTGATAAGCAACTGACCTGCACCCAGACTATCCAGCTCCTGTTCGCCAACCATGTGGAACGTCGGATGGTTACTCTCACGGGTTAACGGTGTGTGCAAGGTAACTACATCGCACTTCATGGCCTCTTCGAGGGACACAAACTCCTGGCCTTCTTCGCCCAGGTCTGCTCTTGGCGGATCGCAAAGCCGCACGTCAAAGCCAAGGCGTTCCAGTTTACGCGCCAACTCGCCACCAACGTTACCCACACCGACAATACCGACACTGAGCCGCGACCAGTCGATCAGCCCCCGCTTCTCGGCATAAAGAGACAGAACAGACAGCACGTACTCGGCAACACTGTTGGCATTGCAGCCGGGCGCTGCGGAAAACCGGATACCTTGCTGTTCGAGCCAGTCCCGATCCACGTGGTCGGTGCCAATCGTGGTCGTACCCACGAAACGCACGCGGCTGCCTTCAAGCAGCTCACGGTTTACCCGGGTAACGGAACGGACCAGCAGGATATCGGCAGCGCGGACCTCGCCGGCAGTCATGGAGCGGCCGGAAACACGTCTGATCTCACCGATATCGCCAAAAAAGGAGTCCAGTAACGGAATGTTTTCGTCTGCTACGATCAACATAATGATGTCCGGCCTGTCAGTTCCTGCGCTGACGCTGATTGCGACCGCCCTGACCACCGCGGCCACCCTGCCCCTGAGGGCGGCGACCACGCTTGCGGGTAATCGGCGGATTGTCCATGGCCGCCATGAGCGCTTCATCAGGCACAGCGGTTTTCAGCTTCTGGCTGATGTAAGTCTCGATGGCCGGCAGTGAGAAAGAGTCATCCTCACCGGCAAAACTGATTGAAACCCCATGCTTGCCAGCCCTGCCGGTGCGGCCAATGCGATGGACATAGTCCTCGGCATTGTCCGGAAGATTGTAGTTGAAAACGTGGGTGACACCGTTCACATGAATACCACGGCCAGCAACGTCGGTGGCAACCAGCACCTGAATACTGCCCTTCTTGAACTGATCGAGGGTTTTGAGGCGCTTGTTCTGAGCAATTTCACCGGACATCAGGGCCACTTTCACGCCCTGATTCCTGAGATCTTCTTCCAGGTCGCGGCACTGATCACGCCGGTTGGCAAATACCAGGGCTTTTTCCACTTCCGGGCGTTTGAGGAAATTCACCAACACCGGCAGCTTTTCGTCATCGCCCACCAGGTAAACCGTCTGCTCTACCCGCTCGGCCGTTTTCTGTTCGGGCTCGATTTCCACGAACTCGGCATTGCTGGTCCACATTGATGCAAGGTTCAGCACATCCTGGTTAAAGGTGGCACTGAACAACAGTGTCTGGCGCTCGTCCTTGGGCGTGCACTTGCGGATAATCCGCTTCACATCCGGAATAAACCCCATATCGAGCATACGGTCGGCTTCATCCAGGATCAGGATATCGATCTGATCGAGGAACACGTCCTGGGAGCCCAGGAAATCAATGAGGCGGCCGGGGGTGGCAACGAGAATATCGACAATCTCATTCTGCAACTGATCGCGCTGTTTGTCATAGTGCATGCCGCCCACCACCGTGACTACGTTGTGGCCGGTGTGCTGGCACAGCTGCTCAGCGTCCTTGGCAATCTGCATGGCCAGCTCGCGAGTTGGCGCCAGGGCAAGAACCCGGGGCTCTGAGGCGCACCGGTCCGTTTCCGGAATCGGCGTTTCCAGAAGACTCTGGATAGCCGTGATCAGGAAGGCTGCTGTCTTACCGGTACCCGTCTGAGCCTGGCCGATCAGATCTTCACAGGCTAGTGTCCAGGGCAGTGTTTCTGCCTGAATCGGGGTGCAAAATTCAAAACCAATGGCCGTAATCGCATCCAGCAAACGCTTGTCGAGGTTCAGATCACTGAATCTCAGATCGCCGGTGTGTTTTGGGTCAGATGTCATAGAGTCTCAGTTTTCCTGCAAATGTCCTGATTCAGAATATTATAGCGGAGCGATGCGCCGGGCATCTTCACGCCAGCGCTCCCCGAGGATTTCTCCGGTTCCATAAAATGTTGCCAGCGCACCCAAAAAAGCCTGTGCACGGGTCGGCAGCCCGCGTTCCAGGAACTCGCTCGCCTGCGCCCGCACATTCCGGCGGAAGCGCTCTTCATTTGAGGCGCCACCTCCGGAAAGGTTGTCCACACTGATGTGGAAGCGGGACCCCGAGGCCAGGGAAAACAACCATTCGATGGCCTGGGGTTTCACTTCCACCTGCTCGAATGCCTGTTGCTGTTGCGGTGTACGGCCATCCGGACAGTACCAGTAACCATAGTCATGAAGTGTGCGCCGGTACTCACCAGCAATACACCAGTGGCTTATTTCATGCAAAGCACTGGCATAATAGCCGTGAGCAAAAACGACCCGTGCCGGCCGGTTCGGCCCGCTCTCCGGTATGTATTCAGGTTCATCGCTGCCTTTAACCAACTCGGTCCGGTATGCTTCCCGGAACAGGTCATTAAACAGCATGATAAGATCATCTGGACTGTGGTTCATTGGCTGGCTATTGTGCGGCTTTACTGCCGCCAATACCAGAGGGAACTTTGACAGGTGCCCCGTGTCCACAGCAGGCGTGGCAAACCGGCCTGCCAGTGGCAATCGCACCGCGACAGTCCGGCCGAATCAGACACTAACCTGGAATTTCTACGATCAATGACGGCTTTCTCTGCAGTAACGAAGATGAAACGCCAATGGGCGAACCCACTAACTCTGATCCTGGCATTCGCCCTGTTCCTGTCAACAGCCAACCCGGCCTGGGCACTGGGCACCGGCGGGAGTTCCCTGTTCGGCGGTCAGGGCAACGATTTTCTCCCGGTAGACGAAGCTCTGCCATTCAGCTTCGCAACCGACAATGGCAGCGTGGTGCTGACCTGGGAAATCACCCCTGGCCACTACCTATACCGTGACAGGATCAGCGTTGAGGCCACGGACCCGGGCGTCCGCATTGGCGACCCGGTATACTCAAGGCCCGGCACGGACATTGAAGACGATTTTTTTGGAAAATCCACCGTATTCCTTGACCCGGTGGAAGCCCGGGTTCCGGTCACGCTGCCCGAAGGCGTTCGGGAAGCCCAACTGCAGGTGACTTATCAGGGTTGCGCAAAGGCCGGCTTGTGTTACCCGCCCCAGACCCGGGACGTCCTGTTCTACCGGGGTAGCCCCAGTGCCGGATCCCAGACTGTTTCCACCGGAGGTGTCGACGGCACCGCAAACCAGGGACCGGTGAACACCGAGACCGCGACGGGCCTTGCGGGCTTCCTCGCTGGGCAGTCCACCCTGGTGATTGCCGGCGTCTTTCTGCTCCTTGGCCTGGGGCTGACTTTTACGCCCTGTGTTCTGCCCATGGTGCCGATCATTTCAACGCTGGTTTCCGGCAGAAATACCTCTACCACCGGCCATGCCCTGCTCCTTTCATGCAGCTATGTTCTGGGTATGGCGTTGACCTATGCCGCAGCCGGGGTTCTGACCGGCTTGCTCGGTGCCAGCTTTAACCTGCAGTCGCAACTGCAATCGCCCTGGGTGCTGAGCATATTCGCCCTGATGTTCGTGATATTTGCGCTCTCCATGTTCGATCTGTTCGAGATTCAGCTGCCCCGGTTTATCCGCGAACCTCTCAACGATGCCAGCCATCGTCTCACGGGCAGCCGGGTTGTCAGCATATTCGGCATCGGCGCACTGTCGGCATTGGTCGTTTCTCCGTGCGTGTCGGCCCCGCTGGCCGGCAGCCTCCTTTATATCTCTACAACCCAGGATGCCGTCATCGGAGGTATCGCGCTCTTCGCGCTTGGCCTCGGGATGGGGATTCCACTGATCCTGGTTGCTGTTGGCGGCCGAAAAGTGCTGCCAACCACCGGGCACTGGATGACGGCGGTAAAACACTTCTATGGCGTTATGTTGCTGGCGGTGGCGATCTGGCTGGTTGAACGCCTGGTGCCGGGCTGGCTGGCGCTGACGCTGTGGGGGCTGCTGATTGCCATCACCGGTGTTCAGATCGGGGCGTTTGATGCGGCAAAGGCAGGCTGGGAACGCACGCGCAAAGGCCTTGGCCTGGTTCTGTTTGCCTACGGCCTGGCCCTGCTTGCCGGTGCGGTCAGCGGCGCCAACGACCCGTTCAAACCACTGGCACCCTTTACCACGGCAAGCGCATCCGCCGGATACGGTGGCACGGCCAGTGCGCAGCACGCGGATTTTCAGCGGGTGGAACAGCCTGCTGAAATAAGGGCCATGCTCAGACAAGCCCGGGAGCAGGAACGTCCGGTGGTACTGGACTTCTACGCCGACTGGTGCATTTCCTGCAAGGTCATGGAGCGCAACGTCTTCAGCCAGCCGGATGTCATTCAGGCTCTCGCCCCCTTCACGCTGCTGCAGATCGACATAACGGACAACACGCCCGAGCAGCAGGCCATGCTTGATGAACTGGGCCTGTTCGGGCCGCCGGCTATTCTGTTCTACCGCAGCGACGGCGAGGAGTTGCCCCAACGGAGGGTGCTGGGTGAGATGAACCGCGACGAGTTCCTGAGCCACCTCCGGAAGCTGCGCCCGGAAGTCTAAAGGCGCGCTTTATTGGCCTCTCTATGTGCCTCTGCGTATCAGGTAGATGAACAGATCGCCGGACTCCGCCCGACCGACCAATTCATGCCCCAGGAACTGGCAGAATCTTGGAATATCCCGTGTGGTGGAGGGATCCGTGGCAACGACCCGCAAGACGCCACCAGGCTCCACATCGTTTATGCGATTGTGTAACATCATCACCGGTTCCGGGCAGAAAAGACCACGGGCGTCCAGTTCAGCGTCGTACTCAGATGCTCTCAAGCCCTATCTCCTGTCGTTTGAGCTGATTTTTTGGAAATACCTGCTAAATTATTGTTTATAACAGTTAAAGTACGTGGAGGTTTGCCATGATCCGGGTTCTGATTGAACGTCACATTGCTGAATCACTGGAATCAGCCTACGAAGAGCGCTCTCGCATGGTTTTGCAGCAGGCGGTCAGCGCCCCCGGCTTCATTTCGGGAGAAACACTGATCGACAGTCACGACCCCAATCACCGCATTACCCTGGCAAACTGGCGGTCCGAGGCAGACTGGGACCGCTGGTTTCACTCCGAGGAACGCCGTGACCTCATGCTTGAATTAGTTCCCATGATGGACCACGAGGAGCACATTACTGTTCTGGAGCAGAGCGTCTTTTAACCTGTCCGCTCAATGAAACAGGTGGTTTCCTCACGATCATGGTAGGGATGGCGGGCCTTCAAACGAAAACCGATGCCCGCCTCCCTGAGCCCGTTTACCAGAATATCACGGCAGATCACCCACTCGTCATAGCGCTTCTTCATCGGCAGCTGAGTCTGCCATTTCACGGCCGGCTTCGATTTCGAACCCGGGCTGGCAAAAAACTGGAGAATCTGTTCCATGCAATACCTGAAAGATACGAACTGAAAGCCAACCCGCAAAAGTTGAATCTGTTTAACAGCGCTGATTGTCTTCTCAGGCTACACTTCCTGCTCTGATATCCGCAGGAAGTACCAAATGTCGCTGATTATGCGCCTGTTTGCCATCCTGAGTCTTTCGCTGTTCCCTGCCCTGGCAACGGCAAATTCCGGCTCACTCAGGACCGGGTGTCCGACGCTTGAGGCAACGGACAGCGGAGCGCGCAATTCGCTGATGCAGTACATCTGCTTCTACAGTGCGCCGCCCGGCGAACCTGCCCACAATGCATCCAGGCCCGAGCAACTTCCGGAGAATCTTGCATGGACACCGGCACATGGCCGGGACCTGGTCTTCAGCGCCACGAAATCGGTGTACTGGATTCATCTGGATATCCGGAACTCCGGGGCGGAGCGTAGCCTGTGGTACCTGAAGCTCAACTACCCCCTGCTCGATGAAATCACCTTCTGGCAAACGGGGGATGATACTACAGAGTCCATCGTAACCGGGGATGAGCACCCGTTTTCTTCTCGTGGGATAGACTACCGGTATTTTCTGCTGCCCGTCACACTGGATGCCGGCGAAACCCGCTCGATTACCCTCAGGGTTCACAGCAGCGGAGCACTGAATGTTCCGCTGAGCCTGGAAACCCCGGCGGAAGTGATTGCCGGCAGCAATCACCTGACCCTGACCCACGGACTGTTCTACGGGGCGTTACTGGTGTTTGCCGTGTTCAATCTGCTGCTTTTCTTCAGCTCCGGAACGGCTTACTACTTTTACAACGCCTTTTATATGGCCGCCCTCGGGCTGTTTCTGTTTGCCATGGGCGGGTTTGCCAATCAGTATTTCTGGCCCAATAGTACTGGCTTTGCCAACACGTCCATTCCCCTGTCCCTGACCCTTTCCGCGCTGGCCATGACACTTTTTGGCCGTTCATTCCTGGAAGTCTCCAGGGGAACCACCTCGGAAACCGCGCTGAAAACCCTGGCCTGGTCCTGCGTCGGATTTCTTACGCTGACGCTGGTTCTGCCGTATAGCAAAACCATTGTGCTGAACACCGTGCTGGCACTGACCGTCATTTCAAGCCTCTTTGTCATCGCTGCTGTTCGCTGGAAACAGGGCTATCAGCCGGCCCTGTGGTACCTGCTGGCCTGGCTGGTGATGCTGATTGGCGGGCTGATCTATGCACTGGCGGCGTTCGGCTATCTGACCGACTTCCTGGCCCGGGAAGCGCTGATGCAGTTTGCGGTCGGTGGACAGGTCATTCTTCTGAACTATGCCATGGTGCAACGGTGGCGGCTGCTCAATCAGAAGTTGCTGGAAGTGGAGCATAACGCACGCACCGAGCTTGAGTTCAAAGTGCATGAGCGTACCGCACAACTGAGGAGCATCATGCGGGAGCTTGAAAAGGCCAACCGCCAGCTGTCGGCGCTGAGCACGAACGATGCCCTGACCGGCCTGCACAACCGAAGGCACCTGGATAACATTTTCCCTGAATTATGTGCCGAGGCGCGCCGCACGGGCCATACACTGACCCTGGCATTGGTAGATGCCGATCATTTCAAAACAATCAACGACACCTGGGGCCACAGCTTTGGAGACACCTGCCTTCAGTTTATTGCCGAAATGCTGACCCGGCATGTGAAACGCCCGCGGGATATTGCTATCCGGTTTGGCGGCGAGGAGTTCGCGCTCCTGCTGCCGGAAACAGACGCGGCCGGAGCACGAAAAGTCTGCGAGACATTGCTCGCAGACATCGCCAATACACCACTGACATCACCCGATGGAACCGAGATCAGGATCACCCTAAGTGCGGGCATTGCCTCCCTGAGTGCCGGCGAAAGCCAGAATCAGCTTTTCGAGCGGGCAGATGAAGCCCTCTATGCCGCGAAAAGTGAGGGCCGCAACCGCGCGCTGTTTTCTGAAGCAACCGAATTGGCGTAGCCCTCAGGCATTCAGACACTCATCAACAAATAGCCGCGTTTCCCGGGCCGGTGCACCGGCACGTGCGCCAAAACAAGCACGACTTCCGGACGATTTCCACAACCTTTGATCTTAATCAATCTCACAGAATTCACCTCTGCTGTTTGAGGGTCTATCATTGCAAACCAGGCAACACACATTCCGAGCGCTGAACAACTCCAATAACGGCATAAAAAAAGGAAGCCATGTTGCTGATTCCGGCGCATTTGACGGATGTCAGGAGTTGACCTGAGTCATTGCAAACAGGTAATGGTTTCTCCATACTTGCGCCCGCATATTTCCCCACTTTAAACCCATTGGTAAGGCTATGAGCACAGTAAATGCAAACCTGACATACAACTACAAGGTGGTGAGACAATTCGCCATCATGACAGTGGTATGGGGTATTGTAGGTATGGCGCTGGGTGTGCTGATTGCAGCACAGCTGGTCTGGCCGTCCCTCAACCTCGACCTGCCCTTTACCCACTTCGGCCGTCTCCGGCCGCTGCATACCAACGCCGTCATCTTCGGCTTTGGTGGAAGTGCCTTGTTCGCCACCGCCTATTATGTGGTGCAGCGTACGTGTCAGGCCCGCCTGATTTCAGATGGACTGGCAGCGTTCACCTTCTGGGGCTGGCAGGCGATCATCGTTTCGGCAGCCATCACTCTGCCGCTTGGCCTTACCTCTTCCAAGGAATACGCTGAACTGGAATGGCCGATCGATATTGCCATCGCAGTTGTCTGGGTCAGTTACGCTCTGGTGTTCTTCGGAACCATCATCAAGCGCAGCACCCCGCACATCTATGTGGCCAACTGGTTCTACGGTGCGTTTATCATCACGGTTGCTGCCTTGCATATTGGCAACAACATGGCGCTGCCCGCCAGTGCTTTCAAGTCCTACTCTGCCTATGCCGGTGTCACCGACGCCATGATGCAGTGGTGGTATGGTCACAACGCCGTGGGCTTCTTCCTGACCGCCGGCTTCCTGGGCATGATGTACTACTTCGTCCCCAAGCAGGCCAACCGTCCGGTTTACTCCTACCGTCTGTCCATCGTTCATTTCTGGGCACTGATCGCGACCTATGTCTGGGCCGGTGGTCACCACCTGCACTACTCTGCCCTGCCGGATTGGGCCCAAACCGCGGGCATGGTGATGTCCCTGATCCTGCTTGCGCCTTCGTGGGGCGGCATGATCAACGGCATGATGACCCTGTCAGGTGCCTGGCATAAACTGCGCACCGACCCGATCCTGCGTTTCCTGGTGGTTTCCCTGTCCTTCTACGGTATGTCTACGTTTGAAGGCCCGATGATGTCCATCAAGACGGTGAACGCGCTTTCTCACAACACTGACTGGACCATCGGCCATGTTCACTCCGGTGCCCTGGGCTGGGTTGCCATGATCAGTATCGGTGCGGTTTACCACCTGATTCCCAAGCTCTGGGGAGTCCGGGCCATGTACAGCACCAGCCTGATCAACGCTCATTTCTGGCTTGCGACAGTAGGCACCGTGCTTTACATCGTCGCCATGTGGGTTAACGGCATCATGCAGGGCCTGATGTGGCGTGCAGTTAACCAGGACGGCACGCTGACCTACAGTTTCGTTGAAGCCCTGGAAGCCTCGTACCCGGGCTACTTCGTCCGCTTCCTCGGTGGCGTTATTTTCCTGAGCGGTATGCTTGTTATGGCCTATAACGTCTACATGACCGTGCGCCAGAAAGACGCGGTTGCGCAGGACAATGCGGCAACACAGCCTGCGTAACGGGAGAGAGATCAGATGAAACACGAAATTGTTGAAAAAAATATTGGTCTGATGATCGTACTGATCGTCCTGACCATCAGCGGTGGCTTTCTTGCCGAAGTAGTCCCCCTGTTCTTCCTGAAGAGCGTAAATGAGCCAGTGGAGGGCCTTGAGCCCCTGTCCGCGCTTGAGCTGGAAGGCCGGGATATCTATATCCGTGAAGGCTGCCACGTGTGCCATACCCAGCAGATCCGCCCGTTCCGTGCGGAAACCGAGCGGTATGGCCATTACTCTGTCGCGGGCGAGTTCGTTTACGACCGCCCGTTCCTGTGGGGTTCCAAACGTACCGGCCCGGATCTCGCCCGCGTAGGTGGTCGTTATTCCGACGCCTGGCAACGCCAGCACCTTTACAATCCGCGCAGTGTGGTGCCCGAATCGAATATGCCAGCGTTCCCGTGGCTGTTTGAGGACCAGGTAGACCATACCAAGACCGCCGCGAAGCTGGAGACTCTCCAGACTCTGGGCGTGCCCTACACCGACGAGCAGATTACCAACGCATCCGCTCAGGTTGAAGGCAAATTTGAAATTGAGGCTCTGGTCGCATACCTGCAACAGCTGGGTACAGTGATTTCAGAAAAACGGTGAACCCATGGATATTAATGAGTTACGCGGCATTCACACTCTTCTGGTAATGGCGGTTTTTTTTGGAATCGTCTGGTGGGCCTACAGCGCCCACCGCAAGAAGGCCAACGAGGAGGCAGCCCATCTGCCCTTCGACGATGACGACGTGGAAAAGCGTACGCTCGAACAGGAAAAAACGGAGAAGAAACAATGAGTACCTTCTGGAGCATCTGGATCAGTGTGATCGTGCTCGGTACCGTTTTTGGCTGCTGGTGGCTGCTTTGGGCAACCCGTAAAAGCCAGACGACCGATAGCGAAACCGACCGTACTATGGGCCATTCCTTTGATGGCATTGAGGAATACGATAATCCCCTGCCCAAGTGGTGGTTCTATCTGTTCCTCGCTACCTGTATTTTCGCGCTCGGCTACCTTGCCCTGTACCCTGGTCTTGGCAACTGGAAAGGCCTTCTGGGCTGGACTTCCACGAATCAGTGGGAAGCCGAAGTTGCCGCCGCTGAAGACAAGTACGGCGAGATTTATGCCCAGTTCGGCCAGACGCCGGTTCCGCAGCTGGCGGAAAACAGCGATGCCATGAAAATCGGCCAGCGCCTGTTTGCCAACAACTGTTCGGTCTGCCACGGCTCTGCAGCCCGCGGTCAGGTTGGCTTTCCCAACCTGACCGACAATGACTGGCTGTACGGCGGAACTCCCGAAAAGATTCTGGAGACCCTCCACAATGGGCGGATGGGTAACATGCCAGCGAAAGGCGTTATGCCCAGCATGACCAATGAGCAGGTCGACCAGGTGGTCAATTATGTCCTCAGCTTCAGCGGTCGTGAACAAGACGCCGAGGCTGCCGAGGCAGGAAAGGCCGTGTTCGCTCAGGCATGTGTTGCCTGTCATGGAGCTGACGGCAAGGGTAATCAGGCGGTTGGCGCTCCCAATCTGACCGACAACACCTGGCTGTACGGATCCAACTACGAGTGGATCAAGGAAACCGTGATGAATGGCCGTCAGAATCAGATGCCCGCTCAGCAGGGTCGCCTCTCAGACGATCAGATTCAGATTCTGGCAGCTTACGTATACAGCCTGTCTAACTGAGTCACCCGGCCGGGGGTTGCCCCGGTCCGGTCTTTTCAACCCTGTGTCTGCCCTGCGGGCACAGGCTTGAAAAGATCAGCAGTCCCAGGGCCTGTTGTCCCGCATTACCGTTTTTCTGGAGGTAACGATGAGCAGTGAGATCCCGGTCAAACAGGTTGACCCATCCTCTGATCCCTCCGGCGACAACAATAAATCCGGAACCGTCGAACTCTACGCCAGCCGCAAGAAAATTTACGTAAAGGAAGTTAAAGGCTCCTTTCAGCGAATCCGGAATGTCAGCCTGACCATGCTGATGGGCATGTATTTCCTGTTTGTCTGGATTACGCTTGACGGGCAACCACTGATTTATTTCGATCTGCCAGCCCGCGAATTCCACCTCTTCGGCGTTACCTTCTTTCCCAAGGACTTTATTCTGCTTTCGGGCACGCTGATTATCGCCGCCTTCGGTCTGTTCTTCGTCACAACTCTGTTCGGCCGGGTCTGGTGCGGCTATACCTGCCCGCAAACCGTCTGGACCTTTATCTTCATGTGGGTCGAGGAACGGATCGAGGGCAGCCGTAACAAGCGCATGAAGCTGGACAAATCTCCCCGATCAGCCGGGAAACTGGTCAAAAAATCTGCCAAACACGCCGTCTGGCTGTTGATCGCCCTTGCCACTGGACTGACCTTTGTTGGCTACTTCTACCCTATTCGCGAGCTGCTGGGCGACCTTTTCACATTGCAGGCAAATGGCTGGGCCTACTTCTGGATTGGTTTTTTCACCGTTGCCACTTACCTGAATGCGGGCTGGATGCGGGAGCAGGTTTGCCTCTACATGTGCCCATATGCCCGCTTCCAGTCGGTGATGTTTGACCCCGACACCCGTGTCGTTTCATACGACCCGAACCGGGGCGAGCCAAGGGGTGGCCGCAAGAAGGGCGTTGATCCTGCAGAAGCCGGCCTGGGTGATTGCATTGACTGCGGTCAGTGCGTGCAGGTCTGCCCCACAGGCATTGATATCAGGGACGGGCTGCAATACGAATGCATCGGCTGCGCATTGTGTATTGATGCCTGCGACGAAATCATGGACAAGATGAATTACCCGCGGGGACTGATTCGCTATACCACAGAGAACCAACTGGAAGGCAAGGCGTCAAAGCTCATGAGGCCTCGCACCTTTGGTTATGGCGCAGTGCTGTCATTGATGATCGCGGCGATTATCTTTACCATTGCAACCCGGGTTCCGGCCCAGTTGGATGTACTGCGTGACCGCGGCGCCCTCTATAGCTTTAACGGCGAAGGCCGGATTGAAAACTCCTACACGCTGAAACTTTCGAACATGTCCGAGGTGCCCCAGACCTTCTCCCTGTCCGTGACCGGCATGGAAGGTATCCGGATTCTTACCGAAACCAAAGTCACGGTGGAAAACGGGGAAAACCGGTCAGTGCCTACGGTTGTTGACGTGCCGCCGGAATCCATCATGGAATCGAATAGCGAAATCCTGTTCAGGGCCCAATCGGAAACAGATACTTCTCTGAACCTTGAAACTGAAAGCCGGTTTGTTGGTCCAACGCGCTGACCCTTCATTTCGCGGCGATTCCAATTTTTAAAACGGGACATTGATATATGACTGCTGAAACACAAACAGGCCCCTGGTATCGTCAACCCTGGCTCTGGTTCCTGCTTATGTTCCCCGCTGCGTCAATCGTTTATTGCGCCATCGCGATTACGGTTTCCCTGAATATGGATAATTCGTTAGTGACGGACGACTGGTCCAAGCAAGGTCGTGGTATCAATATGTCCATCGCACGGGACGAGAAAGCTGCCAATCTGGGTATGGAAGCCCAGATTGATTTCAACAAACGGAACGTCACCATCAATCTGAATACCGCTGATGGCCCTGCGGATTTTCCGTATCTCGTCCTTAACCTGTTTCATCCCACTCTGTCGGGCCAGGACCGTATCGTCCAGTTCAAACAGATTGCCCCGGGCAAGTTCGTCGGCCAGCTTCATGAAGACATTAAAGGCCGCTGGTACTACGACCTTCGGGGGCCAGCCAATGAATGGCGCCTGAAGGGCGAAACCCAGCTACCCTCGAAAAGCGGAATCACGGTCAAAGCTGCGGAGTATGCCCAAGGTTGACCACCCTGGATTGCTTTCATTGCGGCGAGCCAGCCGACGGTGAGCCGCCCATCACCCTTGAACTCGATGGTACCACCCGCCATTTTTGCTGCCAGGGCTGCAAGGCGGTTTGCCAGACCATCCACAATGAGGGTCTGACCGGGTTCTACGAATTCCGGACAGAGGCTGCGGTTACCCCAAAGCAGCTGACTCCTGCAGAGGTGAGCCGCCTGAGAGAAATGGACCATCCACTGGTTCAGGCATCGTTTGTTGCTCCCGTCAAAGGCGCCCAGGAAGCCCAGTTACTGATCGGTGGTATTACCTGCGCTGCCTGCATCTGGCTACTGGAAAACCACCTGAAAAAGCAGCCGGGCGTAGTGTCCTTCTCGGTCAATCACACCACTCAGCGGGCAAGGCTGGTTTGGTCCCAGAATCAGGCGCCGCTGAGCGACCTGCTGATTGCCATCCACGAACTGGGATATACCGCCCGCCCCTACCAGGCAGACGAAGCTGAACAGGCCCTCAAGGCCGAACACCGTTCCATGCTGATCCGGCTCGCGATTGCCGGCATTGGCTCCTTCCAGAGCATGATGCTGGCGTTTCCTCTGTATTTTGAGCTGGTTAACGACCTGTCCCCGCAGTTTGTCAGCTTCTTCCGCTGGTTCAGTCTGCTGGTCGCCACACCGGTGGTTTTCTACAGTGCCGCGCCTTTTTTCAGGAACGCCCGGCGCGATATCCTGAGCCGGCAACTGACCATGGATGTACCCGTTGCTCTCGCCATCGGTCTTGCCTATCTCGCCAGCGCCTGGGTAACCGTGTTTGGTGGCGAGGAGGTGTACTTCGAGTCTGTGGTCATGTTCACCTTTTTCCTGCTCCTGGGACGCTACGTTGAGGTTCAGGCCCGCTATCGCGCCGGGCTGACAGGCAATGCTCTTGCCGGCTTCCAGCCAACCGTGGCGACGCTGGTGACGGGTGATGATTCGGAGATTGTGCCCGCCCACCAGGTAAAACCAGGCGATACGATCCGCGTGCGGCCGGGAGAAACCCTGCCTATTGATGGCGAGATTGTCCGGGGCCAGTCAACCCTCAACGAGGCAGCCCTGACCGGCGAGTATCTGCCGGAGACCCGGTTCCCCGGGGACCCGGTCCATGCCGGCAGCGTCAACGGTGAAAACCCCCTGGACATCCGGGTGGTGAAAGCCGGCTCCCAGACCCGCCTCTCCGGCATTCTGAGGATTCTGGACCGGGTACAGTCAGAGAAACCCCAGGTAGCGAGGATGGCCGACAGAATGGCGAGCAAGTTCGTTGGCCGGGTGTTGATCCTCGCGCCCATTGTTTGGGTGGGTTGGTGGCTGGCCGGTGCCGATAATGCTTTCGACATTACCCTCTCAGTCCTGGTCGTTACCTGTCCCTGCGCATTGTCGCTCGCAACACCCACCGCCATCACCTCGGCAACAGTCAAGCTTCGCCGCCTTGGTTTCCTGCCAACCCGGGGGCATACCCTGGAATCGATGAACACCGTTGATACCGTGGTATTTGATAAAACCGGGACCCTGACCCGGGGTGAGCTGAGCCTCGTGGAAACCGACATTGTCGGCAGCATGGACGAACAAACCTGCCTCAGGCTCGCTGCCGGGCTGGAAAAATACTCCGAACACCCGATTGCCAGGGTTTTCCATAAACGAACCGCCGCCGCGGTCGGACACGTGGAGAACCACCTTGGCGGAGGACTTTCCGGAAAGCTGGAAGATCTCGCACTTTTTATTGGCCACCGGGGATTTGTAGAACAACATACTGGGGCGCCTTTCCCGGATACCGGGCAGCACAGGGGTATGGAAGTCTGGCTGGCGTCTGACAAGGAATGGCTGGCCTGTTTCAGGCTGGACGATCAACCCCGTGACGATGCCCGCTCAGCCATCAGGGCTTTGCAGAAGGAAGGCATTCACACACTGCTCCTGAGCGGCGACCGCTCGGGCCATGTCGATCGGATTGCCGCCCTTCTGGGGATTGATGAAGCCGTCGGCCAGGCCTCCCCGGAAGATAAGCTCGCAGTGCTTGAAAAGCTGAGGGCCGAGGGGCGACAGATCATGATGGTGGGGGACGGGTTGAACGACCTGCCCTCCATGGCCGGAGCCGGCATTTCGGTTGCGATGGGCACCGCCGCAGACCTGACCCAGCTGAAAGCCGATGCAGTACTGCTCAACGGCCAACTATTACAGCTGGTTGAAGCCCTGAAAACCAGCCGCCAGACCCGCAAGGTTATCCGCCAGAATCTGTGGTGGGCCCTTGGCTACAATGTATTCGCACTGCCACTCGCTGCGGCTGGCATGGTGCCGCCCTGGCTGGCCGCGATCGGCATGTCGCTCAGTTCACTGGTCGTTGTCCTTAACGCCCTGAGACTCGGCAAAGCCCCTGGCGAGGGACATCCGGACAATCGCCCGGTTGGCGCCCGGACGCTGGCCTGATAACGTGCCCCTATACTCTTTTCCGCGAGGTTTAACCCGTGCAAATCGTAATGTTCCTGGTTCCGGTAATGCTCATACTGGTGACGCTGGGGATCGCACTGTTCTCATGGGCCGTCAAAAACGGCCAGTATGACGACCTTGAAGGTCCCGCCCACCGGATACTCTACGATGATGACAAGGACATGATTCCGGACGAAGCCCGGACCGATAAGCCGGCGGACAAAAAAACCACCGGGCAGACAACCGAGGCCGGCGCAAAGACCAAATCAGGAGAGGATGAGCCGAAACAAGGATGAGCCCGGAACTCTACCTCAGCTATCCAAGCGCTTTCCTGATCGGCCTGCTCGGCAGCACTCACTGCCTGGGAATGTGCGGAGGCATCAGTGCCTCACTTTCCATGGCCCTGCCGGTTGGCAGGGGCTTCCGGCTTCGGCAGTCGGTCATGCTGCTTGCCTTCAATTTTGGTCGCATCGGCAGTTACGTCCTGATCGCAACCCTGGTTGCACTGGCCAGTACCTTCGCCGCCAGTCAGTGGGAGCTGGCTGGCCTGGTCCTGCGGACCCTGGCGGGCGTATTGCTGATTTTCATGGGTCTGTCCATGGGCCAGTGGTGGCAGGGAATCCGGCATATCGAGCGCGTCGGAGCACCGATCTGGAGCCGACTGTCTCCCCTGACCCGACGTTTCCTGCCGGTAAACCACGGCGGACAGGCACTGGCCCTGGGTGCGCTCTGGGGCTGGCTGCCCTGCGGCCTGGTGTACAGTACCCTGGGCTGGGCAGCATTGCAGCCGACGGTGGGTTCAGCTGCTTTGACCATGCTGTTTTTCGGGCTGGGAACCCTGCCGTCCATGCTGGCAACAGGGTACGCAGCAGGCTGGATCCGGGGCTTGCAGAAACACCGGTTATTCCGGAAAGTCACCGGCGCCCTACTGATTCTGTTCGGCGTCTGGACGCTGCCATTCCAGTATCTGGTCGGGCATTAACGCCTAGATATTCAGCACATCCAGGCGACCAAAGCTGCTTGCCTCTTCCGGTTCCGCCGTCTGCACCGCCTGGCGCTTGCCGCCCAGCCGTCTGCCCTCCCGGAAATCGTACAGGTTGGTATCCGCCAGGTGTGAAGGTTCAACGTTGCATATGGCGCGGAACATGGTTTCAAGGCGCCCGGGGTGCTGCTTGTCCCAGTTCTGGAACATATCCTTGATCACCTGGCGCTGGAGGTTTTCCTGGGAACCGCAGAGGTTACAGGGGATGATCGGAAACTCCCTGAGGGCGGCGTAGCGGGCAATGTCCTTCTCACGACTGAACGCCAGCGGCCGGATGACCGTATTGCGGCCATCGTCGCTGTGGAGCACTGGCGGCATCGACTTGAGTTTGCCGCCATAGAACATGTTCAGGAACAGGGTTTCCAGAAGATCGTCCCTGTGGTGGCCCAGGGCAATCTTGGTAACGCCGTGCTCCTCCGCGAAATTATAGAGAATTCCGCGACGTAGGCGGGAACACAGGCCACAGGTGGTCTTTCCTTCCGGCACTTTTTCCTTAACAATACTGTAGGTGTCCTTCTCGATGATGTGATACTCGATACCCATGGACTCAAGGTATTCGGGCAGTACCTCTTCCGGAAACCCGGGCTGCTTCTGGTCAAGATTGACGGCAATCAGCTCAAACGAAACCGGCGCGCTTTTCTGCAGGTTAAGCAGAATGTCGAGCATGGCGTAAGAGTCCTTACCGCCGCTGAGACAACACATGACTTTGTCACCGGCTTCAATCATCGAGAAATCGGCAATCGCCTGCCCGACTTCGCGGCGCAGACGTTTCTGCAGCTTGTTCAACTCCAGTTTCTGGCGGCGTTCGCGCTCTGGGTTGAGAGACTGTTCGGAACTGGCGATCATTGCTTCGGGCATACCAACTACGTTCATAAGGCCGTTCATAAGGCAAGTGGACGTGGGATTATACGCGTCACATGGATTCAGGGACAGGTTACCAACATGGATATGGTGCAACCGGGTAAAGAAGCCACCGGGAAACGGGAACACAATCGCATAGGGAACCGAAAGGCCATCCTGGCTGGAGACACTTCCCTGAGGGACCCGAGTCCCCTACCATTGGGCTTATGACAGATTACTACTCCAGCATGAGTTCCTCATCCCCCCGGGCGATCGAAACCGATGCCCTGCTTGAGCACCAGATTCAACATCTTCTGGTCGCCGTGGAGCATGAACTTCGAACGGCGCCTGCGGGAATGAGCGAGTTGTCGCTGATCAAGTCGCTCCAGAGACCACCGTGGAAACTTCTCGGCGAAGTCACTTTCAACGAACCGGAAAAGCTCTACCCGGTTCATTTTCTGTTGTTCCACGTACTATACCGGCTGCGTGACCAGTTGTCCGACACGGGTGAAAGTCTCCGGATTTCACCGCTGAATATCTGCCTGGAAACCCAGAAGGTCATCGGTGGCAAAGGGGTAGCAGATGGTGTCGACACACTTCGCCAATTCTATCTCGACCTTTCCCAGTACCATTTGCCGGAAGACGCAATACACCAGATGATGGATGATTTCTGGGCCGGTCGCCCTGGCAAGGGCCCGGCACAGGCAGAAACGAAAGCCGCCGCCGAGGTACTGGGTTTTGAGGCCTTGCCATCGGATTTCCCCTCCGTGAAGCAACGTTTTCGACGCGCGGTTATGCGGGCGCACCCTGATCGGGGGGGCAACACGGAAACTATCCAGCATCTGAATGAAGCGTTCGCCGTTCTGAGAGCCCATTTTCGCCACAGCACCTGATCGATCTTGAAAAAAGATCTGTTTTCGGTTCAGTCAATTCAGGAGACACAATGCCGATCAAAGCACTCGCTAAACCGCTTGCCGTGTTTTCACTGTTGGCGGCAGCCTTTCCAGCATGGGCTGATCTCGTCGTGCTCCAATACCACCATGTGAGCGATGCCACGCCGCCGGCGACCTCCACATCGGTCTCGCTATTCGAAGGCCAACTTGAAATGATTTCGGATCTGGATATTGAGGTCGTCAATTTGCTCGACGGTACAAGGAAAACTCTCGCTGGCGGGGACGAAAGTGACAACCGCATCGCCATCACTTTTGATGATGCCTACGAGTCCGTCTATTCAGAGGCAGCGCCCTTGCTGGCGTCGAAAGGCTATCCCTATACCATATTCGTGAACACCCAGGCCGTAGGGCGCAACGGCTACATGACCTGGGATCAGATAAAAGAACTTGCCGGACGTGAAGGCATCACCATAGCCAACCACAGTGCCGACCATGGCCACCTTGCGAAAAAGCCCGGCGAGACAGACAGCAAATGGCAAACCCGCGTCTCGAACAGTCTCGACTCTGCCCAGGAAACCCTTGCCGACGAGCTCGGTACCAATGCCCCCCTGTTCGCTTATCCCTACGGTGAGTTTGACGAAGCACTTGAAAAGGAAATTGCAGCGCGCAGTTGGTATGGTTTCGGCCAGCAATCCGGCGCCATTGGGTCAAAATCCGCCCCCACGCGGTTACCCCGTTTTCCGATGGCCAATGCCTACGGGCAGCTGGGCAGCCTTGATGACAAGCTTCGCAGCAAGGCCTTTCCTGTCAGTACCGGAAACCTGCCCGATGGCGTGATCTCCGACAACCCACCGACACTGACTTTTCCGCTGATTCCCCCCATTGATGCCGGCCGGCTGACCTGCTTTGCCTCCGGCAAGGGGCGGATCGGTTTCGAGGTGATTGACGGCAACGTGAGGGTACAGGCCCCGGACAGCTTCAACAGCCGGCGTTTTCGCTACAACTGTACCCACCCTGCCGGTAATGGCAGCTACTACTGGCTGTCGCAACAGTGGCTGGACCTGAGCAAACCCGAGGACTGAGAGAACTGAGAGAACCGCGGCATCAATCCTCCAGTTGCATCAGTCCGATTTCGCCCTCGCTGACATGTGGAATTTTCCGGGGGCCGGACGGTGTTTCAATAACGGTCTGGCCGCTCAGATCCGCCGCGCGTGTGAACACGACCATCCACCGCTCCCCCCGGGCCGGAAACGCGGGTACCCATGCCTCCAGATAGCCACGGCGACGCCAGGTCTCGGGCTCAAAATCCATCACCAGATCCGTCACCAGCCTGAGCGGCCTCATCCGGTCATCGAGAAACACCAGCGATGGCACCAGCACCCCGTTTCTGGCGTAGGAACGCAGCCGCATGACAAAACTGTCAATCCTGTCCGGCCCGGGAAGCTCAACCACCTGATAGGGGCTCGGACCGGTCAGAAATGCATGTACCTGCGAGCTTTCCGTTAGGGCAATTCCGAATTCCCGGCCCGACTGCCAGCTTTCACGATGACGAATGTCCATCGATTCACAACAGGCCTCAGAGAAGCGGGAGAAGTAATCGCTGAGGGCGGGTTCAATACCCAGGATTGCAAAAGCGTCCGGATCATGGCCGGGCACCGGTGCACGGTCCGCTGTATCCGGACCGGCATGATAAACGCGGGCCGCGGTAATCCGGACCGGCGGCGCTACCAGACCTTTCTGGCGATCAGAGCGGGTATCCGGCTGGTAATAGTCGACCCTGACATTGCCTTCGGCGTCCCGCCAGGTGAAGTAGGGTTGCGGTTCGCCGGGGCGAACATAACCGTCCCTTTCAAGCTGGCCGGCGTCCGGGTAGTTCTCAAGGGTGTATTCCGTTTCTTCCCGCAACTCCGGCTTCGGACCGGTTCCAGCGGCATCGGCATCGCCGCCTTCTTTCCCGGCTGGCTGTTCCGGTTGTTCACCCGTGGTGCCGGCAATGGGTGAGTATCTCACCCTGCCCTGCTCATCCACCCAGGTAAAATAACCCTCCCGCCCGGATACGACCGAACCCCCGATCTGGCAACCCGCCAGCGACGTTGCCAGCAGCAGGGGTAATATCCGTTTTAGTCTGGAGCCGTTAGTCACTGACAATCACTACCCCCGGGTTCGGAATCGTCTTCAGAATTTGGTCCGGAAACTGAGGCCGGCCATTACAACCCGAAGCGAGGTTTTCACGTCCAGCCCAGCGTAGGGGTTATAAATGATATTGGAAATATTGTCACAGTTCAGGTTGCAACTGCCGTTGGCAGGTATCGACTCCACCGACTGAAGATAGCTGAGGTTCATATCAATCTCTGTGTTCTTGTCCCACCGATACCCCATACCGATGCTGTACAGGTTAGCACCCCCGAACGGCGCCATCACCTGCCGCTGGTCATCCGGGATAACCGAATCCCGGATTTCGACCCCCGCCCGCAGGTCCAGACGGGTCGACGCATGAAATTCCATCCCGAAAGCCCAGTTCCACTGACTCTTGAACCCCAGCGGCAGTCTCAGGGTATTCGGCGTGGCGTTATCCGGCGACAGGATCCGTGCCGCATTCAGGAATTCAAGGTTGCGGTCAAAGCGGAAGACAAAGGCGTCCCATTGCTTGTAGTCGGTCCAGCCAATGTCGGTGTTCAGGGTCAGTTTCGGGTGCACGTCGACACTGATACCGGTCTGGAAATGCTGGGGATAAACCAGGTCCATGCTGACATTGCCGGCCTCCTTGGGGGCACCGGAGGGAAGACTCAGAATGGCCGAGGTAATGGCACCCAGCACCGAACCGTTGACGCTTTGCCAAAAGCCGGACCAGTCCTCGGTATACTGGATCTCGAAGGTTCCCTTCATATTCATTTCAGCTTCGGAGGTATAGCTTGCCCCCCAGCTGAACCAGTCGGTCGGCTCCCACATGACGCCCAGCGCATAAGTGGGCGACAGCGTTTCCTGCACATTGATGCTCAGGGCGCCAATATCATCCCAGGGGCCAACATTACCACCACACAGCGCAAGCCATGGCTGCAGCGGTTCGTCACCGCTTTCACAATTAAAGGCATCCTGAAGGACTTCCGCCACGCCCAGCAACATGTTGGGCGCCCGCATGTACTGATCCGCGGCGATCCCCATCTGCGACAGGTGAATACCGGCGCCAACCGACCACTGGTCGTTGATCTCGTAACCAACCGTTGGTGACAGATAGGTCGTTCTCTGCAAGGCGGTGGCCTGGGGCTGATACCGGCCCGGATCGTCCTTGTCCCGATAAAAACCCGCCGCCAGCGGCAGGTAAAACGCATTCCCGAAGGTGAGTTTGGACCCGGGCGGATTGATGCTGATACCCGCCGATGGCGCAACAGCCGGCCCCGGCGGCGCCCTCAGAATGCCGTAGCCCGGAAGGTACAGCGCCACATTGTTGGTATGGCTGCGGGTATTGGCAACCGGGTCCCTTTGCTTGCCCGTCCGGGGATCAATCTCCAGCCCGTCTATGCCGAAAATCTCGTAGCCCTCAGGCGCCGTGAAACCCGCATCGATATCCAGGTAGATGCTCATCAGATTCACTTCCAGTTGACGACCGTCCAGCTTGGTCAGCCCCGCCGGATTGTAGTGAATCGCCATGATACCCGGTGGGTCGGCGGTAACGGCATTGCCCAGCGCCAGCGCCTTGGGATGTATGGTCAGGTTCTGCGCAAGCTGGGCCTGGGCACCACACGAGATGGTCGTGGCAATCAGGGCCGCGAGAATCCGACGGTTGTGGCTTTGCTGTGCCATGAAATCCTTCCCTTCCCTTAAGTCGTCAACGACACCAATCACTCTTTGAGGCCGGAGAAGTTAATGGGCAGGGATACCCCCAGGGAAAAGTCCGGTGCATCCTCGGTGAGACCAATGCCAAGGCTGGTGTTGACGATTGTGGTATCGCTGACGCGAGTGCCCAGGGACAGGCTCAGAAAACCGGTCATCTGGTCCTGCGCCACCGCCTGGTCGCCATTGGAGAAGCTCAGCACAGTCTCGTCGGTGTAGCTGAGCTGAGCCGAAATACTGAGGGAGATGTCGTAGGACAGCGAATAGGCGAAGCCACCGGAACCCGACACCCCGAACCCGGGATCGAGGTTGGTCAGCAGCCGCGCTCCCCGGACTTGCTGAAGGCCTTCCACAGGCAGGTTATAGGTGGCACTCACCGAACCGAAGATCACTACCGGATCCAGAACCTTGGACAGGCTCGCGCCGCCACCGATTGAATAATAGCCGCTGCCAGTGGAGAGTTGTTCGTTGATATCGATCTCGTAGGGGCTGACGCCGGTCTTGCTCGTCAGGGTTCCGAACAGGGTGGTCGACATCTTGCCGGGCACATAGGCAAAGGGCTGCCAGCGGCCAGTGAAGGAGATGTCACCAAAATCGTAAACGTTCAGTTCATCCTGGGTGTCGTACTTGACCACCAGTGGAATACGGGTGCCCACCGTCAGGTTATCAAGCAGGCCGTAGTCGTAGGTAAAGGAATTGGTGAAAATGTGGGTAGCCGACGGCACCACATCAAGGTTCCTGACCGAGCCGTTGGTAATGGCAAGGTCCAGCCGCTGATCGGCGGTATAGGAATAGTCGAATGAAAAATTCAGATAGTGAGACCCCTTCTTCTGAAGGGAATAATTGTTCTCCGCAGCCTGGAAGACCTCTTCCAGCTGCTGTGACGCATCCTGGTCTCCCTCCTGTTTGGCCAGCGCCTCCCGCGCCTGATCCACACTGCCTTCATCCGCCAGGGTCATGCCCGAAAGCGGACCTGCCATGGAAACAAGGATAACGCCTCGCGCAAACCAACGATTCATCCTGACTCCCTTTCTTATTAGTAATTTTCCTGACGCCGGTGAACCCCGGCAAGTTAGTTACGACGGTAAAACAACTGCTTCCGGGTATTCTCGACGCTGCCATCGGGATTGTTTTTCTGGCGCTCCAGCAGATTCTGGATGCGCCTCTCGGTGGATTCGTGAAATTCCGGTATCCTCTCCAGCGCCAGCAACGTCATGGTCTGGTCGTCCACAAAGCGAAGGTCTTCCTCTTTCAGCTCCAGGTTGTCCAGGGGCTTGTCACCTCCCGGAAATACTATGAACAACACGTTGTCGTCCCATTTCTCCTCGAATTGATCAATGGTGAAGGAAATATTCCCCACCGCCGGGTCTGCGAGGAAAACCCGTCCATTCCTTATGGTTCGCAGTACCACGAAGTGCTTGAAACCGGCATGATGGATCGGAACAATTGCCGGGTGATCCAGGTCCTTGAGGTCGTCGATGTTGGCCCGGAATCCGCCTGACGGATAGCCGAGGGCAGTAACCAGCCGCTTCATGTCGAGCATGGAAAACGCGCGCCGCTCAACAATCCGCTCGCTTTCGCCGTAATGAAGCAGGCCTTCCATCACCTGGCGTTCGGACAGCGTTCGTCCCAGATAGAAGTTCAGCACCGTGGTCAGCGCGGCACTGCCGCAGCTGTAATCGTAGGCCTGGCGAACAATGTTCCGGAACGTCTGCTCCACCAGCGGTTCAACCCGGAAATCGAACCGCAATTCAACCGGGCTCGAATCCACATCCTGCTCAATCACGATGGCGCCTTTGTCATAAGGCTCCACCACAGTTGCTTCCTGCGCGATGGCAAAGGTAAGAATGGATCCGGCGAGCACCAGCAGCATGTCAGACGAAGTCCCTGTTTTTATTGGCCACGGTATTTATCGGGTTACATGTTGTTACGGTAAGATACCGAAAAGCCTGCCCGCTTAAAGATAACTGTGCCTCAAATCTGTCGCTGCAGAGGGGCCCTTCCGGAAAGGATTTGAGAACTGGTTCATGGCACCGGCCGGGAGGACCCCGGGCGGTGGGGGGTTGACGCGATAACATTAAAACGGACTCGACATTGCCCCGGCACTGCACGTGGAGCCGGGGCCCATCACCTGATTACCAACGATGAGATTCAGGGAGAGTAGGTGAAAACCAGCCCCAGAAGCAGGTAACTCAGCAGGGTCACCACCACAATCCCCATCAGGTTCAGGGCAAAGCCCGCCCGGATCATGTCGCTGATCTGCATGTGGCCACTGGAAAACACAATCGCATTGGGTGGCGTCGCCACCGGCATCATGAAGGCACAACTGGCTGCGATAGCTGCCGGGACCGTCAGCAGCAGTGGTGATACTCCCTGGCTCATGGCCAGTGCACCCAGCAGGGGCAGAAAGGCGGCGGCCGTTGCAGTATTGCTGGTGACTTCAGTGAGAAAAATAATCACACCTGTCACCATCACGATCATCACAAGTGTTGGCAGGGTGCCCGCCACCCCGAGACTTTGCGCGATCCATTCCGCCAGCCCGGAGCTGCTGATCACGCCGGCCATTGCCAGGCCACCACCGAACAGCAACAGAACCCCCCAGGGGATACCCCTGGCCGTTTCCCAGTCCAGCAGGAACTCCCGTTTGCTGGTATTTACCGGAATAACAAACATGGCAATAGCGGCGGCGATGGCAATACCGGTATCGCTTAACCATGGCATCAGGCTGCCAGATAACAGCGGCCGGAAAATCCAGGCACTGGCAGTGATCAGAAATACTGCGGCAACCAGTTTTTCACCCTTGCCAAGCGGCCCCAAAGCATCAAGCTCCTCCCGTATTGCGCTGCCGCCATCACTGGAATTGCCCAGGTCAAAGTCCCGACGGGTCAGCCACCACCAGGCCAGGGCCAACATAACGATCGTGACCGGAACCCCAAGTAGCATCCATTGGGCAAAGCCGACCGAGATGCCCTGGTTTTCACTCAGATACGCCGCCAGCAGAGCATTGGGCGGTGTACCGATCAATGTTGCGATGCCGCCGATACTGGCGGAATAGGCAATGGCCAGCAAAAGCGCGGTGGCATAGCGGCGAACCCCCTTGGGATTACCGCTGTCCAACATGCCCACCACCGACAGGCCAATGGGCAGCATCATGATGGCCGTTGCGGTATTGCTTACCCACATGCTCAAAAAAGCGGTGGCCAGCATAAAACCGCCGATCTGCCGACGCGGCTCACTGCCAACGGCCTTCAGGGTCATCAGGGCAATCCGGCGGTGCAGGTTCCAGCGCTGCATGGCAAGCCCGAGTGTGAAGCCGCCCAGGAACAGGAAAATAATCGGATGGGCGTAAGGCGACGTGGCCTGGCCAACGTTCCCGAGCCCGAGCGCCGGCACCAGAACGATGGGCAGCAAGGCGGTGACCGGAATCGGAATGGCTTCCGTTGACCACCAGGTGGCCATCAACAGCATCAGACCCAGGGCTGCCCAGGCTTCTGCGCTCATGGTTTCCGGGGGTGGGAAAATCATTGTTGCCAGCAGAAATGCGGCGCCAAGGATCAGGCCGGCGACCTGGCTGCGTGGAAGTCCATCCAATGTGCTCTGAGCCGGTTGTTGTTCAGACATGCCGCTCTATTCCATTTTCCGGAATGTGAAATTAATGACGATCACAACTTTACAGGCCCTGCAATTGACGGTCATGAACACGGCCCAGCAGAATCAGGGCAAGAATAGCACCGGACAACGCCCAGGCCATATCCGACTGGGTATCCCACACATAGCCCTGGGTTCCAAGGAAGGCTTCCGCCCCTTCGCCACTCAGCAGGGCGACCCACCATTCAATCAGCTCATAGAAGGCACTCACGGCCAGAGCGAAACAGACGATAAAAAACGATCGCCACCCACGGCGGGCAAAAACACCGAACCGTATCACCAGTTCCCGGGCAATGATCGCAGGCACAAAGCCCTGGGCCAGGTGCCCCAGTTTATCGTAGTTGTTGCGCTCCCAGCCAAACCAGTCCCGGAACCAGTCAAATACCGGAACTTCAGCATAGGTATAGTGGCCGCCAACCATCAGAATGATGGCGTGCACCAGTATCAGCTGGTACACCAGCGGCGTGAGCGGATACCGGAAAAAGCACCAGATAACCAAGCCAAAACCGACTGCTGCCGGCAACACCTCCAGCACCCAGGTTGCCCGGTCCTTCGGCTCGATGGCAGACCAGAAAAACACAGCCAGGAATACAACTACCCAGGCCACAGGTGCAAGTCGATTGATCATTCTCTCACTCCAGTATTGTGATTATCGGCCGGGTCGGCGCTGAAGAAAAGGCCGACACTATCGGACTCTCACCCGACTGCCATCTTCCAACTGGCGACCCGGATGGCGGACCACAAGATCGCCTTCGCTCAGGCCGTCCAGAATGACCGTGTAGAACCCATTGGTGCGGCCTGTTGAAACGGTTGTGAGCTCCCCCCGTTCGCCCACCACCCGGAATACAAGGCTCTGGCCATCCCTGCGAAAAATGGCGGACTCGGGGATCTGAAGCTCATCGGCAGAGGCCCAGAGCACGAATTCCGCATCCACCCGATAGCCATCGCCAAGTGTCTCCCAGGCTTCCAGCGGACTGGTGATATCCGCAACCACCTGTACCCGCCTTTCTTCCACGCCAAGCGCGGAGACATCCTCGAATCCGACAGGTTCAACCCGCCTGACTACCGCATCCAGAGTGCCACCACCCCACCCTGTGAGACGCACAGTCACTCCGGGGCTGAGCTTGACAGCGTCGAAGCTCAGGACGTCGATAACTACCTCAAGCGCCCCCGGATCACCCAGCTCCAGGATAGCCTCGCCGGCATGAATTACGCCCTCACTTTTCCGTATAATGCCCAGCACCGAACCATTGACCGGGGACCGAACCGGAACCCGTTCCACGGCGCCATTACCTGAAGCCCTGGCTGCAGAGACTTCAAGGCGGGTTCTGGCGGCTGCCAGTTCGTGTGCCATGACTTCTTCATCAAAACGGGCTGAGCGCAGGATAGCCTGAGCCCTGTCCGAAGCGGCCTTGGCCTGCTGCAAACGCTCTTCGGAGACAAAATGATCACCACGGAGCGCCTGCAGGCGGGCCAGCTCCCGCATCGCCAGATCCGCTTCCGCCTCGGCAGCCGTGGCCTTCTGGCGAGTGGAGTTCAGCGCTGACCGGGCCGACTGAACCTTGGCTTCCGCCTCCGCACGGCTACGGGCATCCAGGGTGCTGGCGGGCATAGGGTCGACCTCGGTGAGCAGTTCTCCGGGGATAACCGGATCGCCCACCTCCAGAAGCACCCGATGGAGGAAGCCAGCCACCGGGGATGAAACCACATACCGGTCCCGAACCCGGGTTCTACCCTCTTCCCTGATGGTTATTTCCATTGGCCCGCGGCTCACCGTTGCCAGATCCACCCACACCGGATCAGGGCGAACGGTGAACACGACTGCTGCGATGGCCAACAACACGAACGCGCCCCAGAACAGCCATTTTCCTGCAAACCGTTTTGCTGCCATAGCGTCAATTCACTCCTTGTTTCCTGCAGCAACTATTCCCGTGTTTTCAGCACGGCCACCAGGTCCAGCGCCTTCAGGCGCCACCACGCAATAACCCCTGAAGCAATCGCAGATACCACCACGACTAACGCCGAAATACCCAGGGTCTGGGAAGTTATGGTCAGCGGCACCCGATAGAGCTCCGTTTGCATGGCCGTGACAATCAACAGCGCCAGGCCCTGCCCGATTAACCACCCGAGTGGCACGCCAAGCAGCAGCAACAGCGCCACCTCACCCAACAATATATGCGCAACTTCATTGTGGGTGTACCCGAGTACTCTGAGGCTTGCCAGCTCCCGACCCTTCTCGGCGAGGGATATGCGGATCGTGTTATAAACAACACCGAAGGCGATGATGCCGCCCATCAGACTGTTGAAAAAGGTGAACGTCAGGAAGGTCCGGGCCAGGGTATCGTAGAAGCTGTCCAGCATGGCCTGACGAATACTCAGGCCAAGAACTCCGGGGGTTTCCCGAAGGCTGTCGTAGACTTCCGCCGCTTTGGTGGGATCCAGATTTATCATGGCCTGATTGATCAGGGGCCCATCGCCCAAGGCCCGGTTCAGGGCATCGAGGTTCATGTAGGCGCCCACGCCGAGAAACTCACTGGTAACCCCTGCTACAGGCACCAGTACCGTTCTCCGGTCGCCTTCAAGCAGCTCCAGCTGAAGGGTATCGCCGGGTTTCGCCCCCAGTTCCCGGGCCAGGTAATCCGTCAGCAGAAGTCCCTCGCCCGGAAGGCTTACGCGCTCCAGGTCGCTGTCGACAACATACTGCAGCCGCGCGTCGGCGGGTATCCCGGTCACAGCACTGCGCCATTCCCGATGCCCGAATTTCAGGCGTGCGGGTACCGTGCGCCGGCCCTCAACGTAACGGATCCCCGGTTGGCGTTGTATTCCGTACAGAGCCGAACTGTTCACCGGATCAATGAACGTGGTGGCCAGATCCTGTTGTTGAACCCGTGCAAACTGGGTATGCACCATCAATGACACCGAATCAAACTGGAAATTACCAACCATGACAATGGCCGAGGCCATGGCAACTCCACTCATGGACAGCAGTGTCCGTGCAGGGCGGCGGGAAAGTTGGCGCACGATCATTCGCGATGGCTGGGAAAAACGGATTCCCGAGAGCAGCTTTTCCACCCCGGTAACCCGGTATCTGGCAGGCCCCTCCGGCCTCATGGCCTCAGCAGGCGGCAGGGCCGCCGCCTGCCTGATGGCCCTCCAGGCACCGAGCCACGCGACTACAGTGGTCAGTATGGCCAGTAACACCAGCCAAAGCGGATTGATACGGAACAGCAGGCCGGGGAACCGGTAGAAATCCATATAAAGCTCCCCCAGCGCCCGCCCCAGCCATAATCCCAGGGCAAGCCCGAGCAACAATCCGATAACCGCGATCACAATCACCAGTTTGCTGTAGTGCCAGGCGATCTGGCGGTTGCCGTAACCAAAGGCCTTGAGCACCGCGATAATGTCCCGCTGGGTACTGATCAGCCGGCTGATGACCACATTCAGGAGAAACATGGCCACCCCCATAAAAATCAGGGGAAAAACCGTGGCCATGGTTTTCAGCTGGTTCAGCTCATCACTCAGGAAACGGTGCGAAAACTGGTCATCCCGGCCATAGGCTCCGGTCGCACCGTAGCGAGCCAGTAACCGATCAAGAGCATCCGCCACAGAGGCAACCGAATAGCCCGGCCTGAGCGTAACCACCAGGCTGTTAAACGCGCCCCCCATATCCATGGCGGCTTCCAGAGCCTCTCTGCTCATCCAGAGCACACCGTACCGCTGGTAATCCGGTAGCATTGCGCCAGGCGGAATCACGTAAATGAATTCCGGCGATTCAACAATGCCGGTCAGAATAAGAGCCTGCCGCCGACCATTAATGATGGCCTCGAACCTGTCACCCAGTGACAACTCGTGTGCCTCGGCAAAGCTCCCGATGACCGCGACTTCCTGGTTTCGGCCGGGGGCTGGAAGCCGCCCCTCCCGGATGAAGAGACGATTGATGTCCGGCTGGCCATCCGGGGGGATCGACACCAGCCGGGCCGAGACCGGATCCGCGAAGCCGGGCATCTCCAGTTTGGCGCCGCCCTCCACGCGGCCTTCGTAACGTGCGACACCTGGCAGTTTTTCAATCTCTTGAAGGATATGGCGGGGCGCCCGTTTCAGGGCGGAAAACACCTCTGCGAACTGGTGCTGCTCGTAATACTGGGCCCGGGTTGCCACCAGGGAGGAGTAATTCACCAGGGACATGACACACACGGCCACGCCGCCGGCGATCACGAGGGCAATGGCGAGCACCTGGCCCCGCATCTGCCAGAGCTCCCGGCAAAGTTTGGTGTTCAGTGCATTGCTGGCCATCGCGTTCACTTTTTCGCCCTGTTACCAGGACAGAGTCCGGGGATCCTGGCACTGATCGTTACGGCGTTCGCCGCTGATATTGCCGTCGGAAAGCGTGATCACACGATCCGCCATGCCGGCTATGGAAGCGTTGTGGGTAATGATAACCGTCGTAGTGCCGGTTTCCCGGTTCGCCTTTTCCAGGGCTTCGAGAACCAACACGCCGGTGGCCGAATCAAGGGCTCCTGTCGGTTCATCGCAAAGCAGCACTTCTGGTCGTTTGGCGATGGCCCGGGCAATGGCAACGCGCTGTTGCTCGCCACCGGAAAGCTGTGCTGGAAAATGGTCGATGCGCGCCTTTAGTCCAACCAGTTCGAGAGCTTCTTCGGGCAACATGGGATTGGACGCAATTTCGGTAACTGCCGCTACATTTTCCCGCGCGGTCAGGCTTGGAATCAGGTTGTAAAACTGGAACACGAAGCCAACGTGCTCCCGGCGGTAGCGGGTCAGTTCACGATCCCCCGCCGCACTAAGGTCAATATCCCGGTAGCAAACCTCACCGGAGGTCGGCACATCCAGTCCGCCGAGGATGTTCAGAAGGGTCGATTTTCCCGAACCTGAGGCGCCCAGCATCACGACAAGTTCACCAGGGTAAAAATCCAGGTCCACCCCCCGGAGTGCGTAAACCTGGACCTCACCCTGACCGTAGGTCTTGGTCAGCCCCCGGGTGTGAAATACCGGTGGCTCTGTCATGGTGCCCGTCCCTGGTTCCATGAGATCAGTCTTCAGCGCAGTCGACACATACGGTGGTGTAGGGCAGCACCTGCAAACGACGGGGGTCAATGGCCTCGCCACAGGATTCGCACTCATCGCCAACGCCGCTCTCGATACGCTCAAGCGCTCGCTCTATCTGTACCAGTTCTGCGCGGGTTTCTGTTTCGAGGGAATCAACCACTTCGTCATTCTGGGTCTGGGCTGCCTGCTCTTCGAAGTCCTTGTCCAGCGCGCCGCCCTCGCGATGCTGATGGGCTTCATAACGGGAAAGCCTGGCCTTCAGGTCTGCTCGCAGTGTTTCCAGTTCCGATTTGCGGTCACTCATATTACGCCTCCTGCCCCGTGCGGATAATCCGGGATATACAAACGTCTACAGTAAAGCATAAGCTGAACCCGGGGTTGATACTTGTCAAAATTGCGTAATACTGACTGAGGCAAAATAAGGCTTCATTTAACTGACCTGTATGCAAGGGAGTTGTAGCAATGACTAATGACCTGTTTGAAAAAGCCACGCGCCTGAACGAGACCCTGTTCGAGCAGTTCAGCAAGGCTGCGGAAATGCAGATGAATGCCTTCCGCCGCTATGCTGATGTCACCAGGGAACAGGCCAGGAAAGTCTCTGAAGTACGGGACCTGGAGGGGCTGAAATCCCTGACCGGTGACCAGGCCGAAACCCTCAAGTCCCTCAGCGAACAGTTTACTGCAGACTGGAAAGCCTGGCAGGACTACTTCAACGAAAGCCGGGAGCAATTTCAGAAGGTGTTCGAGAAGGCCCAGGAAGAAACCACAAAACCCGGCCCGAAAGCCGCCAAGTAAGGGATTGTTATGTTCGGCCTGGATACGCTCGGCAAAACCGTCAATCAGCTGGTTAACAGCTTTGAAACCAATGTCCGGCAGGGGCAGCAGCAACTGGAGAAGCTGCTCGGGGATGCAGGCGTCATGGACGACGCGAAACTCTCTACCCTGACTGAAATGTCTGATGCCTACCGGACCATGGCCGAGGATCTGTTGCTCCATCCGCTCAGGTTTGCCGGTGCGGAGCTAGATCTGGCCCGCAAACACCTGGCGCTGAGTTATTACACCCTTGCGCGTTTGGCGGGCAAGGGGGAGCCGCCGGTGGCTGCGCCGGAGCCTGACGACCGGCGTTTCCAGGCTGAAGACTGGCACCGGCATCTGCCTTTTGATGTTCTGCACCAGGCCTACCTGATCAATTCCCGGGCGTTCCTGAACTGGGTGGAAGGTATCGGAGGCATGCCCGAGGCGGGGCGGGACCAGATGCTGTTCTATGGCAGGCAACTGACCAGCCTGCTCTCGCCCTCGAACTTTCCGGCAACCAATCCGGAAGTGCTCAGGATTACCTGGGAGCGCAAGGGCATGAACCTGGTCGATGGGGGCCGCCAGCTGATCGAGGACCTGCGTCAGAACCCGTCACTGTTCAATGTCGGCATGACTGATCGCTCCGCCTTTGAGGTGGGCCGGAACCTGGCAACCACCCCGGGCAAGGTAATCTTTCAGAATGAGCTGATGCAACTGATCCAGTATTCGCCCACAACGGAAACCGTCAGCAAGCGTCCCCTTCTGATCGTGCCTCCCTGGATCAACAAGTATTACATCCTGGACCTGACCACCAGGAACTCCTTCATCCAGTGGCTGGTGAACCAGGGTCAGACCGTTTTTATCATTTCCTGGCGTAACCCCGGGCCCTCGCTCCGGGACAAGGGCTGGGACGACTACATGCAACTGGGGCCATTGGCCGCCATGGATGCGGTAACCGAGACCACCGGCGAAGAACGGATGAATGTCATCGGATACTGCATCGGTGGCACCCTGTTGGGCTCCACTCTCGCCTGGCTGAAGAAAAAGCGGCGCAACCCGGTGGCGAGCGCAACTTATCTGACAACCCTGCTGGATTTTTCGGACCCGGGCGGCATCGGCGTGTTTATCAACGATCACTCCCTCCGGGGGATCGAGCGCATGCTTGAGCGCAAGGGCTATCTGGACGGCCGCGCCATGGCCTTTACCTTCAACCTGCTCCGGGAAAACGAGCTGTTCTGGTCGTTCTGGACCAATAACTATCTGAAGGGACAGAAACCGGCCGCCTTTGACCTGCTCTACTGGAACACCGACGGCACCAACCTGCCGGCGAAGATGCACAGCTTCTATCTGCGGGAAATGTATCTGAATAACCGGCTGGTGCAGCCGGATTCACTGACCCTGGCCGGGGAATCCATCAACCTGTCCGAGATCGATGTGCCATCCTTTTTCCTCTCGGCCAGGCAAGACCATATCGCCAAGTGGAAAACCACCTACAAAGGCGCGCTGGCGCACGGTGGTGATGTTCGCTTTATACTCTCCGGCTCGGGCCATATCGCCGGGGTGATCAACCCGCCTTACAAGGAAAAATATGGCTACTGGACCAACGACACGCTGGTACCGGACGCCGACGACTGGCTCGACAGCTCCGAACACCATCCGGGATCCTGGTGGCCACACTGGCTTGAGTGGATTGCTACGTTCTCTGAAGAGAAAGTACCAGCCCGCGTACCGGGAGATGGCAAACTGCCCGCACTTGAGGACGCTCCCGGGAGCTATGTGAAAGTTAAAGCGGCGGATGCGGCGAAATGTTAGACTGATAATAAAACAAAGGAAAGGAAAGCCCATGGGGCGACCGCTACCAATATCACGCATCATGCACAGCGGTTTTTTGCTGCACTGCTCTCCGGACACCCCCATCGCTGACGCAGCGGCTCAGATGGCAGAGCGCTCGGTCAGCTCGATTCTGATTACCGAAAATGGTCAGGTGACCGGCATCTGGACCGAGCGTGATGCCCTGACAATCGACTTTTCCGAGCCGGCCAGCTTTGAACGTCCGATCAGTTCAGTCATGAGCTCGCCGGTGCTCACCCTGCCCGGGGATATGGATGCGGGCGAGGCCGCCCTGCGGTTTCGGGATACCGGGAAACGGCATTTCCTTATTGTCGATGAGTCCGGTTCACATTTGGGCATCCTGTCCCAGACCGACCTTGCCCTCAATCAGGGACTTGAGCCCTACCTGCGGCTGAGGGAGGTCAGTACCGCCATCCCGCACCCCCCGCTGGTCGTGGATGGGCAGGTTGCCCTCGCTGAGGTTGCGGCGATCATGCATCGGCATCAGGCTGGTGCCGTCGTGGTCGATTGCCATGACGAGGGGCTGGGCATTCTCACCGAAAGGGATATAGTCCGATTGATTGCGTGCAATACCGGTAATGCCCTGGCCGCCGACCTGGCCATCCGGCCATTACTGACCGTCAGCGAATCCGAGCCGTTAATTCGTGCCAGGGACCTGCTGATCAATCACCGGATCCGGCATCTGGCCGTAACCAACAGCCGGGGTGAGGTCACTGGCCTGATTGGCTACAACGACATGCTTGCGGGTGCCGAGCAGATGTACCTGGACGATTTGCGGGAAGCACTGGAGCAACGGGACCAGGCACTTGCGAAATCCCGGCAGACCCTGCAACTGGCGGAGCGGGTGATCGAGTCTTCCTTCGAAGGCATCATGGTGACGGACAGGGACATAAACATTGAGTTCGTCAATCCGGCGTTCACGCTACTCACAGGTTACAGCCAGGACGAAGTTGTAGGGAAAACACCGCAAATCCTGTCCTCGGGCCGTCACGACGACGATTTTTACCAGCGGATGTGGAATTCGCTGGTCACCCATGGCTACTGGCGGGGCGAGATATGGAACCGGCGCAAGACCGGAGAGCTCTATCTGGAGCTGCTGACGATCACCGCCATCACCGATGAAGAGGGCAACACCACCCACTACGCCGGGCTCTTCACGGACATCACCCAGAACAGGAAGAACGAGGAGCAGATCCGCCAACTTGCCTACTACGATGCCCTAACGGGCATTCCGAATCGCCGGCTTCTTGAGGATCGCCTTGAACACGCCATTCGCCATGCCCATCGCCGCTCATCCCTGCTGGCAGTCATGTTCATGGATCTGGACCATTTCAAGGGCGTTAACGACAGGCTTGGCCACGCTGCCGGCGATGAATTACTGCTTCAGTTCACAAGCCGTGTCCAGAGCTGCTTGCGTGAAGACGATACCCTGGCCCGGCTCGGCGGGGACGAATTCATTGTCCTGTTGCCCGATCTGGAACATCTTGACGATGTCTATCGGGTGGCAGAACGATTGATCGCCAGAAACCATGAACCCTACCACATCAACGGCGAGTCCCTGAACGTGGGTTCCAGTATCGGCATCAGCCTTTACCCCCGGGATGGCATTACCGCCTCCGAATTGCTGCAAGGTGCCGACATCGCCATGTATCGGGCCAAGCAGGACGGACGGAACCTGTTCCGGTTATTCAACCCTGCGGTTGCTGAAGACGCCTGATCTCGCCCCGGAATCGCCAGTGTGGCACTATGGCCCGCTGGATGACCGGCGGAGAACCACCTGATGTTTTATACTACCCTCGTGGCGATTGCAGCCGCCATGATCCTGTTTGCCTGGCTCGGGCTCAGAGCTCGTCTCGCTGACGGCGGCCTGGACGATTACGTGACCGCACGGAACAGCCAGGGAGCCAGAGCCCTCGGGCTTTCTTTCCTCGCTTCCGGAATGGGGGGATGGATCCTGTTCGCGCCGCCGGAGGTAGGAGCGTTGGTCGGCCCTCTGGCACTGGCGGGCTATGCCCTTGGCGCCGCCCTGCCGTTTATCGTGTTCGCCTTCTGCGGGCCCGCCATCCGTCATTTCCTGCCCCAGGGCCGCAGCATTGGTGAGTTCGCCCACGCCTGTTACGGCAACGGAGTCCGCCATTACGTTTCCCTGATCTCCGTGCTGTACATGCTCTGTTTCCTGACCGCCGAGCTGACCGCCATTGGTGCGATCACCTCACTCCTGTCCGGCATCAATGGCGGTATTGTGGTGGTGGGTGTTGCGATAACCACACTGATTTACACCGCAGTCGGTGGCCTTCGCGCAAGCATCGTCACTGATCAGTGGCAGGCCCTGTTGTTGATCGCCCTGCTGGCCATTGTCAGTTTCGTTGCTATCGGCAAACTCCCGGAAGCGGCTCCGGCGGCGCTCCCGGACATCCCGACCTCCGCTGCCCTGAGCGTGGCGCTGACCCTGGTGATAGCGGTGACCGCCGCCAACCTGTTCCACCAGGGCTACTGGCAAAGGTTGTGGTCAGCCCGGGATACCGACGCCCTGAGCCGGGGGGCGCTGCTCGGCGGCGTGGTCACCATCGGCGTGGTCGCTGTGGTTGGCGGGCTTGGGATATTGGCGGCCATGAGCGGCGCCGACCTTGGTAATCCGCCGATTCCCTTCTTTGCTTTGCTGGCCGATGCCCCGGCCTGGCTGTCATTGCCAGCACTTATTCTGGCGATCACCCTGGTCGCCTCGTCGGTGGATACACTGCAAAATGCCCTGGCGTCCCTGGCTGTTACCGAGAAACAGGGGCTTTCCATTGTCAGTGCCCGATGGTTCACCGTGCTGCTGATGATTCCGGTGGTTCTGGTGGCACTGCAGGGGATCTCGGTGCTCCGGCTGTTCCTGATCGCCGACCTGCTGTGCGCCACGGCGGTGTTGCCTGTACTGATGGGGCTTTGGAGCAGAATGACCACGCGAGCGGCGATTCTGGGCTGTCTGGCGGGGCTTCTTGGCGCCATTCTGCCGGGTTGGATTGCCGGAGGCAGCTTTATGGCCGGCCTGGAAGCCGCCAGCTTCCCCGGCAGCATCCCAACACTGATGCCCTTTGTTGGTGCCCTTGCGGGCTCCGGAGTGGTTAGTCTCGTGGTCGCAGCTACGACCCCGAAACGTTGAGAGAGTGCTGTCCGGCTTTTCAGCTGGACAGCAGTTCAATCGGGTACCGGATCCTGGTCTGGTCGACCCCGGGCCGGGCTCCAAAATCCACCAGCCTCAAACGGTTACAGATCTTGCTCTCGAGCGCCGGCTCATTAAGCGTGGACTCCACCACCGAGCAGCTCGACACTGCTCCATTCGGCTCAATAACCAGTTCAGGCGTGATGCTTCCCTGGAGGGAAGGTTTCCGGCGCAACTCCCGGTTGTAAATGCTGTAGATCGCTGATTTGTTGGCGTCCATGGTGCGGCGCAATTCTTCCTTGCTCCGGGTTCTGGCGGCCGTTTCCTGCTGCTCCCTGCGTGCAGTCTCTTTTGCGGCTGCAATCCTTTCTGCTTCCGCAACTTCGGCGCGCTGACGTTCGGCCAGGGCAACCTGACGGGCCTCCCGGTTCAGCGCTTCCTCATTCACACCGCTGCTCCTGGTGTTTGCGGTAGCGCGGGACGCCAGCGTATCACCGGTTTTACGGGTAATAGGCTCTGCGGTATTGGCGACCGGGCCATCCAGCTTGACCGACTCGGCCAGGGAGCTGAGCTTTGCAAGTTCGTTACCCATGGCCAGGATGCCGGTGTTCTTTGCCTTTTCGCGGGCTTTGGCCACCTCTTCCGGCTTTGGCTCTGGCTTTTCGGCAACCTGCGGTTCGGGTTCCGGTTGCGGTTGCGGTTCCGGCACGACCGGTTCAGGGACCGGCTCGGGTTCGGGCTCAGGTTTCGCCTGCTCTACCGGCTTTTCCTCGGGCTTCTTTTCCTCGGGCTTCGGCGGCTCAGGCTCCGGCAGCACCGGTTTTGGCGGCTCCTTTTTCTCGATGATCAGTTTGGCCAACTGGGGCGGCAAGGCTTCCTGTTCCTGCCGGTCGCGCTCGGGCAATTCTATCCAGCTGACGTAACCCGCGAAAGCCAGGAACAATGGCACCACCACGACTGCGGCCGCCAGTAGCCGTTTACGTTCACCGCGTTCCTGGTTCCAGGGCAATCCATACCGGTAATCCATAGTGATCAGGCCCCCTGTTCCGTGCGCTGATTAACCGCCAGGGAAATGCTGGCATAACCGGCGTCCACGCAGGTGGACATGATTTTCTTGAGCAGCTCGTAAGGCAACTCCCGGTCCGCGAGGATAGTAATGGGGCGGCCCGCCTCCGGCGCCGGTGCCGATGAACGGCCGGCCTGATAGTCCAGTTCCTGTTTCAGGGACGGCTCCACTTGCCCTTCAAAGATCTGGAAAGCGTCCCGTTTGACCACCAGCCGACCGTTTACCAGGATATCCCTGTCGGTCACGGTCAGCGCCAGCACATCACCTGGCGGTTGCTGAGCGGTGGAATCCGGCAACTTGATGGTATTGTTCTGATTGAGTACCTGAACGTCGGACGAGGAGTTCACCATCAGGAAGAACACCAGGATGGTGAAGATATCCATCAGCGAGACCAGGTTCATCTTTCCCTGGCTCTTGTTGCGCCGGTAGTGGCGTTTGAGACGACGGGCCCTGGCGGATTCTTTCATGAACTCACCTCCGCCGATCCCGTGGCCTGAACCGGTGCATCACCCAGTGAGATCTCGGGGAACAGCTCGGCTTCCACAACGCTGCCGGCCACCACCGCTTCATAGGAGCGGACCGTATCCATCACCGAGACCAGAGACTGATAGGACGTCTCGCGGGATGGCATGATGATCACATCCTTCTTGTCCGGAACCCGACTCTTGATTTCCTTCATGACATCTTTAAGCAGCACGAAATCATATTCGCCCTCTCGGCGGGGAATAGTCTTTATGACTCCGCCCTGGTTATCGGCAACCACCAACTGATCATCGTAGATCACGACCTGAATCTGCAGTTCCTCGGCCTGTTCCGCCGACAGGCTCTCACCGGTCGGGAAGTTCAGTTCCAGCACGCTGGTGTGGGCAAACACCATATTGAGCAACAGTACCGGCACCAGCACAATCATGAGGTTCATGAACGGCGTGATGTCGAGATCGGCCTCACTTTGCAGGCGACGATGCTTCCGTCTCATGGCCTGGCATCCTTCTGGCTGGTTATCAGGCCGGGCTACCGGCCGGTGTCGCCACCTGGGCTGGCGCTGCGGCATTCTGGGCCTGGGCTTGAGCAGCGGACTTGTTGCCGGAGCCGTCACTGAGCAGGTTAAGCACCTTGATGCCGGCCATCTCGAAGCTGTCGACAATTTCATTGGTCTTGGTCTGCAGCAGGGAATGGACCAGCAGCATGGGAATGGCCGACATCAGGCCGAAGGCGGTGGTGTTCATGGCCACCGAGATACTCTGCGACAACAGGCTTGCCTTCTGGGCCGGATCCGCCGCGGCCACGGCGGTGAACGCTGCAATCAGGCCGATGATGGTCCCGAGCAGACCCAGCAGGGTCGCGATATTGGCCAGTGTGGCCAGGTACTGGGTGCGTTTTTCCAGCCGCGGCATGACATCCAGCAGGCCCTCTTCCATGGCGTACTCGATCTCCTCGCGACCCTGGCGGCGAGCCAGGCGCTGAAGGCCAAATCCGATCATGGTCGACATGGCACTGCCGGACTCCTGGGTGTAATTGAGGGCGCCCTTCAGGTCGCGCCTGGCAATCATCTGATGCAGGCGATTGAAGTCCCGGCGGTTGGTCAGTTTCTGGGCGGAGAGGTAAACGTAACGTTCAATGGCAACAATGAGACCGATGATCAGCACAACGGCAATCGGAAACATAAAAAAGCCACCTTCCTGGAAGAAGCGAACGGCGGTATCGATCATTTTCTGGGCACTCCATGGTCCGGTTTTCAGGTCAGTCTATGCGCGACCTGCCCATGAGAGGGTAAGTTCGCGAAAGTCTGTGTGAGGGTTTGTTTAATCTTGTGCGCGGGCACACTATGAGCGTGAGGGAAGTCACATTTTTACTCCCCGGCTGCCGGTTGAGCCTGTTTCTTGAACGCCTCGTGGTACTGAATGAAGCGCTGGAATTCGTAACGCTCCAGCGGCCGCGGCCCCTGATCAACCATCAGACGTTCCTCCGGCGCCCGCAACTCCGCCATTTCCGGCGGCTGCCAGGGCACCAGGTACATCACCGTGGGTACCTCCTGATCGCCACGAATGCGTGCGCCTTCAATGGTAACCACACCCGACGAGTCCTGGGCCTGAACTACTGAGTTGCCAGCCAGGAGAGCCGAAGCCAGCATGAGCGTCAACGCGGAATGTTTCATATCGCCTCTTCCACATCAGATTCTGTTTTTCGCATCGAAGATCCAGTCTTCCAGTCTCGGGTGAGGCTCACTGGCGGCGGATTGATAGCGCTCATAGAGCTCCACAGCCTCGGCGGGTTTGCCCAGGTAGATATCCAGCAGGAAGGCCAGATTGAGGATCGCCGGGGCGTAATCCTGATCCGCGGCCAACGCCTCCCGGTAATACTGCTCCGCATCGCCGAACTCTCCGGCGTTCCGGGCGATAACGCCGAGGTGATTCAACGCCTGGACATGCCGCGGATTCACGGCCAGAACCCGCTCAAACCAACGCTTCGCGGTCTCGGTTTCCCCTTCCCGGAACGCAATGATTCCGAGGTCGGCCATGGGCCCGGCTCTCTCCGGATACTCCCGGGCCAATTGCCCGAAACGCGCCTGGGCCTCGGCCAGGTCGCCCTGCGCCATGGCCTGAACCGCTTCCCGGAACGAAGCTTCCAGCACAGCCTGGTTTGAAGCCTGGCCCTCAGGCTCGGGCGCTGGCGGGGCCGTCACACACCCGGAGATCGCGAGCACGGTCAGCAGACCGATTCCGTATGCCCTAATCCAGTTCATTGACAACCCCCGCAGTCAGTTCTTTCTTCCGGTAGCGACCCGGCAACAGGTCCTTCAGGGCCTCGTAGCTGCGCCTGACCCAGTCATCGAATATGCCCTCCCGGGCGCGCCGGATATTCTGCTCGTGGATATCGATGGCGTTGTCCTCGAATGGATAGGCCTGCTCTTCAAGCAGAAGCTCATACTGGGCCAGCTCCAGTTCGCTCAGCCCGGTGGGCCGCTCCGAGTCCATCAGATCCGCGCCAAGACGCCCATATATGTGTGCAATCTGGTAACCCGCCTCAGTGGCAAATGACGACAGGCCATAGCCGGCGGTTTTCTGGTAAGCCGTTACCGCCCTTTCGAGCGCATTGGTTTTCGCCGTCATGCTCTCGTTCAGCGGCAGCGTCAGGCGGATGCTGTCGTATCTTGCAAGGGCATCACGGGCAAGGGTCGCGGACGCTGAAGCGGCCAGGTAGCGCATGCGGTCGTCCGCCGCTTCCGGGTTCCGGTCCACGGTTTCCATCTGCTTGCGCAGCCAGTAATCCCGTTTCCCGGAGTCACCTTCAGCCTGGTAAAGCCCGGACAGCCGGTTTGCCGCCTCCATATAGACATCCGCGGGCTCGGGATGGGCGTTGGCGTAGGTACGCCAGGTGCCGATGGCTTTGCCGCGGTTCCCGGCCTGATCATAGAGTTCGGCAGCAATCAACAGGTTTTCCCGACGCTCCTCCGGCGTACTGGCCAGGGCAACCATGCGCTGGAGTTCATCTGCGGCACGCTCCCATTGCCCCGTTTCACGATAGGCCAGCGCCAGCTTTGCCGGTACGGTGTCTATCAGCTCATGGTTCGGAAAGACACTCCGGAAGCCGTTCAGGACACTGATGGCCTGATCCCAGAGATTGGCAGTGATCAGCAGGGAGGCCGCATCGTATTCCGCATTCGCCCGTAACATCGATTCGGGAACCTCTGCGCCCACCCTCAGGAACTCGCTGACAGCGGCCTCAACCTTGCCCGCATCCGCCAACTGTTCGGCCTGCCGGTAAACCGCTGCCGCCAGGTTTTCACGCACGCTGCCCCTGCGTTCATCGTCTTCACCCATGACCGCCAGGGCATCACGATAGGCCTGTTCCGCCTCGCCGTATCGGGCCAGTTCAGACAAGCCGTGGCCGGATAACAGCAGGGCTTCTGTTGTCAGTTCCGCCGAGGGTGCCGGCTGCCAGGCAACAAGGCGAGCCGCCATGGCAACGGTCTCTTCCCAGTTTTGCTGGTCGAATTCCCGTTGCAGCGCAAGGTAGTACACGCCCGGCGCCCGGGGGTCGCCGGGAAACGCATTGGCAAAACGCAGACGGTTCAACTGCTGCAGCTCCTGATAGGCCATCCGCTCGGACCCGCGCTCGGCAGCCCAGGTGCTGGCGTATTCCCGGAATGCCAGCACTGAGGCATAACCCGCCTCCGGGGCGCGCTCCGGCAACGTATCGGCTGGGTAGTCATAGGCAACCCGTTCAAAGGTAGCAATAGCAGCAGGCCAGTCCTCCAGTTCCAGGTAGGTTTCACCCAGCAGGAACAGACGCTCCGGCGTGCGGGGGTGATCCGGGAAGGTAGCGGCAAATTCCGCGTAGTAATTGGCGGCTTTCCGGTAATGGCTGTCCGCCTGCGGGCCATCCGTGGCTTGCCCCGCTAGCAGGTAGTGACGGTCCGCCAGCTCCGGCAACAGCTGTTCCAGCTGTTGCTCGATAAAGCCAATGGCGTCCGGACCTGCCGACCGCCAGTAATCACTGTAGATTCCGTAAAGACTGACAAACCCGGCTTTGCGCTCTGGAATGGTACGGGCAAAGCCGGCAAGCTCGAGGGTTTCCAGGATTCGTATGTGGTAGCGCGGTGCCCAGGGGCTTGTGGGGTGATCTTCTATATAGGCTTCGAATACATCGATCGCATCACTGTACTGCTCCCTTTCCAGCAGCAGCTCACTGTAACGGTCGTAGACCAGGATCTCGTAAGGACGCCCCCCAGTCTGGCGAAACAGCGCCTGCAGGGTTTCAGCGCCGTCAAGATAGGACAGGGACAGTCCCACCACCCGAAACAGGTCCTCAATCAGAGTCCGGTTACGATGATCGATATCCTCCACCGGCTGCCCCGCCGGCATGACCAGGTCCAGCACTTCCAGGTAGCTGAACAGCGCTTGCTGATAATCCGCCTGCTTGAACAGGCTCCAGCCTTTCATGTAATGCGCGTTCACCAGAAACGAGACGTCGGCCATGCGTGCCTGGCTGGCCAGGGTGACCTGGTCAAAGGCCTGCTCCGCCTCGGGGTAGCGGCCATCGATAAACAACAGGTCCGCCCGACGGAACTGGGCCTCAATCCAGTATTCAGAATCCGGATAGCGGCGCACCAGGGTGTTCAGTGCTTCCAGCTGTTGTGGTGTTGCCCCACGTAGTTCCCAGGCTCTCGCAAGCTGATAGTATATCTGATCATTGCCATCGCGATCCGGATGTTCCGACAGGAGGCGCTGGTAGGCATCAATGGCACCGGAGAGCTCATCCACGGCGGCATCCGCCATTTTCCGCTCCGCCCGCTGGAACTCCAGGTCGGCCAGGCGATGCCGGATGGTGACCTGTTTCCGGGGATCGTCAACGAGGGGCAGGAGCGCCTTGTAACTGTCCATCACGGTTTCGATGGAGACACCACCGGTCAGGCTGGCTTCATCCGCGGTTCCTTCATTGCCAGCCTGGGTGTCAATTGCCGGAAGCGCCGCCAGGGTTCCCTCCCGGACCTGGGGCATTTGTTCGCTTCCCCCGGGCATCATCGACTGCAGCATCTGGCAGCCACTGGCCAGGACAAGCATGCCCGCAATGACCATTCCCTTAACCATCGTCACAAGCGTCCGACTACTCATCACCGGCACCTGCACTGGGAGACGCACGGAAGAGCTGGTCCGCCAACCGGGCCTGGGCATGGCGGGAAGCCACCAGGTAGCCATTGAGCTCTTCCTGCTGGGTGGCAAGCATCCTGTCCACCTGGTCCAAGAGGATTTTCCGGGCATGACCCAATGCCTCGGATACCTCTTCCCCAAGAGCCGCAAGTTCCCATTCACTGACGGCGATACGCCGCGCCAGATCCGCATGGCGGGTGTCTTCGGCCATCAGGGTTTCAACCCGTTGTCGCTGAGCCTGAAAGCGCTCCATCTCCCGGTCCAGTTCCCGCAACTGCTTTTGCGCCGCCCAACGGTTCACACCATAGTCATCCGCGATCCACCAGTCGAAGTAGGCTCGCATTCTTTGATAGGTTTCACGCTGGCTGGCTGTGGTTTCATCGTCTGGCAGTTCGGCCAGTGTTTTCTCAACCTCGTCCAACTTGTCTCTGAGTACTTTCTGCTCCGTGGTCATAAAGAAACCGGCATCTTCCTCTGCCAGCGCAGTTGAGACATTGTCCCGGAACGCTCGATGCAATTGACGCCACGGGTCCGCCTGCTGCTCCTCCAGAGCCTGCCGGGTTTGCGTAATACGGATCTGGCGCTGCTGCTCCCGGGTATCCAGCATGGTTCTGAACGATTCGAACCGGGACTGTCGCTCGGCAATGAAGGATTGCATCCGATACAGCTCGTTCAGTTCGCCCAGGGCCTGCTGGAACGCCTCCGTGGCCAGCACTTCCGCCAGACCGAAGTCGACTGGCTCGACGCGGAGCCGGCCGTAGGGGTCCGTGAGCATCCCGTCGCCGTCACGACGGATATTGAGCCGGGCCATCAGGCTCTCTTCACTGAGCCGGTTGCGGAGGCCGCTGAGCTCCGAGATCCGGGCCTCATAGTGGTCGGCTGCCCGCTTAAAGGCTGGCAAGGCCCTATCCGGCACCCCCATTTGCTCCAGAACATAGGCTCGGGCGAAGGGAACCTGCTGCCGCCAGGGCAGAAACAACTCCCGGCCAGACAGGGATTCAAGGGCATCGAGAGCCCGTTCAGGCCGGCCCTGCCCCGCGGCGGCCACGGCGTAGTCAAAGAGCGCCTGATCGGCGAAGACCCCATCCAGCGGCATGGCGCCCAGAACCTTCAGGGCCTCGTCGAAGCGGTTATCACGAAGATGCAGCCGGGCAAGTGACAGACGAGCCCGGTCAAGCAGGCCCTGGCGCTCGGCATCTGGCTCGGCGGAATTGCTGGTTTGATCAAGGATGGCGATCAGTTCCTTCAAGTCCGCCTCTGCAACGGCGCCGTCTCCGGCATCCAGCGAGGAAACCGCCGAGTTGTACTGGAGGTAGAGGGACCAGATATCAGTTGCCTCCAACGGTTCCTTGAGAGACATCAGTTCAGATTCATCACCGAATCGGGACGAAATCATGGCCAGCCGGGCACTCAGGTAGATCCATTCCCGGAACAGGTCATAGTTGGCGTCGGCCAGAATTTCGCCATCCACGTGCTCCAGATTCTCATGGGCCAGCGTATGCTCGCCTTCCAGGTAGAAGGCCTTACCCAGGTAGAACCAGGCCTGATTGCGGACATCGGGAGACAGTTTGCTGCCTTCGCCGTCTTCGCCCAGCAGCCGCGAGAACAACCGGCTAGCCTCGCGGGTCATGCCCCAGGACAACATGAGTCCGCCCTCCACCAGCGCCGGGTGATCGCCATGGCCCTGGATGCCACCTTGTTCGCGGGCAACAGCCAGTTGGGTCAGAGCCTCAAAGGCGTTTCCCTGATGGTAGTCATAGAGCGCCCATCCGTATCGCAGGTCTCTGGCCCGTTCGGGTAGCGCCTCCTCAGCCTGCGCCGAAGCACCAATCGTCAGCCACAGCAAAGCACCCGTGAAAAGTAGCGGACGTCCCCGAAACGGCTTGTTTCCCATCAATCCCACGACGCGGCTTACTCCCACTCGACGATGGACACGGAGGGCTGATAGTTGGATGAGCGATCTTCAACCCGGATCTCCAGAGCGGCTGTACCTGTGCCCTTTCCAAATTCCAGCGACGCGGCCTGCTTGTAGGGCCGCTGATCCGGTCCGATGCCCTCGATAAATGCCGTGATCTGATGCGCTCCCGTTTTCAGGTTACCCACGTAAAGACGCTGCATACCGCCGCGCTCAAGGGCAGTGACCTGACGCTTCGTATAAAGATGTGAGGCAACAATCTCGTCGTCGACCTTCAGTTTTACGGCGTCCAGTTTCAGGAACTTCCCGGTATCGACACTGAGAAAGACGGCAACCTGGGTGTTGGCCGGAAACAGCAGGTCTTCTTCGAGGATGAACAGGTCCCGGTTCAGGCGAATGACCTTCTTTTTCAGATCTTCCACTCGCTCGGCAACGGCTGTGTCTTCGTTACCCGCATCACTAACCTGGGCGAAGACCGGTCCGGCCCCTGCAAGGATCAATGCTATCAACAGCACATGAAAGGGATTATTCAGAAACGTTGCCATGGTCAATCTTCCTGCAAATTCAGTATTCAAGAATCAACGAGGCCCGGGTTACCAGTGCGTCGAAGGAATAGAGAGGCTCTTCACCCGGGAGATAGTTGCCGGCAGCGGTGACATCCCGGAAGTTGTCATAGTCGAAGCTCAGCCAGTCCACCAGAAGGCTGAACTGCAAACGATCAATGCCAGGGAGGGAAGTCTGCTTCCACTCGTAAACCGCGCCGGCCGCCAGGGTCGTCCCGGAGAGCGAACTCAGCTCCTTGTCCCTGGCAAGGTGAGTCTGGGAGTTCTCGAACGGGAAAAGATCGCTGTAAAAATCGGCCTCACCCTGGGTGTAGTAGCGGATGGAACTCTCGAGGGTCCACCGCTCGTTGAGACCGTGAACATACCCAAGCTCAATCGTATGGGCATTGATACCCCAGGTGTCGCTGAAGTAACGGTATTCAGCCCGGATAGAGGCCCGGTAGGGCAGGTAATAAAGGGCCCTCGCTGCAACAGACGTGCTGGTCCGGGTTTCCGGGTAGCGTTCTGGCTGGTATAGAAACGCCGTGGAATCATTCGGATCGAGGTAGCGGTTCTGACGGTAGGGGTTCTGCAGGAAGCCTTCATCTGTGACCACCTCGAGATCCAGACCAACCAGGCTGTTGCGGGTGACGACCTGGCTCAGGCCCAGCTGATAATTCCGGCGGTCTGCCTCCTCGCTGAAGGAATCGTTGCCCACCCGGCCAACTTCGTCCCAACCGCTGGCATAACCCATGGTTACGGTGGACATGCCCCCGAAAAACTCCTGGCTCACGGAAAAGTAGACGGTATTGGCCTCGTAATCGTTTTCCGTACTGTTGGTAAAACCCAGGCTCAGAACGGATTTATCGTGCAGATAATCAATGCCAAACGTGTACTCATTACGTTCTTCTTTATAGGGACTGGCAGTGGCCAGCACGTCGACAGAAGCGGCCGATACCGAATCGACGTAATACTGTCCGGAGAGCGAAACCTGCGATCCGACGCCTTTGCGCACCAATACCGAAGGGCCGTCGATCACCATGCCACCGCCATCATAGCGATGGTACAGAACATCAACGTTGTCCACCGGCAGGGTCGCCGCGGAGAGTTGGCCGGCCAATAGCAGAAGCGCTGGCAGGGCCAGAAGCATCTGTACGCGCCGGGTCCTGTCAGTTACAGCCACAACCACCTCCCGAGCCGCCCTCCGCGCCACGCGCCGATTCCCGTGCCTGATAGACATGGCGCATGTAGGAGTCTGCCTTGCCATGACGGCTAAGACTCATAACAGGATCCGCCAGGTTGTCTCGCTCATAGGGCTTTACCCAGGGCTTCACCGAACTGCAGCCAGACGTCGTGATCATGGTGATCGCGAGAGCCAGAGCAGTGAAGATCGACAAAATACGCATAACAGCTCCGTCCGAAAGTTACTCGCGCACCAGTTCGCGAATCTGCTGTTCATAGTCCTCTTCATAGCCCGGCTGGTATCCGTAATGGATGTAACGGGCATTGCCATCGCGATCAATCATCACCGTCGTCGGCATGGCCTGGACTTCATAGCGTTCACTGACCGAGCTTTCCGGATCGTAAAGAATGGGATAGTTCACAGGAACCTTGTCCAGAAAACGATGGGCTTCTTCCCGGTTCTCATCCACATTGACCGCGAGAATGGTAAAGCCGAGGTCCTTGTATTGGCTGTACAGCTCATCCATCAGCGGCATTTCCTGGCGGCAGGGCCCACACCAGGACGCCCAGAAATTCAGCATTACCACTTCGCCACGGTAATCCTCCAGCCTCAGGTTCTCCCCGGACCGGCTTTCCAGGGTAAAATCCGGCGCCGGCACGTTGATGGCCTCGGCGCTTGCCAGTGGGCTGATGCAGGCCAAAATGCCCGCCATTGCAAGTGATTTCATGGATGCTCTCATAGCCATTGCTCCTGTGTTCAGAAAAAAACGGACAGGCCGGTGCTGACCTCGGTGTTGATGGCGGATTTCTCCGCCCCCAGGACATCAATCCGGTAATAATGCTGCCGGACGCCAAGGTGAACAGAAACGCTGTCCGTCAACAGCACCTGGTAGCCTGCGCCGGCATTCAGGGTGAACCGGGTATCGCCAGCAAAATCGGTAGCCCCCGCCCCGGCAATCAGGTAGAAGTTGGTGTTGAATGCATAGTTCTCGGTGAGGAACGCCTCGCCCGGGAGCACGTTGTAACCGAGGTTGATGTTGTAGTAGCTGTAGTCCCGCTCACTGTTGGTGAGCACCTCCACGTTGCCCGCCAGTTTCTCGAAGCTGGTTTCACCCCCCTCCGCAAAGCCGACGCCGGCCTCGAAAAAGAAAGACTCGCTCAGGTGATAGGTAAGCTTGCCGCCATAGACCAGGGACGATTCAAAGTCCTCGATATTCAGTACACCCACAAAGGCCCCGATCTCAAAGTTTTCAGTATCGATCAGTGCTTCGGTGACCGGCGCCGGAGTTACATCAGGCTCAATCAGCGGCCGGTCATCCTGGGCTTGGGCGGCTGCGGCCGCACAGAGGATGGCCGACAGGCACAGCCGTGTCAGAAAAAGATGCTTAGTCCGATTTTCCATTCTGTCGCTTCTTCGTTGGTGGAGCGGGTAGTGAAGACCTTGTAGTCCTTCACTTCGGCACGGATGAAATATCGATCGGTGATGTAGGCCCTGACGCCCAGGCCGGCATGGCCGACGCTGTTGTTCCGCTCTTCGGGTTGAGCCAGGGTGGCCTTGGGATCAATCCAGATATGGCCGACACCGAGCGTGAAAAAGGGTGATACCCGCCAGTGCGGAAACGGCTGATGCACCAGATTGGCATTGACCATCCGGATTTCCGAGGCGCTGCCCAGAATCTGGGAGGCCCAGAGCTCCGCAGACAGGTTCCGGGTCATCCAGAAACCGCCATAACCGGCGGTCACCGAGGCACCGTCGAACTCACCCATCATCAACCCTGCTTCAACGCGGCGGTTACCGAATGCCTCGAAATCCGGCACCTGGAGATTCACCTTATTACCGGTGGCATCCGCGGTTCGGGCTATGTCGGCAACGGATACCCAGCCTTCCCTGCCCCGGGAATCTGTCACCTTGATCCAACTGGTCTTGCGTTGAAGGATGGTCAGCCACTCGCCTTTTTCGCTGCTGTGAAAGACCGGATAGCCGGTTGCCGGGCCGGTTCGCCAGGGGATAAAGGATTCGGTCACCTGCACCTGCGCCACCTCTTCCTCGCCCTGCCCCCACAGCCAGCCGGCCCAGCTCTGGGCGGGCAAAAACAATACAAAAATCAGAATGGCAATGGGCATGGCGCGAGTGTCAGTCCTTGGATCAGTCTTCCGGGGCATCGAACGGGTTGTTGAAATACTGGCCGCCAATATCCAGCCATTCTGCAATCAGTCTGAGTTCGGCGCGGGTCAGGAAATCCCTGTGGCTTCCGCCCTCGGCGAACATTTCCATAAAGCGACTGGCACGGGCGCCGTTGACAGACATGGACGCTGGCACAGGAACTGTTACCAGGATCGGCTGTTCGTTTCCGTTGGCATCGAGAATCGGATTACCTTCCTCATCCATGAGCACTTCACCGGAATCTACCTGCCTGTCCACCAGGGCCCCGTTCACCAGTTCCTGCTCGTTATCGGGGAAAAGCAGTTCCCTGTATGCCTTGAAGTGCAGGGGTTCGTCCGGTGATGGCCCATCGCCGAGGTCCAGCTGTCCCGCCGGCACCTGCTGCATGCCGGCGGCATCGCTGTTGGTATGGCAACCGGTACAGGTGTAGTCATCCACCACGGCCATGGTGTCCGGGTCCAGCACCTCCCGGTTTACGCCCCACAGCGGGTGAATGTGCTGTTCGTAATTGATCACAATCCGGCAGTTCGGTGCCCACTCGGCCGCACAGACTTCCGAAATAGGCTTCGGAGTCCGCAGGTCGGCGTAGGCAAGCGAAAAGCTCTCTGGTTTGGGGTCCACCGCGTCACCAGACCACTCATCCGCATAGAGCAGATCGGGCGCTGGCCGACGAATATCGTTGATGCGGGCGAACACCTCAGCCATGGTTTCGCCCATGTCGGTAAACAGGGCCGGATCGGTATTCAGGAACGGAATACCCGTGGTTGTCGCGCCCCCCCAGACCGAAGCGGGGCCTGCATCCGGTCTGCCGTGGGGCGTCGGGTTGTTCGGATTATGGCAGCCTTTGCATTCAAGGGTCTCGCCGGGGCGCACTGATAGCCAGTTCTGATGCCGGGCACCGATTCGCCGCCCCTGCTCATCCAGCACGCTGATGGCGAAGGCCACGTTCGCGGGCACCGCCACTTTCACAGAACCGTCCGGCTCCACCGGCGCGTAACCGAGAATTTCCCGCATTAACTGACCCCGGCTGCGCCCGAAAGCGCTGTTGTCAAAATCCCGGACATTGTCATCGGGGATGGCCACGGGTTTTTCCAGGCGCAGGAACCTGGCCGGCCGCTGGTTTGGTGGCGTCTGCACCGGATCAGCCATCACCTCAATACCGGCTGGCGTGGTATCCACGCCGTCAATATCGTACACGCTGCGAATATGTAGGACGCCATAGCCGTCATCCCCCAGCGCGCCAGCATCGCCGGTAAACTGGGATTCCGGAATGAAGCCTTCAAGGGGCCGGGCCTTCATCAGAACGGCTTCATCAAACTGGATACCTTCAACCGGGGAAACAACCGGCCGCTGGGTTTCGCTGGTTACGTCCAGAAGCCAGAGGCCATAGACGGGCTCTGCCGGCTGATACTCTTCCGACTGAAGGCGATCTTCTGTGCAGTTAACAATCCGGTCGGTGGCTATTTCGCGCAGACGGCAGGGTGTCCAACTGGCCAGGTATCGGTTGGTGCCATCCAACAGGGGCGAGACCGATCCGTAACTGCCTTTCAGCGATAACTGACCATCCAGGCCGACTCCGGGGACCAGCGATCGTTGCCCGGAACCTTCGGAGCCGTCGATGCGCAGGCTGGCCTCCACGAATTGCTCAACATCCACCTCTGCCAGTACCGACGCGTAATCGTCACTTTCAAAGGGTCTCAACTGCACCAGCAGGTTGCCGTTGTCGGTTTTACGGGGTTGCAGATACTGGATGCCAGTTGCCTCTGGCACCGAGTCGTGGGAATGGCGACCAAAGAGGTAGTCCAGTCCGGTTCCATCAGGGTTTACACGATAAAGGTTCAACCCGTTATTTCGGGTCTGACCCGCGTTGTCCCAGCGGCTGAACACAATGGTGCCGTCGTCGGCAACCATGGGGTCCAGATCATGGCTCTGGTTGAAGGTAATCTGCTCGATGTTCTGGCCGTCGGCGTCCATGACATGCAGAACAAATGCGGGGCTGTCACCGTCTTCCTCCAGCCCGGAGTACTGGGGCTTGCCTTCGTCAAGCAGGACGGCTTTGGATATCCGCTGCCGCGTGGACGAAAACACAATTCGCCCGTCCGGCAGATAGGCGGGGGCCACATCCTGACCGGCCCGGGCGGTCACATCCGAGGCTATGATCCGTTGGAGCGAATCGGCGCTGACATCGTACTCCCAGATGTTCCAGGTCGGCTGGTCCTCTTCATCGGCGTCCTCAATTTCGGGGGCGCGCATCGCAAACAGCAGCCTGGAGCCGTCCTGGGAGACGTGGAGGTCCTTCACGTCGTATCGCAACTGGCCGTTGTCATCCAGGAATTCCGGGCCTGAAAATGCCCGGGAGGCAATGTCCCTTGCATCGGCACCTGCCGCCGCGCTCGCCTTCAGGAACAGCCTGGCCCCGGGCCGGAAGGCCGTGGGGTCGGCCAGGTTGTCCTCCACCAAGGCACCGGTATTCTCATCAAACAGCAGGGGCCGCTCGACATAGGCCACAGGGTTCTCGACCACGACCGGATCCGCCTGCTGGCTGTCACTGCCTGAAAGACAGCCAGACAGCCCAAGCAAAGCTCCAAGGCCCGCCAGCAATCCGGCTGGACGGCGTATTTTCTCGAGCGATGGCTTGATTTCCAATTCGACAGATCCTGTTCCGGATGACATTCCATGACATAAATTAAGTCTGATCTGCCGTAAGGCTCCAAGGCTTTTACGTAACGCAATGTAATAACGTGGCCCACAACTCAAAACGGAGGATATAGCAAGCCGTAAACTTTTAACAAATGTCAAAAGGCTCTAATGTGCGAATGCTATCGATCACCGAGGGAAAGGACATGACCGCCCGGAACAGGATCAGAAGCCTGATCAGCAAGGCTTTCAGTACCGCAGTTCTCGTCGCACTGATGTCTGGACAGGCAGGCCTCGCCCAGGCCGGAGCCAGGGAACAGGCCAAGCGGATTCACGACCGGATTGCCGGCGTCCCTCCCTCCGCCAGCGTCCTTGATAACATGGCCAGCGATATTGCCTCTGGCAACGCGCTTGATGCGGCCTTCAGGGCAACGGATGATCCTGCTTTCTACACCGTAACCTTGAAGAACTTCGCGGCGCCCTGGACCAATGAGGCGATGTCAAGGTTCGTGCCCCTGAACGACTACATTGCAACCGTGATAGGCCTCGTGCGTGACGAACAGGACTTCCGGAAAGTCCTGTATGACGACGTTCTATACATTGGTGCCGACAGCCTGGGGCTTCCAGCCTACTCCCGAAGCAACAACGATCACTATGAAGCCATGGAAACCACGGGGGTGGATCTCAGCGATAAAGACAAACTGATAGCATCAACACAGTCAGCATGGAACGGATTGCCCGCATCCGCGACCGCCGGCGTTATCACCTCCCGCGCCTCGGCCCGGGCGTTCTTCAGTGCCGGCACCAACCGCGCCATGTTCCGGTTCACACTGCTCAATCACATGTGCAGCGACCTGGAGCAGGTGGCTGACGTCAGCCTGCCCCCGGACCGTATCCGTCAGGATGTGTCCCGCAGTCCCGGAGGCGACAGCCGGGTTTTCCTGAACAACTGCGTGGGCTGCCACAGCGGCATGGATCCGATGACCCAGGCCTTTGCCTATTACAACTTCGAATACAACCCGGACAGTGACCCCGACGGCGAGTTGGGCCAGTTGGTCTACAACGCCATTGGCGAAACGGACCCTGAAACCGGGTCCAGGGTGCAGGCCAAGTATCACATCAACGCCGCGACCTTCGAGCAGGGCTATGTCACGCCGGACGACAGCTGGGATAACTACTGGCGCCAGGGCGCCAACCGGCGTCTGGGCTGGGATCTGTCGTTGCCGGGCGCCGGCAGCGGCGCGAAAAGCCTGGGCCAGGAATTCGCCTATTCAGACGCCTTTGCCCAGTGCCAGGTGAAGAAGGTGTTTGAGAATGTGTGCCTGCGACCACCCTCGAACAGCGCAGACCGCGCCCAGGTAAGCAGGATGGCTACCAGCTTTGCGAGCCAGGGCTACAACCTCAAGCAAGTATTTGCTGAATCCGCCGTGTACTGCATGGGGGAGTGAGGACGCCATGAAAACGCCAAAAGGAAACCGAATGAGCTGCCTCAAATCAGCTATCGCGATTATCGCAACGTCCCTGCTGCTTGCGGCCTGCGGCGGCGAGTCCACGGAGCCGCTGCCGAACACGTCCGCAAACCCCGGTACTGTCACCTACAACGGCCCCGCCCCGGCAACCGACGACGTAGCCAACTTCAAGCGCAGTGTCTGGGATAACCTGGTTACCCAGGACAAATGCGGCGCCTGCCATGGTTCGGGCGGTCAGTCACCGACGTTTGTTAACCAGCAGGATGTCAACCTTGCCTACGCCCAGGCCAACAGCATCGTTAATCTTTCCGATCCCTCCCAGTCGCAACTGGTGACCAAGGTAGCCGGTGGCCATAATTGCTGGCTCACCAGCAATTCCGCCTGTGTCGATATCCTTACCACTTATATTTCTAACTGGGCTGGCGGCTCCGAGGGTTCGGCTAAAACCGTTGAACTTCGTGCTCCTGCAATAAAGGATCCGGGCGCAACGCTGGCATTTCCGACGGACAGCACCGATTTCTCAACAACTGTTTATCCACTCCTGACCACTTATTGCAGTGATTGTCATGCAGGCTCGGGGCCGGCCCCCTACCCCTTCGCAAGCCCGGATGTATCCACGGCATACAGCGAATCAAAAAGCCGGATCAATCTTGGAACGCCCTCGGCCTCAAGATTTGTTGAAAAGCTTCGCACGGAGTTGCATGGATGCTGGGACGACGACTGCGCCATGTCAGCGGACATGATGCAAATGGCAATCTCTGATTTTGCAGGGCTGCAAGAAAGCGAGCCGGTTGATCCGACAATGGTTGCCAGTAAGGCCCTGACTCTGTCGTCAGACGGACTACTGGCGAATTCCGGTGGCCGCTATGAAGACAACGTGATTGCGCTGTATGAGTTCAAATCCGGCGAAGGCCAGACCGCCTTTGATACCAGCGGCGTTTCGCCTGCACTGGATCTGACCCTGAGCGGAAACGTCGACTGGGTCGGCGGCTGGGGTATCGACCTTGGCCCGGCAGGAGAAAACGAGCAAGGTTTCATGATACCAGCCGGCAAAGCCCAGGGGAGCACCACCGCCAGCCGCAAACTCCACACCCTGCTGACCGCCTCTGGCGAGTACAGCATCGAGGCCTGGGTAGCCCCGGGCAACATCACCCAGGAAGACGCCCGCATCGTCACCTACTCTGGCTCATCCACCACCCGCAACGTCACGCTGAGCCAGACACTTCAGCGTTACGAAGTACTCCACCGCAGCACAACCAGTGACGAGAACACACCCTTCGCTACCCAGGACGCCGACATGCTGCTGCAGGCAACGCTCCAGCACGTGGTGGTGAATTACGCCCCGGCGACGGGTCGCCAGATATTCATTAACGGAACACCCTCCGGCGATATCGACCCGGACGACGATGGTCTGCTGAGCGAATGGGATGACAGCTTTGCCCTGGTGCTGGGCAGCGAAACCGATGGCAACTCGCCGTGGCAGGGTGCGATCCGAATGGTCGCCATTCATAACCGTGCCCTGACACCGGAACAGGTGCGGGCCAACTTCGAGGTTGGCGTTGGCCAGAAGTTCTACCTGCTGTTCGGGGTGTCCCATCTGATCGACGTGCCCCAGAGCTTTATCGTCTTCGAGGTCAGCCAGTTCGACAACTACGCTTACCGGTTCACCAGTCCTTTCTTCATCAGTCTTGACGACTTCGCGGAGCCTTCCGGTATTCCGCTCCGGGGCATGCGGCTGGGCATAAACGGTAAGGAAGCCACAGTGGGACAGGCCTGGGCCAACCTCAACGTGGTTCTCGACAGCGACGCCTACGAAGCTGGCACCGGCCAGCCACTGTCGCCCCTCGGAACCATCATCGCGCTTGAAAATGGTCCGGAAAACGACGAGTTCTTCCTGACCTTCGACCAGTTGGGCGGCAACAGTTTTGCCCGCACCGAACCGTCGCTGCTGCCTCAGCCAGCGCCTGCCGATCTCGATCCGTCGTCGCAGATCGGTCTGAAGACCTTCGATGAAATCAACGAGTCCATGTCCCGGATGACAGGCGTTGCCACGACCAACCCCGCAGTATTCGCGACTTACACCACCGTCAAGCAGCAACTGCCAACGGTCGAAACCATCCAGGGTTTCCTGTCGTCCCACCAGATGGCGGTCACCCAGATGGCAATCCAGTATTGCGACGCCCTGGTGTCCAACACTGAGCTGCGGCAAGAGATGTTCCCCGGGTTCGATTTTGCAGCACCAGCCAGCAGCGCGTTTGATGCCAGTGGCAAAAGCCTGATTACCGGGCCGCTGCTATCGCGCTTTGTGGGCAGCAATCTGGCCTCGCAACCAAGCGACAGTGAGATTCAGACAGAATTGGGCAAACTTATGGACAAGCTGACCCTCTGTGGTGCCGGATGTGAGCCCGACCGCACCGAAACCGTCGTCAAGGCAAGCTGTGCCGCCGTGCTTGGCAGCGCCACCACCCTGGTTCAGTAGAGGAAGCCGACCATGTTTATACGCAAATCCCGTAAAAAGCCCCTGGCCAACGGCAGCCCCCTGCTCCACGATGATCACGGTAGGCCAAGGACTCGCCGCGAGTTTATCGCCCAGGGGTTGATGGCCGGGTCCGCCACGGTTTTCGGTGCCTCGCTGTTCAGCCTGTTCGGGAACCCCAGGATGGCCTCTGCCGCGCTTTCACCCGACCTGGAAACGCTGAAGGCAAGCTGTGGCATTGCGGTTCAGGGCGCCGGCAAGATTCCGTTTATCTGCTTTGACCTGGCCGGTGGCGCCAACATTGCCGGCTCCAACGTGTTGATGGGTAAATCCGGTGGCCAGATGGACTTCCTGAGCACCGCCGGCTACAACAAGCTCGGACTGCCTGGTGACATGCTGCCCAACGATCCCGCCTTTGTGAATAACGAACTGGGTCTCGCATTCCACTCAGACAGCGGCTTTCTCCGGGGCATCCTGCAGAGCACCAGTGCGGGCACCCGTGCTGCAACCAATGGCGCCATCATTGCCGCCCGTTCCGAAAACGATACCGGCAATAACCCCCATAACCCGATGTACGGGATTCATCGGGCCGGCGCCGACGGTTCTCTGCTCTCCCTCGTAGGCTCCCAGAGCTCAGAATCCGGTGGTAACTCACTGGCGCCAATGAACCTGATCAATCCGGAGGTTCGCCCCACCAAGATTGACCGGCCGTCGGATGTCACTGGTCTGGTGGACGTGGGCGATCTTATCGGCATTCTGGATCAGTCGGATGCGGTGGCCGTGATGGAATCCATCCAGCGTATCAGCGACGCCAAGATGAACCAGGTAAACACCGGCATTTCCACGGACGATGTAGTCAAGGACCTGGTCCGCTGCGGCTACATAAAAAGCGCCGACCTGGCAGACCGGTTCGGTAATCCGGCAGAACTGAATCCGGAGCTGGACCTTGAAATTGTTGGCCCTACCGGCATTTTCAGCCGTGATGAGTTCAACAGCAACCGCGAGTTCCGAAAGACCGCGTCGGTGATGAAACTGGTGTTAAACGGCTACGCCGGCGCAGGCACGATCACCATGGGCGGTTATGACTACCATACCGGCGAGCGCGGCACCGGAGAACGCCGGGACGAACAGGCGGGGCGCTGCATGGGCGCCTGCCTGGAATACGCGGCAAGGGCGGGCATGCCACTGATGCTCTATGTGTTCAGCGACGGCTCGGTGTCCAGTAATGGCCGGATTGACGATTCCATGGATGGCCGCGGCAAGGGCGAGTGGACCGGCGACAACCAGCAGACTGCCGCCTCCTTTTTCATGGTATATAACCCGGCGGGCCGGCCAATGGCCATCCGCAACCAGATCGGCTTCATGCGCTCGGATGCCTCAGTGGAAACCGCCTCCAGTCCGGCCGCAAACAACGTTAACCAGCTAGTGCAAACCGTGTTACTGAATTACATGGCGCTGCATGGCGAGCAAGCTGATTTCGGCACCCGCTTTACCGGCCATGGCCTGGGCAACAGCACCATGCAGGACAGCCTGATTGCCTTCTCCAATGTGGTGAACGGTATGATCGGGAACTGATCAGGCTCGCTCCACCCTTACTCAGGATCGGGTGGAACGAGCCCCTCAGAGACATGCATCATCCTCTGGTCGTCGATAACCACCACGTCGATCCCTGGCAGGCGTTCAATCATCTCCAGGCCTTTCTCCGGCCCCAACACAAACACGGCGGTTGATAGGCCGTCGGTGGTTAGCGCATTCTCCCCAATGATGGTGACACTCTGAACGCCCTGCACCGATTTACCGGTTGCCGGCGACAGTATGTGGTGAACGCGCGCTCCTGCCTCATCCACGAAAAAGCGCTCGTAATCTCCTGATGTGGACACGGCCACGTCCTGCAGTGGCAAAACCACGGCATTTCGGCCTTCGGAACGGGGATCCCGGATGCCCACGTACCAGGGCCGCCCCCGCTTGTCGCCCAGAAGCCGCATATCACCACCGGCACTGAGCCGGGCATGGCGGATCCCGTGGCTGACAAGATGCTCGATCCCGAGATCCACCGCATAGCCCTTGGCAATGCCGCCAAGATCCACCCGGATACCTGGCTGGCCATATTCGACAGTGCCGGCGGTCTCATCAAGGATCACGTCCCGGAAATTCACCCGGGACAGACCGGAGCGGATCTGTTCGTTGGTGGGTTTTTTCCCGGCCCTGAAGTCGTAAAGATAACCAACGGAACCAAACGTTATGTCAAACGCGCCGTCACTGAGAAGAGACACTTCCCGGGCCTTTTGCAGCACCTGAAACAGGCCGGCACTGACGGCAACCGGTCCGCTGGCCGCGCTGCGGTTGAGCCCGGAAACTTCCGAGTCATCACGGTAGCGGCTCATCTGCTCATCTACCTGATGAAAAACCGCCAACACTTCTGTTCCAACCCGGTCCGCCAGCTCTTTATCGTCTGCCCAGAACTCCAGTTCGATGGGGGTCGTCATGGCGGTATCGGTGAATCTGTACCAGTCGGCGCTGGCGGTCAGAGGCAGGAGCATAAGTCCTGCCAGGACAAGCCGGCACCGGAATCCGGACTTCAGAAACGTGCGATTACCCTCTGCCCCTACCTGCACCAGACACTCTCCGCTCGTTGGTGGCCTGTCCGGCCGTTTCGAGAGAAGTGTATCCAGTCCCCGTTCGGAAACCAAATGACGGTTTTCAGGCAATCCCTGCCGACACCTGGAACTGCCCGGTCAGTCTCTGAAGCTTGTTGGCCGAAGCCTGAGTGCGCTCGGAACTCAGCACCAACTGCTCGACTACAGACCTCATTACCGAAGCACTCTCAGCTACGCCGGAGGTCTGCGAGCTCTGGCGTCGATTGGTCTCTTCGATACCGTCGATGGCTTTGAACAGCTTTTCGACCATGTGATGCAGGGCTGAATTGTCATCAACCGCCGCTTCAGCCTTGCGAAGACGGTCTTCCATTTCTGACATGCCCTCTTCCATGGTGAAAACCGCTCGCCGGGTCTCCTCCTGCACCCGATCAAGACGCTCCCCGATTTCGCTGGTGGCCTGGGCGGTTCTGCTTGCCAGTTTCCTGACTTCGTCTGCCACAACTGCAAATCCTCTCCCGGATTCCCCTGCCCGGGCGGCCTCAATGGCCGCATTCAGAGCCAGAAGGTTGGTCTGTGCTGCAATGTCATTTATGACTGATGCCGTTTTTGCTATCTCGTCTGTCCGGTCATTTGCCGCACGAATTCCCTCTGCCGAGCGGTTGATGATCGCCCGAATACTCTGTGTTTCCTGACTCACGCGGGCAAACTGTGCCCTCGCGCGCTCAACCACTTCATCCATTCCGGAGCGCATTTCATGGGCGGTAGTTGAAGCATTCCGGATTTCATTCTGCTGCCAATTTGCGCCTTGCAGCATCTCGTCGATATGCGCCAGAACGTCGCGGATTCTCTGATCAGCGAGCCGGTTCTGCTCCATGAGTTGATCGCTCGCCTGGCGGGACTCCGAGGCCAGTGTGATAACCTGCCCGACCATGCCATCAAGACTGTCTATGAAGCTGTTGATCCAGCGAGCCAGATCACCGGTTTCATCCCGGCGCATCCGGGATGGGTCCATCCTTTGCCTGAGGTTACCGCCGCCCTCGGCAATATTGCGAATAACCTCCGCCATGGCACTTAGTTTATCTGAGACGGGGAGCACTGCAGTGATCCTGAACAACCACACCAGGCAAAACGCGACGCCGGCGTTGACCAGCCCCTCAAGCCAGAGCGGCACACCCGCCCACGCCATGGCAAAACTGGTCGCCCAAAGTACAGCTATAAACAGAGCAAACCTCATCGACAGCCGGTAGGACAGGGACCGTCGGCGATAAACCTCCTCAAGGTCACCCTCGCACATCATGCCCCAAAGGTCGGGAGAACCGGGCAGGCGAAAAGTGACACCCTTTCCGATCACCGGAATATGACGATAATCGGAATAGCCTGGATACTTGATATACAGGTTTTCGCCTTTGGCGATGGTTTCCCGCACCCCCGGGTGCAGCTCGCCAGTGGCAGGGTCCGTGAACCGGATTTCAAACTCGGTATGCTCGCGCACTCCCACGATGCCAAAACCGGTTCGGATGCCGTCTTTCAGATTATCGCCATGGCTGAAAGTGGCGTCTTCGAATCGAGAGCGTGAAAGGGCCGTTCCGGGCAGAATGGATCGGTCGAAATGACTCTCAATCATGAAAAGGTAGTTGTCGCCTGATTCCTCGAAGACGTGCCCGGCCTCCCGCTGAATAAGATCACTCATCACATCGTTGGGTATTCTTGCGCACAGGGCCCCGGGGTCTCCGTTGGCAAGGGTGAGGGGCTGATAGAACATCAGAGTTACCGAATCGTGGAATCGGGACGTCGTGGCTCCGAGCCGAAGGGTTACGGGGTCTTTATATGGCCCGTGAAGAAACCGGTTTCTGATACCTTCGGCAACCGCCCCCTGCGGCAGGTCGCTCTTGCCTGCCCGGCCCCCGGCGGTTGATTCGATAACGGTGCCGTCCTTATCAATTACGAACAGCTCGGAAATTTCCCGCAGCCGCCCTGCCGATGCCGTAATAATGCCCCGGACTGTCGCCTCGTTCTCGGCCGAAACCCGGCTCGCCATTGACTCCATGAACGACCACTTGTGCTCTGCCCAGGCAATCAACGCATCCCGACGGGTTCTGGCGATACTCTCGAAAATCTGTTCATTGGTCGCATACATGCCCCTGTTGAGAAAACAGGACCAGCCCATGGCCAGTTTCCCGCTCTCCCCGAACACGGGTAACCAGCGGCGCTCCGCCGGCGTCAGATTCATTGATGTGCTTTTCAGTGTCATGGGATGCTCCTCCAGACGGTACTTCCTGATCGCGCCTCAGGTGCAGCGCGCGACCAGACCGAAAAGTTCCCTAGCAAAGTTCAGGCCCGCTGTAGGCTATGAAAGCACCCCATGCCCCACTCGTAGCTGGGGCATCTCAAAGGAGCGTTCATGCAAAACAATGCCCACTTACAGTGCGCATTGATTTATTTTTGAGCACTGAAAATACCAAATTGGTGCACGTCAAAAGTGAGCGTTTTGTGCTCCCGATTACGAACCTACTCAGATTTAAAGCGGGGAGTGGTCTTGATGCCCGTCACTAACCTACAATTTGTTACCTAAATTTCCACTTTAGTCCCATTGTTGGCTCCATACTCAGCGCTGAAACTTGATGTACCGCCCGGCCAATTCTTTAATCTGCCGCGGGGCACTGTGCTTAACAAATAATCAAAAAAATGATTGCAGTCTGCTCCCCCAGTGGCGCTGCAATTCTGGAGGCCAACCTGAATGAATGTCAGAAAAGTACTCTTTTCTGCTTGCCTGCTATTGCTGGCAAGTACCACCGTCTATGCCGAAACCCTGAAAATCGGGCTGAATTACCCGCAGACCGGCCGTTACAAAGACCAGGGGCTGCAACAGCGTCTTGGCGCCTTTCTGGCTGTTGACGAGATCAACAAGGCCGGTGGCGTTATGGGCCGGCAACTGGAGCTGGTGATCCGAAACACCCGGGGGGAACCTGGCCGGGGTGCCAAAAACACCGCAGAATTAATTGACCGTGAGGGCGTCCAGATGGTATTCGGCGGTGTCTCCAGCGCGGTAGCCATCGCCTCGGGCAAAGCGGCCCGGGATCGTAACCGGATCTACTTCGGCACCCTCACATACTCGAACGCGACCACCGGCGCTGAAGGCCATTCCCACATGTTCCGGGAACCCTACAACGCCTGGATGACAGCCAGGGCCCTGAGCCATTACCTGAAAACCAACCATCAGAACGACGATTATTTCTACATCACCGCCGACTACACCTGGGGCTGGTCGGTGGAAGAATCGGTCCGGAAGTTCTCTGGCACCGAAGACACCGCACGCCACAAGGGTGTTAAAACTCCATTCCCACGGGCCCTGATTACCGACTTCCGTGAGGCTTTGGAACAGGCGGAGGCAAGCAATGCCAGGGTTCTGATGATGGTACTATTCGGCAACGACATGGTGCGGGCCCTGAATGTCGCCTATGAGATGGGAATCACCGAGAAAATGCAGATTGTTGTGCCCAATCTCACCCTGGGCATGGCAAGGCAGGTTGGCCCCACGATTATGGAAGGCATCGTAGGTGGCTCCCCCTGGGTCTGGAATGCGCCCTACGAACTGAACTACCCCCGCGGCAAGGAATTTGTCGAAGCCTTCTCCAGGCACTACGAGATGCGCCCGTCAACCGCAGCAGCGTCTGCCTACAGCATCGTTTACCAGTACAAGGACGCCGTCGAGCGGGCAGGTACCACCGATACCGGCGCAATCATAAAGGCCCTGGAGGGACATCGGTACACCTTCCTGAAAGACGAACAGTACTGGCGGGAGTTTGACCACCAGAACGTTCAGACGGTGTATGTGGTCAAGGTAAAACCAAGAAACACCGTCGTGGAGGACGAGTACAGTTCCGACTATTTCAGCATCATCGATTCCATGCCCGGCGATCAGGCGGCCCAGACAAGGGAGGAATGGGAGGAGCGCCGGCGGGAGGCTGGCAAGCCCCCCCGGCTCTGAGCTTCATCCTGAGCGGACTATCAGAACAGGTAGTCCGTTGTCAGGATCTTTGAACGACGCCGCCGTTACAAAACTGCTCAGACACGGCATTCTCCCCGGGAAAACTCTCTCTCGGCATCCAGCGTGTTGGCTGCATTTCTTTCTCCATCAATTAGTATCGCATTCGCCTGCCAGAATGCCGGAAGCCTCAGCCAGCGCACCGGCGATAGTTCCGAATTCGTCCGCGTGCAGGGAGGCCCCGCCAATCAGCCCTCCATCCACATCGGCAAGGCTGAACAGTTCAAAGGCGTTTGCACTTTTGACGCTACCTCCGTAAATCACCCGCAGTTCCTGGCTGATGTCATCGGACGCCTCTGGTGCATTGTTAGCTATGAATTGCCGGATTTGCTGATGTACCCTGGACACCTGCTCCGGCGTTGCGGTTTTGCCCGTACCGATGGCCCAGACCGGTTCATAGGCGATAATTCCGTTAGCCATGGCCGCCAGCCCCACCTCGCCAATGACCGCCTGGAGCTGCTGCTCGATAATCAGACCGGTGCGGTTTGACTCCCGATCTTCCAGGGTTTCGCCCACGCACAACACCGGAGCGACCCCGGCGCCGAGGACTGATCGGTAGCGGGCGGCGACTTCCTGGTTGCTTTCGCCAAACAGCAACCGGCGTTCGGAGTGACCCACCAGCACATAGCGGCACCCCATTTCCTGGAGCATGGTGGCGCTGACTTCCCCCGTGTAGGCTCCGGAGACAAACCCGGAGGCGTTCTGGGCTCCGAGCATGATGCCGGTGTAACCCAGCAGATCCCGGACCTGGAACAGGTAGGGATAAGGGGGACACACCGCCAGATCAATCGACTTACGAAACTTCCTCAGGCGCGGCAGTACCCGCACCATCAGGGCCTGGTTGGCCTGAAGGCTGCCGTTCATCTTCCAGTTTCCGATCAGAATCGGTTTTCTCATGATGTTTCTCCCAAAAAGCGGTTCAGGTGTCGAGGGCACAGCGGATAGCACCAACACCGGGATAAAAGGCGTGAGCGCCCAGATCCTGTTCAATGCGCAGCAGACGGTTGTACTTGGCGACCCGGTCTGATCGGCAAAGCGAGCCGGTTTTGATCTGGCCCGATCGCGTTGCCACGGCCAGGTCCGCGATGAAGGTGTCTTCGGTTTCACCGCTGCGGTGGGAAATCACCGTGGTATACCCGGCATCCTGAGCCATACCGATGGCGTCCAGGGTTTCGGTCAGGGTTCCTATCTGGTTGAACTTGATCAGCACCGAGTTGGCAATGCCCTTGCGGATGCCCTCGGTGATGATCGCGGTATTGGTCACGAACAGGTCATCGCCCACCAGCTGAACACGTTCACCGAGTTTTTCGGTCAGCAGTTTCCAGCCGTCCCAGTCGTTTTCATCCATGCCATCCTCGATTGAGGCGATCGGGTATTTCATGGCCAGGTCGAGGAGGTAGTCGGAGAACTCATCGGAGCTAAACTGTTTGCTGGCGCCCTTCAGGTTGTAACGGCCACGTTCATAGAATTCGGAAGCGGCGCAATCCAGAGCAAGGACAACATCGGTTCCTGGCTGGTATCCCGCCTTTTCGACAGCGGCCAGGATAAGGTCCAGAGCTTCCTCGCCGGAACGCAGATCGGGTGCGAAGCCGCCCTCATCACCCACGGCCGTGGACAGGCCTTTTTTTCGGAGCAGGGACTTCAGGGCATGGAAGGTCTCCACTCCCATGCGAAGCGCCTCGCTGTAGCTGGGCGCGCCCACTGGCTGGATCATGAATTCCTGAATATCCACGTTGTTGTCGGCGTGGGCGCCGCCGTTGATGATGTTCATCATGGGCACAGGCAGGATGCTGGGGCCGCTGCAGCCGTATAACTCGGCAAGATACCGGTACAGAGGCTGTTGCCGGTAATTGGCACCTGCATTGGCCATGGCCAGCGAGACAGCGAGAATGGCATTGGCGCCAAATTCCGCCTTGTTGGGAGTACCATCCATCTCGCACATGAGCCGGTCCATTACCATCTGGTCAAACACCACGCGTCCCTCCAGAGCTGGTGCAATGCGTTCGTTAACAGACCGGACCGCCTGCAGGACACCCTTGCCGGTATAGCGGTTGTTGTCACCATCGCGCTTTTCCAGCGCTTCCCGGGTTCCCGTCGACGCCCCGGAAGGCACCCGGCTCTGCCCGACTACGCCGTTACGGAGTTCAACGTCCACTTCCACTGTGGGGAATCCCCGGGAATTCAGAATCTCCCGGGCCGTGACTGTTTTTATGTGTTCCATAGCGTCGTTCCTGTTACATCATTGTTGTTTGCGAATTATATTTTTTTGGATAACGAACATAAACACTATATTAATATTCGTAAACGAACATAATCAATCGAAAACAACCGGTCGATCAGACAAATTTGATATGGAAACGAAAGTTAGCCCGTAACAGATTTGGTCAGTGGACCCGAAAGCGCGGGCCAAACGGTAGAAAAAGGGCCGGCAGGGCTCACCCCGGGAGGGGTTACCTTGAAATGCCTGAAAGGGGGGAACTATAAGCAACCGGCCAAAACCCACAGTGACAACGGTGCTCTGCCTGCCGCAACTGAAGGGTCCTGTTGCGGCAGGCATTGCTCTTCAGGAATCAGCCCACCTTAGCGAGCCTCTTCCCAGGTTTTCAGCAGTTCGTCATAGGCAACGGTCTGGCCCTGCGGCTTCTCGTTTGCCAGCTTGGGCTTGGGCGCACCTGGCTGATCCAGCCAGTACTGCGGATCGCGGGGTTCATTCAGCCTGGGACCGCAAGTCGGCATTACATTGGCGCGCTCAAGACGCTCCATCACTCGATCCTGAGCTTCAGCGAGGCCGTCGAGAGCTTCCTGCGGAGTCGCTTCACCACTGGCTGCCTGGGCAATATATTGCCACCAGAGCTGAGCCAGCTTGGGATAGTCCGGTACGTTGGTGCCGGTTGGTGACCACTGGACACGGGCCGGGCTACGGTAGAATTCCACCAGACCACCCAGTTTCGGTGCCATCTCCGTCATAGCTTCAGACTCGATATCGGACTCACGGATCGGAGTCAGGCCCGCGATGGTTTTTTCCAGTGAAACGGTCTTGGCCACGGTGAACTGTGCATACAGCCAGGCGGCGAGGCGACGCTTCTGCGGAGTAGACTTCATGAAGGTCCAGGAACCTACGTCCTGGTAACCCAGCTTCATGCCTTCTTCCCAGTAGGGTCCGCGTGGAGACGGTGCCATACGCCACTTGGGAGTGCCATCCTCATTAACCACCGGCAGGCCGTCTTTGATCATGCTCGCGGTGAACGCAGTGTACCAGAAAATCTGCTGGGCAATATTGCCCTGCGCCGGTACCGGACCCGCCTCCGAGAAGGTCATACCCTGAGCCTCTGGCGGCGCGTACTCCTCCAGCCAGTCAACATACTTGGTGGTTGCGTATACGGCCGCCGGGCCGTTGGTGGCGCCACCGCGGCTGACGCTCGCCCCAACCGGGTGACATTCGTCAACGCGAATACCCCACTCGTCTACCGGCAGACCATTCGGCAGCCCCTTGTCACCGGCTCCCGCCATGGAGAACCAGGCATCCGTAAAGCGCCAGCCCAGGGACGGATCTTTCTTGCCATAATCCATGTGACCGTATACGCGCTTGCCATCAATCTCTTTCACATGGACCGAGAAGAACTCGGCAATGTCTTCATAGGCGGACCAGTTCACCGGCACACCCAGTTCATAACCGTAAATATCCTTGAACTGCTTCTTCAGGTCCTCGCGCTCGAACCAGTCCGCACGGAACCAGTACAGGTTGGCAAACTGCTGGTCCGGCAACTGATAGAGCTTGCCATCGGGGCCAGTGGTGAAATCCAGACCAATGAAGTCTTCAAGATCCAGCGTCGGCAGGGTCAGGTCCTTGCCTTCACCGTTGATGATGTCATCAACCGGGAACACCTTACCGTACCGGAAATGCGTACCGATCAGGTCTGAGTCGTTAACCCAGCCGTCGTAGATATTCCGGCCTGACTGCATCTGGGTCTGCAACTTCTCGATAACATCGCCTTCCTGAATCAGCGTGTGGGTCAGATTGATGCCGGTAATTTCGGAGAAGGCTTTGGCCAGAACGTTGGATTCATATTCGTGGGTGGCAATGGTTTCTGAAACAACGTTGATATCCATGCCACGGAATTCCTTCGCAGCTTCGATAAACCACTTCATTTCTTCCATTTGCTGTTCTTTGGTCAGGGTTGACCGCTTGAAATCCTGATTCACCCACTTCTCAGCCGCATCAGTATACTGATCAGCGCTGACCTGCAGGCTCAAACCCAGCCCTACAGCACCGATGGCGGCGCTCAGAAGCAGGGTTCCAGGATATTTATTGTTCTTGAACATATCCAACCTCGTTCGTCTTGTTTTGAGTAGAACGAATCACCGGGTGCTCCGTTCCGGTTGCATAGCGCTTTTGAGTCGCTATCCGTTGAAGCCGGAACCAATCAATGATCGATTCCGATCATACTTAAGAAAATAGTTCGTTTTCGAAATATTTACAAGCCTTTTCTCGTCGTAATTTGCGCCCGGATGTTCGGTTTAACACAACACCCGGGCACAGCTTCCATTCAGCCCCAGCGCAGCAGCACCAGAAGCCAGATCACGGAAACCGCCAGCGCGATCCAGAGCGTGATGTCACTGACTGCCAGGAAGGTCAGATGGATATACGCGGCGGAAAGCAGCCCGATAAAAAGCCGGTCCCCACGGGTGGTCGAGATCGGAAGGAACCCCTTCCGTTCCACGCAGGGTGAAACAATTTCGTAAACGGTCATAATCGCAAGAATCGTTGCAATCACAGCGAAGAAAATCGCCACGGACGGTGTCCAGTTCATCCACGCAAGCATGTTCGTTCTCCTGTTAAACGCGTCCGAGGGCGAACCCGGTGGCTACATGGTTGCGAACGAACCAGATAACCAGGATCCCGGGAAGAATTGTAAGCACACCGGCGGCGGCCAGCACGCCCCAGTCGATACCACTGGCCCCCACGGTCCGGGTCATGATCGCCCCGATCGGTTGGGCATCAACAGAGGTCAGCGTTCGGGCCAGCAACAGTTCCACCCAGGAAAACATGAAGGCAAAGAACGCCGTTACCCCAATGCCGGAGCGGATCATCGGTAGAAATATCTTCACGAAGAACCGGGGGAAACTGTAGCCATCAATGTAGGCCATCTCGTCGTATTCACGAGGCACCCCGGACATGAAACCTTCCAGGATCCAGACCGCCAGCGGCACATTGAACAGGCAGTGAGCCAGCGCCACGGCGATATGGGTGTCAAACAGGCCGATGGAGGAATAGAGCTGAAAGAATGGCAGCAGGAAAACCGCTGGCGGAGCCATCCGGTTACTCAGCAGCCAGAAGAACAGGTGCTTGTCGCCCACGAACTTGTACCGGCTGAACGCGTATGCGGCAGGCAGAGCCACCAACAGGGTGATGACCACGTTCATGGAAACGTAGATCATCGAATTGATGTAACCGTTGTACCAACTCGGATCGGTAAAGATGACGGCGTAGTTCGCAAACGTGAAATTCTCCGGCCAGAGTGTCAGGCCACTGAGGATTTCCTGGTTGGTCTTGAAGGACATGTTCAGCAACCAGTAGATCGGAGTCAGCAGGATCACGATAAAAATCGTGATTCCGACATTCTTGGAACGTGTCTGTTTCATCACAGTCTCCTTATTTTTCTTTGTCGGCGGCGGTGATGGCGGTAAAAAACAGCCATGAGATCAGCAGCACGATCAGGAAGTAGATCAGGGAGAAGGCTGCCGCCCGGCCCAGGTCGAACTGGCCGATGGCCATGGTGGTCAACGTCTGACTCAGGAAGGTGGTTGAGCTTCCGGGGCCACCGCCAGTCAGCACGAAAGGCTCGGTGTAAATCATGAAGCTGTCCATGAAACGCAACAGCACCGCAATGATCAGAACATTCTTCAGGCGGGGCAGCTGGATGTACCGGAATACGGCCCACTTGGAAGCACGGTCAATTTCCGCCGCCTGGTAGAAGGCTTCCGGTATGGCCCGCAGCCCGGAATAACACAGCAGGGCCACCAGTGGCGTCCAGTGCCAGACGTCCATCAAAAGCACCGTAAGCCAGGCGTCCAGGGTGTCGCCGGTGTAATTGTAGTCAAACCCAAGGGCGTTCAGGGCCCAGCCGAACAGGCCGATATCGCCGCGACCAAAGATCTGCCAGATCGTGCCAACCACGTTCCAGGGAATCAGGAGGGGAATGGCCAGTAATATCAGGGCCAGGGACGCCTTGATACCCGATTTCGGCATCATCAGGGCAACCCCGATGCCGAGCGGAATCTGGATCAGCAGCACGGCGCCGGAAAAGATGAACTGTCGCAGGAGTGACTCCTGAAGCCGCTGGTCATGCAGAATGATTTCGAACCATTCGGTACCAACGTAGTAGGCACTGCCAGGCCCGAAGATATCCTGAACCGAGTAGTTCACAACGGTCATCAAAGGAATCAGGGCCGAAAAAGCCACCAGCAGGAAGACCGGCAGCACCAGCCACCAGGCGCGGTTGTTAGGTGTCTTAACCATTAGTCTTGCTCCTTGATCAGAAACTCATCCACGTAGAGCATCAGCCACTGGCTAGGGAAGGAAAGGTGCACGCGGGCGCCGATGTCAGCCTCGAAATCCTCACTCTGGCGCACTTTCAGGGTCTCATGGTCGAGCTGCACGGTAACGATCTTGTAGGTACCCAGGTCCTCAATATCCAGAACCCAGGCTTCGTAGGTGTCATCGGAAGACTGGCCGGAAATCTCAACGAACTCAGGGCGGATACCAACCTTGATGTTGTCGGTTTTCAGGCGTTTGAGCGCCTCCACCTTGCCGTTTTCCAGGGGCACCACCGTACTGCCAAAGCAGACACCGCTGGGGCAGCGCTGCACTTCAATCAGATTCATACCGGGGCTGCCGATGAAGAACCCGACAAAGGTGTGGTTGGGCCGCTCGAACAACTCCGTAGGGGTGCCGAACTGGACAATCTGGCCGCCGTACATGACCGCAATCTTGTCAGCGAAGGTGGAAGCTTCCAACTGATCGTGGGTGACATACACCATGGTGATGTCGAATTGCTCATGAATCTGCTTCAGTTTGCGCCGCAGCTTCCACTTTAGCTGGGGGTCGATCACCGTGAGCGGCTCATCAAACAGAATGGCGGATACGTCTTCGCGGACCAGACCACGGCCCATGGAGACCTTCTGTTTCTCGTCCGCCGTGAGGTTCCTGGCCTTTTTGTAGAGCTTGTCTCCGATTTCCAGAACTTCCGCGATCTCATGAACCCGGGCCGCGATCTTGGAGGCAGGCACCTTGTTGTTCTTGAGAGGGAACGCCAGGTTATCGAACACTGTCATAGAGTCGTAAATGACCGGGAACTGGAATACCTGTGCAATGTTACGGTCTCGCGGAGACAGTTCGTTGACTCGCTTGCCATCGAAAAGAACATCGCCCTCAGAAGGCTGCACCAGCCCGGAGATGATGTTCAGCATCGTGCTTTTTCCACAGCCCGACGGCCCCAACAGAGCGTAGGCGCCGCCTTTGTGCCAGACATGGTCCAACTGCCGGATGGCATAATCATCCGGCCCCTGCGGCGTATCGGTATAACTGTGGGCGAGTGATTTCAATTGAATTTCAGCCATCAGATCGACCCTCGTGAAGCCCGGGATGGTGTGTGCACCAGTTGCTCGTTGTCATCGAAAACGAACAGTTTATTGATCGGCAGGTAAACCTTGATGGGGGCACCGGTGTGGTATTGGTGAACGCCCATCAGCTGCAACACCATTTCAAAGTGGCTGTTCTCGACATGCATGAAGGTTTCAGAACCACTGATGTCACTGAGTTCAACTTCCATCGACATTTCCAGATCGTCATCGCTGGCCGGAACCAGGCCGATATGGCTGGGCCTGATACCGAACCAGTAATCACCCGGTTCGAGCCTGCGCAGCTCCTTGGTCAGGGCGTGGTGCGAATACTCGTCAAAAGTGACCTCGGTATCCGTGACCCGACCGCGAATCATGTTCATCGGGGGTTCACTGAACAGTTGTGCGGCCAGGGTGTTCACCGGTGCCCGGTACACGTCCATCACCGGTCCGTTCTGAACAACCCCGCCGTCATGCAACAGGGTGGTAGTGCCCCCCAGCGCAAGCGCTTCGTTCGCCTCCGTGGTTGCATACACAGCAATGCACTGACGCTCTCGGAACAGTTCCCGTAACTCGGCCCTGAGTTCTTCGCGCAACTTGTAATCAAGGTTTACCAGAGGCTCATCGAACAGAACGAGGGTGGCGTCTTTTACCAACGCCCGGGCCATTGCCGTGCGCTGCTGCTGACCACCGGACAGCTCCAGGGGATACCGTTTCAACAGCGGATCAATCTGGAGCATGGCCGCCGTTTCCTTTACCCGGCGATCAATTTTTGACTCGGCCATTTTTGCCAACCGCAGGGGCGAAGCGATATTTTCGTAGACAGTCAGGTTGGGGTAGTTGATGAACTGCTGGTAGATCATCGAGATATTGCGGTCCTGTACGCTCTGCCCTGTTACGTCCTTTCCGTTGTAGATCAAACGGCCAGTATCGGGCTTGTCCAGCCCGGCCATCAGTCGCATCAGAGAGGTTTTTCCGGCGAGTGTCCGGCCGAGCAGAACGTTAAAAGAACCCGCCTCAAAGGTGAGGTTCGCATCCCGGATGTAGTCGACGCCGTCAACCACACGGGAGAGATTCTCCAGTGTTAAAGACATAGGCCTTCCTTTTTGTTCTTGTGGAAACGCATTCCGGGCCCGCATCGTCAGCCCCGGAAATTCGATTTCGAATCTCAATACGCAAAGCCTGTACCAGCTTTTACGCTACTCCAGGTATATTTACCTATCCTTCTGTTTTTACAACTAATTTTACTAAACCATAATTTCTCATTCGAAAATTATAATGTTCGTTTAGCAACACTTTGTGCAAATTGAACATTGACGTGAACAGCTTTTGCACAGATGATTGAACACTTGTCAGCTCGGAGTTGAACAGCTGTCCGGAGGATGTGGCGGCAAAAACAACAAACGAACACGAGAGCGCGGACTGATGAGAAAAAACGAATACTCCGATTATCGGAGCGTGATTGCCGATTCCTGGAACCGTTGCATCGCCTGGGGCCTTGATCATGAACACGAGCCAGCCCCTCTTGAGTCAGAGGCCGGCCGGCTGGAGGAAATACAACGCCTGTACGGCGAGTTACTGTCAGTGACCGAGGCAGAGGTACTTCCCTACTACCGGAATGTGCTCGCAAACAGTCGCTGTCTGATTCTGCTTGCTGATCAACATGCCACCGTTCTGAACAGCTGGGGCGATGAACGCATCACCGAGACACGCCTCAAGCCCTGGCTCCAGACGGGCGCCAACTGGCAGGAACGGAACTGCGGAACAAACGCCATCGGGACAGCGATTGCCATCGGCGCGCCGGTTCAGATAAAGCGCAATGAACATTTCCTTAAAGCTAACCGCAGCATCATCGGCTCCGCCGCCCCGATTTTTGACGCCCATAAGAAAATTACCGGAGTTTTGAGTGTTTTCAGCGACGCTTACCTGCCCCAGGCTCATACTCTGGGCATGGTGCGGCTGCTTTCACAGTCGGTGGAAAATCGGCTTATCAGTCGCCAGTTTGGCCCGGATCACTTCCAGATAACGGTCAATACCACCGCGGACAATTTTGACAGCCCCTGGTCTGGCATCCTTGCCTGTGACGACTCCGGCCGGATTATTGCCAGCAACCAGAGGGCGGACCAGTTGCTGGGAATGCCGACCGTTGATGCGCGCCTTGATGAACTGTTCACCACCCATCGAAACCATATTCTTGGCCATCCCGAACAGGAGACGCTGCAACTGACAACGCGGAGCAGGGTTCGGCTAAGCGCGCGGCTAAAGCGCCCGTCTGTGACAAGACGGAATCCTGAGCGGGCAGACCCTGCCGGGACCAGGGGTACCGGACAAGACCTCCGCCTGCCGGGTATAGACAACCTGGAGCACGGGGATTCGGTGGTGAAACGGTGCGCGACCCAGAGCCTCAAGGTGCTTGAGCGGGGCGTACCAGTGCTGATCACCGGCGAAACCGGGGTCGGGAAAGAGGTCCTTGTTAAGGCACTGCACCAGGCATCGCATCGAAAAGACCAGCCCCTGGTTGCCGTGAACTGCGCAGCCATTCCACCGGAGCTGGTGGAGTCGGAGCTGTTCGGTTACGAAGCAGGTGCTTTTACCGGAGCCCGGGCCCAGGGCTCCCTGGGCTTCATTCGAAAGGCCCACAAGGGCATTCTGTTTCTCGATGAAATTGGTGAAATGCCCCTGTCAGCGCAGTCCCGTCTGCTGCGGGTACTCCAGGAACGGGTTGTCACGCCTGTCGGCTCTACAGAGAGCGTTCCGGTCGATATCCTGCTGGTGACCGCGACCAATCGCCCTCTCAACTCACGCATCGACAGCGGCCATTTCCGGCCAGATCTCTACTACCGTATCAACGGACTGTGTGTAGAGCTCCCGTCGCTCCGAAATCGGGCCGATCGACGGCTTCTGATACAAAATATCTATGGCCGGCACAGAGACCAGGGCCAGGCTGAAGAGCTATCGCCGAAAGTGCTGTCTGCCCTTGAAAACCATCCATGGCCGGGCAATATCCGGCAGCTGGTGAACGTGCTGAGAGTGGCCATCGCTATCGCCGATGGTGAAGACATACAGATTTGGCATTTGCCCGGGGACTTCCTGGCGGAATTTGATTTGGCAGTGAACAACGAGGCCAGCATGGAGGGTCTGGCGCCGGCAGAACCCACCAATTCAGATACGGAGGTAACCGACACGTTTGCCAGAACACTGCAGGTCTATCACAAGTACACGGGGAACATTTCGCGGGCGGCCAGAGAGCTGGCCATCAGCCGGAATACCCTCTACAAGCGCCTGCGGGAACTCGGGGTCCGGTGACCCCCTCAGATTTTTTATAAAGTTACTGTCAAAGTTTCAGCACCGCCGTCATCCAGCCATCGTAAAGCTGGTCCCGATCCCCTTTTGTCATCACCGGCTCAAAGCTCCGGTCACAGCGCCACAACCCCGCCAACTCCTCCAGAGAGCCGTAGATTCCCGCCTCGAGGCCCGCCAGATAGGCAGCACCCAGCGCCGTGGTCTCGACCAGTGAAGGGCGGTCAACCCGCGCGCCGAGAATATCCGCCAGGAACTGCAAAACCCAGTTGTTCGCCACCATGCCGCCATCCACACGCAGCGTGACTGGTCGTATACCATCCTTTTCCATGGCTTTTTGCAGGTCCTTGGTCTGGTAGCACACAGACTGGAGGCCGGCGGTCACGATTTCCTTGATGCCGGTGTCCCTAGTCAACCCGAAAATGGCCCCCCGGGCATTCGGGTCCCAATAGGGCGCGCCCAGTCCGGTAAACGCCGGCACCAGGTATACACCGTGATCCACGGGGGTTCCCTCTGCAAGCGGCTCGGTTTCGCAGGCATCGCGGATCAACCGCAAGCCATCCCGCAACCACTGGATTGTGGCCCCGGCAATGAAAATACTCCCTTCCAGTGCGTAGGTGGGCTTGCCATTCACACGGTAGGCCACCGTGGTAAGCAACCGGTGTTCCGATTGAAGGGCCTTGTCACCCGTGTTCAGCATCAGAAAACAGCCCGTGCCATAGGTGCTTTTGGCCATACCGGTCTGGAAACAGGTCTGGCCAAACAACGCCGCCTGCTGATCACCTGCAACACCGAGCACCGAGGTGCCATTGAGAGCACCACCGTCAGTGATCTGCCCGAACTGGTCCGCTGAATCCATGACTTCAGGCAACAGAACCTCAGGGATTCCGAACAGTTCCAGCAATTCGGAATCCCATTGCTGAGTGTGAATATTGAACAACAGAGTCCGGCTGGCATTGGTAGCGTCGGTCCTGTGTTCCCGTCCACCGGTCAGTCGCCAGAGCAGGAAGCTGTCGATGGTGCCAAAGGCCAGCTCGCCGCACTCCGCGCGCTCCCGGACACCGGCAACGTTTTCCAGGATCCAGCGGATCTTGGTGGCGGAAAAATACGGATCGATCAGCAAGCCGGTCTTGCTGCTTACCCAGGGTTCCAGGCCCTCGCTTTTCAGGGACTCGCAGTAGGAGGCCGTTCGTCTGTCCTGCCACACGATTGCGTTATACACCGGCTCACCGGTTTTGCGGTCCCAAAGAACGGTAGTTTCACGCTGATTGGTAATACCCACAGCGACCACTTCACCCCCCTCCCCGCACTCTTCGGCCATCACGGCGTCACAGGTACGCTGGACCGATGACCAGATATCTCCGGGATCATGCTCCACCCAGCCGCTGGCCGGGAAGTGCTGCGGAAATTCCTGCTGTCGGGTAGCGTGGATGTTGCCTTGCAGGTCAAAGAGTATGGCCCGGGAACTGGTGGTTCCCTGATCAATGGAAAGAATGTACTGACTCATATTGTTTTCCACCTAAGGTTCTTATTTTTTCGTATTTTTCCCTTTTTGAACATAAATGCCAAGCAGTTTTCACGGGATCCGCGCGTTGGTGATGGGCAACTCTCTAAAAAAGCTGCATAACCTCCTGAAAACCACTAAACTTTAAACATGTTTCCGGACGCACAATATTTCGCATGAGAAAAACGACAACGCGGAGGAGGTAGTAATGGCACAGCGTCGCCGACAGGATCTGATCATGGAGCTGATCCAGCAGAACGGTTTCGTGACAACCGAGCAGCTGGTTGACCAGTTCAGGGTAACGCCCCAGACCATCCGCCGTGATCTGAACGAACTCGCGAAACAGAAGAAGCTCCGCAGGCATCACGGAGGCGCCGGTATTGACTCCAGCACGGTCAACACCGCGTACCAGGCTCGCAAGATCATGGACCTGGAAGCCAAGGAGCGCATCGCCGAAGCGCTGGTCGAGATGATTCCGGACAACTCCTCCATATTCATCAACATTGGCACCACCACCGAAACCATCGCCAAGGCACTGCTGGAAAAGAACAATCTGCAGATTGTCACCAATAACCTCCATGTCGCTTCCATTCTCTCGGCAAAAGAGGATTTTCACGTGATCATTGCCGGGGGCGAGGTTCGAAACCGGGATGGCGGCATTGTCGGCGAGGCTACCCGCGACTTCATCAATCAGTTCAAGATGGATTTCGGCGTCATTGGGATCAGCGGCATCCATAACGACGGTTCGCTGCTGGATTTTGATTACCGCGAAGTCCGGGTCGCCCAGGCCATTATCGAAAACTCCAATCAGGTTCTGCTCGCGGCTGACCACTCCAAGTTTGGCCGCAACGCCATGGTTCGCCTCGGTAGCATTACCCAGGCGGACCACGTGTTTACTAATCAGCAGCCTCCGGTCGAAATCCGCCAGCTTCTTAGCGAGCACAACGTCGAACTTCACCTCGTCTGAGACTTTTCGGTTAACCACCCAATCGAAAACGTGAATGCCTCTTTATTTTCGTTTTTTTTCTAATTTTTCCTTTACGAATATCCCGAGCTTTCGCATAATAGTTCTATACCGTATATTGAACATTGAAAAGTGCGCATGACAACAAAGCGTCTTTTCCATTGGCGTCAGGAGATGACCAACAATGACTATGGAGCACGAACAGTTTGATGTTGTTGTCGTTGGCGGCGGAGTCAACGGCACCGGCATTGCCATGGATGCAGCAGGCCGGGGATTGAAAGTCCTGCTTTGTGAAATGAACGATCTGGCATCCGCCACCTCTTCCAGCAGCAGCAAGCTGATACACGGTGGACTCAGATATCTTGAGCACTATGAATTCCGGTTGGTCAGGGAAGCCCTGGCCGAACGAGAGTCGCTGCTCCGCAATTCGCCACACATCATGTGGCCCATGCGCTTCCGCCTGCCCCACCGCCCTCACCTTCGCCCTGCCTGGATGATCCGGACCGGCCTGTTTCTTTATGACCATTTGGCAAAACGGGAAATCCTGCCGGGATCCCGTTCAATCCGCTTTACTGAGAGCGATCCACTGAAGCCCGACATTACCAAAGGCTTTGAGTATTCCGATGGCTGGGTCGACGACGCTCGTCTGGTGGTACTGACTGCGAAAAAAGCCCAGCAATTCGGCGCGCGGATCATGACCAGGACCAAGTGCGTCAGAGCCGAACGTAACGCGAAGGACTGGACGGTGACACTCCGTGACATGACCAACGAAACCGAAACAACGGTTTCGGCCAGAGCAATCGTGAACGCCTCAGGCCCTTGGGTGAGCAGACTGTTTGGCGAGACCCTCTCCATGCCAGCGCCGAAATCAATTCGTATGGTCAAGGGCAGTCATATCGTGGTACCGAGACTGAACAGGGGCACCGAAGCCTACATCCTTCAAAACGAAGACGAGCGCATTGTCTTCGTGATTCCCTACGAAGATGAGTTCTCTCTGGTGGGCACCACCGACGTGGATTACGAAGGGGATCCGAAGAAAGCGAAAATCTCACCAGAAGAAACCGACTACCTGCTGAACATAGTGAACTCCCACTTCAAGCGCCAGCTTGAACCGGCGGATGTAGTCTGGTCCTACTCAGGGGTTCGTCCGCTGATGGACGGCGAGGAGGAAAACGCGCAGAAGGCATCCCGGGACTACTCCTTTGAAGTGAGCAGCGAAAAAAACAAGGCTCCCATTATTTCGGTTTTCGGGGGCAAGATTACCACTTACCGAAAACTGGCCGAAGCGGCAACCGACAAGCTGTGCCAGTTCTTTCCCGAGGCGGGAGGCAAGTGGACCAAGACCGCGGTGCTGCCCGGTGGCGATTTTGACAACCATGCATCGCTTGAGCAGAAGCTCAGTCACGATTGTCCATGGCTCTCGGAGAAGGTCATCAGCCGCTATGTTCGCACTTACGGTATGACCTCCTATGACATCCTCAAGGATTGCGGCTCGATGGAAGACCTGGGGTTTCATTTCGCAGGCACGTTGTATGAAAGGGAAGTGCTTCACTTGATGAAAAATGAGTGGGCATTGACCTCTGAAGACATTCTCTGGCGCCGGACCAAGCAAGGTCTCTATGCAACAGACAGCGACGTTGAGGCCCTGGACCGGTTTCTCATGAACACCGCAATCCCCGAAACTCGCAAGACCTCTCTCCACCACAGCGCCTGAAGTTCTCTCAGGCATCTTTGCCCCGGCCGGATGATCTCCGGCCGGCGCTTTTTTTGGCCACTCGCAAGCCCCCTGCACGGAACCCAAACATCGGACTTGGCTCTCCGGAGGAGCCCGCCTGTTTCCATGCCAAAATAAAGACCGGCACCCCTTCCGGAGTACCGGCCTTTTGACCCCCGCTCCGTCGGGGGTCACTTAGTCGCTGGTTCAGAAAGTGAACTGGGAACCCAGAATAAAAGCGCTGTAGTCACTGTTGGGCGTGCTGCTGGCGTAGTCCTGGATTTCAGCCATCACAGTTAAGGCGTCGGTCGCACGGTAGCGGGCAAACAGCATGGTCAGTTCAGTGTCCTCGTCCGACAGGTCATCCGAACCTTCACCGTAGCTCGCGCCCAGTGTTGTGCGGTTAATGTCGTAGGTGGTCTCAACATACCACTGGTCCGCATCCTCTTCCTGGGAGCCTCCGACAACTCCATGGCCGCCCACAACAAAATTACCGGTGCCCTGAGTCATCGCATAGTTTGCCCGCACGCCCAGATCACCCAGGGACAGTGCGCCACCAAAATCGACACCGGTCATGGTGAAATCTTCCACCGCGGGGTCCTTCACACTCACGGACTGACTGAAACCACTGGACCAGAGGGTGACCATGTCGCCAGACCAGACAACGTTGGCTTCAATACGTGGGCTTTCCGTTCCTACCGAGGCATTGGTAGCCTCCGCAGCGGCGGCGGGATCTGCAGCACCCGGAAAATCAATGACTCCCGACTTAGGTTTTTCCGGCTGAAAAAGACCGACCTTGAAGGTAAGGCCGCTCATGGTCGGCGACGTGTACATAACGCGTGGGTTGAAGTTGGCATAGAAATAGCCGTTGCCAATTCTACCCGCCGTCGAATCGCCATTGTTCGGAGCAAATAACCCCATACCTTTCGCACTGCCAGTATCACCGATGGCCGGCACCCCAAAAATGCCGTAGCCCTTGCCAATATTAACTACGCCAAAACCGCCGGAGACCGCAAATTCCGCGACACGACTTTCGACACCTGACACTCTCCCGAAATCCACCCGGCCAAACCCCGAATTCTGCACCCCATCTGCCCCGGACAAGTGGCTGTTCAGTTGGAAGTGACCCGACACATTGAGACCGTACTGAGTGGGGGCATACACGTTGAACTGGGCGGTCGCAGGGTTGAACCCGGTGGTAATCCGGAAGGCATCCTCTTCAAGATTATCGTTATCGCTCATCAGTGCGAAAACCGGAATGTGGCCATTGATACCGAATTTCCAACCACTGTCTGACTCAAAAGAAACCTCAGCAAAGGCCGGCGAGGCGACGCCGGCTGTCAGCAGCGACAGTGCGACAGCCAGAGGGGCTTTCCGGAATGAACGGTTGTTGAACGACATTAAAACGTTGTTGTTTTCGATCATGTTAGCTTCCTGTTTTTGTTAGCGCTGGACTATCGTCAGCCATCCGCATAGACCTGCCCGCGGCAGGACACTCGTTCGGAGCCCGGTGACCAACGGCGTTATCGAACTGACGGTTTTTCGTTTTAAGACCAAAACGTTCGTAACAGAACAAATCTAGCGCCCAAAATCGCAAATGGAAAGTTTATGATCGAAAAAAATTTTCGTTTAGGCGGCCCCAGGAATGATAAAAAACCTTAAACACAACCTATTATATTGTTTTTTATAGCTTAATAATAAACATCATGCCTGTATATTTTTTCGTGTACGAACTTGCTAACGAATTCTATGACCGCAAATTGTACGAAAACCAACAAAACGAGAGACGGTCATGAAAAAACTGCCACTGCTAACCAGTCTGATGCTCCTGATGAGCCAGCCGGCAGATGCCGGCCCACTGTTCGACTCGCTGCCCGATGAGAAACAAATGTTCATTCAAACGCTGATCCGGGACCACTTTCCGGATTCGACGCTTTCCAGGGATGAGCAGGCCGAAGAACTGGCCTGGTTCGCTCACGCGGCGGCATATCTGAGGGGCACGGGAATTTGGGTTCTTTCCGAGCAACTGCCTACCAACGACTACGAGGCGCGGGTTCTGGCGCTCAGCGATTACATGGAGGGCGCGGGGAAAGCGTTCACCCTGCCGACCCTGGCACTGGAAGACTTCATCGGCCTGGAATTCATCACCGGCCCGGATGGCAAGATCTAACAGCTTCCCGACCAGCAGTTTGCCAACCTGTACTGGTTCCGTTACGACTGATTTCAGCGGCCGGAATTGAGGGCACAGTTCCGGCAACGTTACGGCTACGAGCTTGGCGTACCCGTAAACTGGTCTGCCCACGAAGACATTGCAGAGTTCTTCACCGCTCACGTGAAGGAGATCGATGGAGAGCGCGTCTATGGCCACATGGACTACGGCAAACGGGACCCGTCCCTGGGATGGCGCTTCACCAATGCCTGGTTTTCCATGGCAGGCGCAGGTGACAGGGGAATTCCCAACGGATTGCCGGTTGATGAATGGGGTATTCGCATGGAATGGTGCCGCCCCCCAGCAAGCGCCGGACAACCTGCAGCCGCCCAGGACAGAACCCTGTCGGTCATTGAGCGCAATTTCCTTGCCCACGATTTTGGCCCGAAGATGGCCGAAGAGGAGCAGCTCAAGGGAGCTGACTGGTGGCCGGCCCAGGCTCAAGAAGCCGGGCAACCCGCCGTTGCAGCTCGGGCACGACCTCGCTTTCGAACCAGGGATTACGACGCAGCCAGAGGTTGTTTCGTGGGCTGGGGTGAGGCATGGGCAGAACCCCGGGCCAATACTCCCGCCAGTGCTGAACGTTGGCGGTTACGGATTTCCGGCTGTTGGCCAGATGCCAGGCATGGGCGTATTGGCCGATGACCAGAGTCAACCCGATGTCCGGCAGACGGTCCAGAAGAGCCTCACGCCAGGCGGGCGCGCATTCAGGCCGCGGGGGAAGGTCCCCGGACTTGCCGGTTCCCGGATAGCAGAAGCCCATGGGCAGGATTGCGAGCTTCTGCTCGTCGTAGAAGGTGTCCCGGGTAATACCCATCCATTGTCGCAGCCGATCCCCGCTGGGGTCGTTGAACGGCAGCCCGGTTTCGTGAACGCGCCGCCCTGGCGCCTGACCGACCACCAGGATGCGCGCCGATTCGGATATCTGGATCACGGGTCTCGGCTTGTGAGGCAGGGCCTCTTGGCAAATCGTACAGGCCCTCACCCGGCGCACCAGATTATCAAAGGAAAGTTGTGAGAGATTGTCACTCATGGGGAGGCCCCTCATCAGGGCAATTGCATAAACCGGTATTTCCCGTAACGATAGGGCCACAAGACCTGCACAACAAGTACCAAAGGACCCACCATGAACGCCGTACAACCACCAGTACCGTTTTGATCGAAGCGAACTGGTACGCTTTCTCCGATCAGGCCGGACAATGCCGAATCAAACCTCCGGATTGCCCAGCGCCTCGGCGGCTCCCAGCAGCCCGGTGTAGGGCTCCGTTACCACGTAAACCGGCGTGAATTCCAGCAGCGGCCGCATCCTGCCCTTGTCCTCAAAGCCGTTGCGGAACGGACTCTCCAGAAAGAAATCGAGGAATCTCGGCAAGATGCCACCACACAGGTAAACGCCGCCGGTACTTCCGAGGGTGAGGACACCATTGCCGGCAACCCGGCCCAGAATCTCGCAGAAATGACGCAGAGTGTGGCGAGCCAGGTTATCGGCATTATCAACAGCAGCTGCGGTGATTTTCTCGGGTGCATCCAGCGGCGCAGCCACACCCTGTATTTCAGCATGGGCCTGATACAGATTCAGCAGGCCCTGACCACACAGAATCCGCTCTACCGAAACCCGCCCGAAGCGGGCCTTCAGGATACGCAGAACCGCCATTTCGGTATCGTCCGTTGGCGCAAAATCCACGTGCCCGCCTTCTGTCATCAACGGCACCCAACCCTGCCTGATCGGCACCAGCCCGGAAACCCCGAGCCCGGTTCCAGGCCCCATAACAAGCCTGGGACGACGGCTGTCACCCGGACCGCCACAAACATGAACCAGTTGATCACCCGCAACATGGGGAACGCCAAGCGCCATGGCGGTAAAATCGTTGATCACCTTGAACGCCGACCAGCCAAACTGCTCCCGGATTTCTTCGGTATCAAAGCGCCAGTGATTGTTGGTCATCCGCACCTGGGTTCCACGCACCGGCGATGCCACCGCCAGGCAGACCTCCCCGACTTCGGAGACCCCCACGCGGGCCAGGTAATCGCGTACCGCGTCATCAAGGTTGTTGTAATCTCCGCAGGGCAGGATTTCGATAGCGTACGGCTGAACGCTGCCCCGCTCTACCAGGGCGAAACGCGCATTGGTGCCACCGATATCACCGACCAGTGAATAATGTGTTGCTGTCATGCCTCATGATTCCAGAAAAAGCTGGCCCCTTCCTCGGGATTGCCGGCGGCACGACGCATCCAGCCAAACAACTCCCGACCATAGCCATGATGATACCCGGTCAGGTCCGCTTTTTCAGATTCGCGGCCGGCAAAGTCCTGTTCATCCACCCGGATGGCAAGAACGCCCCTTTCGGCATCCAGGCAGATCAGATCACCATTTTTGACCTTAGCCAGGGGCCCGCCATCCAGGGCTTCCGGATAGACGTGGATCGCCGCGGGCACCTTGCCCGAAGCACCCGACATTCGGCCGTCGGTCACCAGACCAACCCTGAATCCGCGGTCCTGCAACACTCCGAGATAGGGCGTGAGTTTGTGCAACTCCGGCATGCCATTACTCTTCGGGCCCTGGAAACGCACGATCACAATGCAGTCCCTGTCCAGATCGCCGGCTTCAAACGCCGCCTTGAGTTCGTTCTGGTCATTAAAGACCACGGCCGGCGCTTCCACCTTCCGGTGTTCGGGGGCAACGGCTGATACCTTGATCACGCCCCGGCCCAGATTGCCATCGAGCACCCGGAGCCCGCCATCCGGCGCGAACGGCTCCGCCACGGGGCTGAGGACATCCGGACGCAGGCTTTTTTCCGGTGCCGGCTTCCAGATCAGTTTGTCATCCGCCAGTTCCGGCATCTCTGTGTAGCGCTCCAATCCATAACCGACCACCGTGTTCACATCATTGTGCAGGTAGCCTCCGCTCAGCAACTCCCTGATCAGGAAGGGGGTTCCGCCGGCCTCGTGAAACGCGTTCACGTCTTCCTGACCGTTGGGGTAGATCCGGGTCATGGAGGGAACCACCGAGGAAAGCTCAGCATAGTCGTTCCAGTCGATAACGATACCCGCCGCCCGGGCAATCGCGATCCAGTGGATGGTGTGATTGGTGGAGCCACCGGTTACCAGCAGCGCCACCAGGGCGTTGACGATGCTCTTTTCGTCGACCATATCGCCCAGGCCGTGCTCGCCGCCGTGAGGCTTCGACAGCTTGATCACCTGCTCGGTTGCCGCCCGTGTGAGCTGGTCGCGCAGTGGCGTGTTCGGGTTCACGAACGCCGCCCCGGGCAGGTGCAGCCCCATGACCTCCACGAGCAACTGGTTGCTGTTGGCGGTGCCATAAAACGTACAGGTGCCAGGGCTGTGATAGGACTTGCTCTCTGCCTCAAGCAGCTCCTCCTTACCAACTTTTCCTTCGGCGTAGAGCTGACGGATCCGCTGCTTTTCCTTGTTCGACAGCCCCGAGGGCATCGGGCCTGCCGGAACCAGGATGGTGGGCAGGTAACCGAAGCTGAGAGAGCCTATGAGAAGGCCCGGAACAATTTTGTCGCAGATCCCCAGCAGTAGGGTCGCATCAAACATATTGTGGCTCAGCGCCACTGCCGCGCTCATGGCGATGGTGTCCCGGGAAAACAGGCTCAGTTCCATGCCCGGCTGACCCTGGGTCACGCCATCGCACATGGCCGGTGTGCCACCGGCAACCTGGGCCACCGAGCCCATGCCCCGGGCCGCTTCCCTGATCAGGTCCGGGAACCTTTCATAGGGTTGGTGGGCCGAAAGCATATCGTTGTAGGCCGTCACCACGGCCACGTTGGCCCTGTTCATGAACTTCAGTGCGTCTTTATCGCCCTGGTTACAGGCCGCAAAGCCGTGGGCCAGATTACCGCAGGACAGGGAGCTGCGGTGCGGCGACTGTGCCTTCAATGCATTCATCCGGCTGAGATAGTCCTGCCGGGTGGCACGACTGCGCTCGATAATTCGCTGTGTAACCTTGTCGACGGTCGGGTGCATGCTGGGCTCCATTGCATAAATTATTGGAGTATTCGTTTGTAGACGTAATGTTACTTTCTTTTTTTGGTATTTCCACCTTTTAATCGTTCATTTATTCTTTTTTTGTTGTTATATTTACTACATCTAATGAATTAAACGAACAAAAACGACCCATCAAGGAGTCAGACAATGACGATCCGTATCGCAATCAACGGTTTTGGCCGCATCGGTCGCAATGTTCTGAGAGCATTGTATGAAAATAACTACCGGAGCCAGCTGCAGGTTGTTGCCATCAATGACCTGGGCGACGCCGGGACCAACGCTCATTTGCTCAAGTATGACAGTGTTCATGGCCGTTTTAGTGCCGATGTCAGCCACGACGCAGAATCCCTGACCGTAAACGGAGACCGGATTGCCACCACCGCACTGCGCAACCCGGAAGAACTGCCCTGGCAAGATTACCGTGTGGATGTTGTCTTCGAGTGCACCGGCCTGTTCACCAGACGGGACAAGGCGGCGGCACACATGAAAGCCGGCGCCCACAAAGTCATCATATCGGCCCCAAGCCCGGATGCAGACGCCATGGTGGTCTATGGCGTGAACCATGGTAAGCTGACAGCCGAACACGACATCATTTCCAACGCCTCCTGTACCACAAACTGCCTGGCCCCGGTTGTTGAGGCTCTGCACAAGACCGTTGGCATCGAGAGTGGCCTGATGACAACCATCCACTCCTATACCAACGACCAGAAACTGAGCGACGTTTACCATTCCGACCTTTACCGCGCACGCTCGGCCACCCAGTCCATGATTCCAACCAGGACCGGCGCTGCTGCGGCAATCGGCAAGGTCATTCCGGAACTCGAAGGCAAGCTGGACGGCCTGGCCGTTCGGGTGCCCACCATCAACGTATCGCTGGTGGATTTCGGCTTTATTGCCGGCCGGGAGACAACGGTGGAAGAAGTAAACAACGCCGTGAAGGCCGCCGCCGAGAAGAACCCGGTTCTGGGCTACAACGTCGAGAAACTGGTGAGCGTGGATTTCAACCATAACGCACTCTCAAGCATTTTCGACGCCAACCACACCCGGGTCCTGGGTCGTCATGTAAAAGTCATGGCCTGGTACGATAATGAATGGGGTTTCTCGAATCGCATGCTGGATAATGCCGTCGCCCTGATCAACGCCGGCCAGTAAAACTGGCCAGCCCGAGTTATTCCGCTACTCTGTTCGAGAACATTTTGAAGAACCAAAGGACACCAACCATGCTCAGGCGTACCAAAATCGTCGCCACCCTCGGCCCAGCAACCGACTCGCCGGAATCCCTGGCCGCGATCATTGCGGCGGGCGTAGACGTCACCCGACTGAACTTTTCCCATGGCAGCGCAGAGGAGCACATCGGCCGCGCCCGCCGCGTTCGTGAAACTGCTGCTGCGCAAGGGCGGTTTGTCGCTCTCCTGGCCGATTTGCAGGGTCCGAAACTCCGTATTGCCCGCTTTACAGAAAACAAGGTTACGCTGAAAGCCGGCCAGACCTTCATCCTGGATGCCGCCATGGACAAGGAAGCCGGCACCGGGGAAAGAGTCGGAATCGATTACGAGCAGCTGATCCGGGACGTGGAGCCCGGCGATATTCTGGTCCTTGATGACGGCCGTATCGAAATGGAAGTTCAATCCGTGGCTGAGCACAGCATCACCTCAACGGTACTGATCGGCGGCCCCCTTTCCAACAACAAGGGCCTGAACAAGCGTGGCGGCGGGCTTTCTGCCGAGGCGCTCACCGAGAAAGACAAACAGGACATCGTTACCGCAGCCAGGCTGGGCGCCGATTACGTTGCCGTGTCCTTTGTCCGGACGGCGGAGGACATTCACATTGCCCGCCGCCTGCTCCGGGATGCAGGCTCCGATGCGGGCCTCGTCGCCAAGATCGAACGTGCCGAGCTTGCCGACGATGTGGAAGCACTGGATGCGGTTATCGAGGCTTCCGACGCGGTGATGGTTGCCAGAGGCGATCTTGCCGTTGAGATCGGCGATGCCCAGCTGGTAGGCGTCCAGAAACACATCATCTCCCGGGCCCGGGTCCTCAACCGTGCGGTGATCACCGCAACCCAGATGATGGAATCCATGATCACCAGCCCGATGCCCACACGGGCGGAAGTCTCAGACGTTGCCAATGCGGTGATGGACTACACCGATGCGGTGATGCTCTCTGCCGAGACCGCCGTGGGTGATTACCCGAAAGAAGCGGTGGAAGCCATGGTGCGTATCTGTCTGGGCGCGGAGAAGCACCCCTCCATGCACCAGTCCAAGCACCGGATTCACGAGAGCATGGAAGAGGTAGATGAGGCCATCGCCCTGTCTGCCATGTACGCCGCCAACCACCTGGAGGGCGTCTCGGCCATCATCTGCATGACCGAAACCGGCGCCACGCCCCGACTGATGTCCCGCATCAAGTCCAGCTTGCCGATCTTTGCGTTCTCGCGCCATCACTCAACCCAGCATCGGGTTGCCTTGTTCCGGGGTGTTCAGACGATTCCGTTTGATTCGGCAAAGATTCCGAATGAGCGGACCAATGCGTTGGCGGTGTCTGAACTGGTCAACCGTGAGGCGGTCAGGGAAGGCGACCTGGTGGTGATTACCAAGGGTGATTATGTGAATGCCCAGGGCGGAACCAATACCATGAAGATTGTTCGGGTTGGTTCTGATATTCGCTGATTATCGTTTCTTTTCTTGAGCCCGCTGCTATTGGTGCTTGACCTTGTAGTCTGATGGTTGAGTGCCTGGCAGCGGAGGAAAGCCCCTGCCCAAAACCGCTCCAAGCACGTCCCTGTGGCTTGACTCCGGCCATCCATGGCCACAGACATTTTTGGAAACGGTAACCCCACTACCTCCATCCTTCCTTTCTGAAAAATCCCTGGGTGAACGATTTTCCGCAATGGATATAGGTCGAAATACAACTGAATCCAATCCGACCACCCGGCTTTCATTGATTTGCTACGCGATATCGTTCGGTCAGACAGAGCTCTTTGGGGCGGGGCTTGCGGGAATGTGGCTGGCCAGGGACGGCCAGCCTCAAGCGCACATGGATGTGCTCGTAGCGTTTCCCGGAAGCCCCGCCCCAAAGTGCGCCTACTCCAATACTCACAGGCTAGAAGGAACAGACCACGGATCAAAGATCAGCCAGGCTACCACGCACAATTTCGGTGATCTGCGACCAGTCTTTGGCCGCCACCACATCAGGCGGCGTCAACCAGGTACCGCCAACAGCCTGGACGTTGCCGAGGGTCAGGTAGTCTGCCGCGGTGTTGCGGCGGATGCCGCCGGTGGGGCAGAAGGTGACGTCCGGGAAGGGGCCGCCGAAGGCTTTCAGGGCGGGGATGCCGCCGGCGACTTCGGCCGGAAAAAATTTGAACTCGCGGTAGCCCAGGTTGTAGCCGACCATCAATTCCGAGACGGTAGCAACACCGGGCAACAGCGGCGCTTCGGAGGTCAGGGCGAATTCCAGGATGGCCTCGGTAACGCCCGGGGTAATCACGAACTGGGCGCCGGCGGCTTCGACCTGGCGATATTGGGCGATGCTGGTGACGGTGCCCGCACCTACCCAGGCGTCCGGGATGGCTTTGCGGACGTTTTCGATGGCCTGGATACCGTGCCTGGTTCGCAGGGTAATTTCCAGAACGTTGATACCACCATCGACCAGCGCCTGGCACAGGGGCACGGCGTCGTCGATGTCGTTAATGGTGATCACCGGTACCAGAGGGGAGGAATTCAGTACCGCCCTGACTCGCTCGCGATGATAATCGGAAAGTTGGCTCATAATCTTCTCCATAATCGATTCAGGGCGTTTCAGGGACTCCAGAACACTTGCAGACCGGGTTTCAGGAAGGCCCTGACGGGCATTTCCATAACCCTGTCCATATCGGAAATTGCTTTTTCCAGGGTGTCCAGTTTGTCCTCACCCTTGAGGTGCAAAGCCGTGAATCGTGCGTCCCTAAGCGGCGGCCAGGTCAGGGTAATGCGCTTCTGGGGCTGGGATGCCGGTGTTGCAGCAGAAACGATATCCTGGCACTCCGGACTCATGGCGTGGGCCAGTTCCGGGGCGTCCGGAAACAGGGAGGCGGTGTGGCCGTCGTTACCCATGCCCAGAACCAGCACGTCCAGTGGCAGGGCCAGGTCCGCCAGCTCCGCTTTCACTGCACCCAACCCCTCTGCGGGCGTGGCGCCGGGTTGTTTGAGGGACAGAAATCGAGCCGATGCTGCGTGGTTCTGCAGCAGGTTGCCCCTCACCAGACGGGCATTGCTCGCAGGGTCGTCTTCGTCTACCCAGCGCTCGTCCGCCAGCAGAACGTCTACCCTGCTCCAGTCGAGGTTCTTATCAGACAACGCCTTAAAAAACGGCAGGGGCGTGGAGCCGCCGGAAACAACAAGGCTGGCCCGCGGCGCTTGTTTCAGGCGAACAGCCAGAAATTCAGCGACAGCGTCGGCAAGGTTCAGGGCCACTTCATCCGGGGTTTCTCCGAACCGGGCCTGCACGCCCTCGGGCAACCGCAGATCAGACATCCTCATACCAGCTCCTTCCATCCCGGGTGATCATGGCGATGGATGCAACGGGGCCCCAGGTTCCGGCGGCGTAACGCTTGGGCGGTTCGCCGCAGTCTTTCCAGTTCTGGATAACCTGGTCCACCCAGCGCCAGGCGTGTTCCACTTCGTCCCGGCGTACAAACAGGTACTGATTACCCTTCATCACCTCCCAAAGCAGACGCTCGTAGGCGTCGGGAATACGGTCCGTATCGAAGGTTTCAGAGAAGGTCAGCTCAAGCGGGCCCTGGCGCAGGCGCATGCCCTTGTCCAGACCCTGGTCCTTGGTCAGGATCTTCAGGGACATGCCCTCATCCGGCTGCAGGCGAATGATCAGCTTGTTGTTGGCCAGGTGCTTCTGGTCCGGGTCAAAGATGTAGTGCGGCGCCGGCTTGAAGTGAATGATGATCTGCGACAGCTTCTCGGGCAGGCGCTTGCCGGTCCGGATATAGAAGGGCACGCCGGACCAGCGCCAGTTGTCGATCTCGGCTTTCAGTGCCACAAAGGTTTCGGTGGCGCTGCCCTTGTTGGCGCCCTCTTCTTCAAGGTAGCCGGGAACAGGTTTGCCATTGCTGGTACCGGCGGTGTACTGACCACGAACCACATAGCTGTCCATCATGTCCGGCGTAATCTGTTTCAATGCCTTCAGAATCTTCACTTTTTCGTCCCGGATGCTGTCCTCGGACAGGTCCGAGGGCGGGTCCATGGCGATCAGGCACAGCAACTGGAGCAGATGGCTCTGGATCATGTCGCGAATCTGGCCGGCCTTGTCAAAATAGCCCCAGCGGCCTTCGATGCCGACACTCTCTGCCACTGTGATTTCTACGTAGGAGATGTGATTCTGATCCCACTGGGACGCAAACAGGTTGTTGGCGAACCGCAGGGCAATCAAATTCTGAACCGTTTCCTTGCCCAGGTAGTGGTCAATACGGAACAGCTGGTTCTCGTTGTAGACCTCACCCAGCTCGTCGTTGATGACCTTCGAGGATTCCAGGTCGTGGCCGATCGGCTTTTCAACCACTACCCGGGTCTTTTCGGTGCAGCAGTCGGCCGAACGAAGGTTTCTGGCGATGACGCCATACATGGATGGCGGCGTTGCCATGTAAACGATGAGCTCGTTGTGGGCATCATCACGCCACTCGTTGAGGACACTGAACCCTTCAGAATCGTTAAAATCCAGAACCTGATAATCGACACGCTGCAGAAAGGTTTCCGCCAGGGCCGGATCGAACTCTTGCGGCTTTACATGCTGCTTGAGCTTCTCAAGCAACTGCTGGCGCACGGTTTCAGTATCAGCGTCAGTGCGCGCAACCGCCAGCACCCGGCTACCATCGGCCAGCAGGTTTGCGCGCTCCAGCTGGTAAAGGGCCGGGAACAGTTTACGCTGGGCGAGGTCGCCCAACGCGCCAAATAGTATCAGGTCACAACGGGTAGTAATCTTGTTGACCATTGGTTCCTTCTCTCTGGTGGACAGTCGACGGCAAGAACTCACCGACAGACCTTAATGTAGTAATTTTAAACAAATAATGGCATCAAAGAAGGATTTTTCCAAGAAAAAACTGCATTTCATGATATTTTTACTACCCAAAAAGCTGGAAAAAAGCGGTATAATCAGCGCGTTTTTTACGATAACGACCGCCCAAGATTCAGGGAGTACCATTGATGGCCGCGAACCAGGCGCACCGTGACGACAATCTGCTTGAGGACATCCAGTCCAGGCTGGACAGCCTTAACAAATCCGAACGGAAAGTGGCCGAAGCCATTCTCCGCGATCCAAGCGCGGCCACCCGATACAGCATAGCCGCCCTGGCGAGGGCGGCGGACGTCAGCGAGCCTACGGTTAACCGTTTCTGCCGGGGCTTCTCGGCCACCGGGTTCCCGGACTTCAAGATTCGCCTGGCGCAGAGCATTGCCACCGGCACCCCCTACATCGGCCAGAATATCGAACCCGACGACACCGTTGCCGAATTCGCCGACAAGATCATGCTCAGCACCATTGCCAGCCTGGACAAGGCCCGCCAGGCGCTGGACCCGAAAGCACTGGCCACCGCTATTGACTACCTGATCCAGGCCAAACAGATCAATTTCTTCGGCATGGGCGGCTCCGCCTCGGTCGCACTGGACGCCCAGCACAAGTTTTTCCGTTTCAATATCCCGGTCATGTCCTACGACGATGCCCTGATGCAGCGAATGGTTGCCGCAGGCTCCAACGTCGGTGATGTGATCGTGCTGATTTCCTACACCGGCCGGACCCGGGAAACCGTGGACATTGCCCAGCTGGCGCGCGCCAACGGCGCCACTGTGATCGGCATCACAAATCCGGACTCGCCCCTGGCGGAAACCTGCACGGTGGTATTGGGCGTTACCGCGCCAGAGGACACCGAGGTCTACATGCCGATGTCGTCACGCATCATTCACCTGACCGTTATCGATATTCTGGCAACCGGCGTAACCCTCAAGCGCGGCGCGGATTTCCTCGGCCATCTCAAGAAGATCAAGGAAAGCCTCAAGCCCACCCGGTTCCCGCCAAACGAAATCTGACCACCGCCACAGAAAAATAGCAAAGCGACCAATAGAGGGGCTTATCCTCCTGCGCCCCCAATCCGCAGTATACGGCTTTTACTCTGACGCCTCCGGCCAAGTGTCTCAGACCTATATCAAGAAGGCTGAATAAAAAAAGCCCGGGCGAAATATTACGCCGGGCCTTCTTTTACAACCGCGCTGTTACATCCGCAGGGCGCCAGGCGGCGCCCTTTTTCCTGGCGAAAATCAGGGGCGATCTACTTCGGCCTGATTTCTCAGGAACTGCTGATAGGCGGCATACTCCCGCTGCCCCTCAAGCGATGCCAGGAAATCGCGAAGCTGGTTCAGTTCCGTGCCGTCGTCGGCAACCTCGCCGTCTTTGACTGCTTCCAGTGCTACAACGGAGGAAGCATTCGCTGTCACCGTTTTGCCGTAGCGGGCTTCGCCTTCACCCGGACGCGGCAGCGAAAACGCTTGCTGCATCACAGCGGGGGCTGCTTCGGAGGAGTTTCTGGCCAGACTCTCGTAGCTGACCCATTCCCCCACGCTCTCAACAGGCTCTCCCGCCTCAAGATCCGCTATGATTGCATCCGCCCTTTCAACAAGGGCTTCACGGGTCTTGCGTTGTTCCAGCGTCGCCCGGATATTCTCACGAACCTCTGCCAGAGGCAGCTGCTCCGCCTCGTGGTATTCGCGTACCCGCGCCACAACGGACACATTGTCGCCCACATCAATCAGCTCGGTATTGTAACCCGCCTCCAGCACGTCTTCGGAGAACAGCTGCCGAACCAGGCCGCCGTGATCAAACGGTGCCTGACCACCTTCCCGGGCGATTCCCTTGGCTTCACGCACTTCCAGTCCAAGTTCTTCCGCAGGTCCGGCCAGATCGTCTGCCGCGTAGGCGGAATCCGCGAGCTGGGCCCGAACCTCGGCAAAACGCTCTCGTGCCTTGTCACGGGCCAGTTCCCGACGCAACTGACCGCCAATCTCCGACAGCGACGGTACCTCGGACTGTCGGACGTCCTCCAGACGAATCAGATGGACGCCGAATGACGTCCGTACCGGCTCGGAAATTTCGCCTTCTTCAAGGGCAAACAGAGCCTCTTCAAAGGCTTCATCGTAGATACCCCGGCCAGCATAGCCAAGATCGCCACCATCTTGCGCCGAGATGGTATCAATGGAGTATTCCTTCGCCAGGTCAGCAAACGACTCTCCGGCCTCCAGACGCTTCTGGATGGTTGCCATGGTCTGGTCGGCTTCGCTGCCCTCCTCGATCAGGATATGGGACGCACGGCGCTCCTCACTGGCCAGATCAGCGGCACGTTGCTCATAATAAGCCTGGAGTTCCTCATTGCTGATCTCTATTTTCTCAGCCAACGCTCCCAGGGAAAGCGTGATGTACGCCGCATCCACCCGTTCAGGCTTCTGAAACGCGCCTGCGTTCTGCTGGTAGAATTCCTCAACGTCAGCATCGGTCACTGAAACAGTGTCTGCAACCGCACTGGCAGGAATGTCGAGAACCCGAAAACTCCGGGTCTGATTCTGGATGCGTAAAAGCTGGGCTGCATTCTCATCAGCAACAACAGCGCTCTGGATGATGCCTGCCCTGATCTGGTTGAGAACATACTGCTTCCGCATTGCCTCACGGAATTCTGCGACACCCATCCCCATGTTGCGAACCGTGGCAACGAAACGGTCACGATTGAACTGGCCATCTACCTGGAACTGGGGCATCCGGGTGATCAGCGCGTCAACGTCAGCGTCGTTGAGCGCAAGACCCTGGGCATTGGCATCCTGAATCAGAACCTGCTCCCGGATCAGGGAATCGAGAACGTCTTTACGAATCTGGTCTTCATTGAGCAAGGACGGATCGGGGGTTTCCATTGCGGATAGCCGGCGCTGGCTTTCCATCTGAACCACGCGGAGGAACTCCCGCTCAGTAATATCCTCGCCATTGACGGTTGCCACTTCAGGCTCGCCAGAGAATCCGCCGATAATGGCGTCCATTCCCCAGATGGATAGCGACACAATCAGTACGCCAATAATAATCTTGGCAATCGTGCCCTGGGCATTTTCCCGAATATCTTGAAGCATGTTTCTCCCGAATCCCTGTTCAAGGTCGTGCAGTGTTATTGGTTTCAGCGTGCTGTTACGGTCCGGCTTAACGTAAAAAGGCGCACCCGGTTCGGAATGCGCCTTGAATTCTTCTTGGGTGACTCCCTGTGACAGGAGCCACCGGAGAAAGAACCGTTACTTAACGGCGTCTTTCAGGGCCTTGCCTGCTTTGAACCCAGGCACTTTGGAGGCCGGAATTTTGATCTCGGCACCAGTCTGCGGGTTACGACCGGTACGGGCAGCACGCTCTTTTACGGAGAAGGTACCAAAACCGATCAGGGTTACCTGATCGCCTTTTTTCAGGGCTCCGGTGATGGAGTTGGTCATTGCGTCCAGAGCACGGCCAGCGGCGGCTTTGGAGATATCTGCGGACTCTGCAATTGCATCGATAAGTTCGGACTTGTTCACACTAAACCCCTTCGATTTCAGGTTGAAGATGTTATAGGTTGGTTTGTTTTTTCTCGGGCGTTCTCGACTATCGCATAAGCGGTCAGAGAATTCCATTCTTCAGTTTTCTTATTCCTTGCGGCTTTAAACCGGTGTTCGGAATAGGCACTTACTGCGCGGGAGCCCTTGGTATTGGCTGCTTCACGGCGAAACAGTTATACCAATGGGCTCTCTGGCGTGTCAACAACTCATCAAGGCTTTAATGTGTATTTATGCGTTCTGACGCATCGCCTTCTTCATCACGCGGCTTACCTGAACCGGTTTCCCGTGACGAATCCCCGGCCCGTGGCTCCGGCGGATAAGCCAGTGCAATGTCCAGAACCTCATCAATCCATTTCACCGGTCGAATCTCCAGGGATTCCTTGATATTATCCGGTATCTCCTTGAGATCCCTGACATTCTCATCCGGGATTATAACCGTCTTGATGCCTCCTCGGTGCGCTGCCAGCAGCTTTTCCTTGAGCCCGCCAATGGCCAACACGCGACCTCTCAGGGTGATCTCGCCGGTCATTGCAACGTCGGCCCGAACCGGAATCTTGGTCAGCGCGGAAACCAGTGCCGTGCACATGCCAATACCAGCGCTCGGGCCGTCTTTTGGCGTTGCGCCCTCGGGAACATGGACGTGAAGGTCGTGCTTCTCATGGAAGTCATCGGCAATGCCGAGACCCGGTGCCCGGCTGCGAACCACCGTCAGCGCAGTCTGAATCGACTCCTGCATGACATCGCCGAGGGAGCCGGTTTTGACCACACGGCCCTTGCCCGGGGTGAGCGCACACTCAATGTGAAGAAGCTCGCCACCCACCTGGGTCCAGGCCAGGCCGGTTACCTGGCCGATCTCGTTTTTCTCCTCCGCAAGACCGTATTTGAACTTCTTGACCCCTGAGTAGTCCTCAAGCATCTCTTGCACTATCGTTACGGAGGCTTTGTCGCCACTCTCAACGTGGTTGCGCACCACCTTGCGACAGATTTTCGCGATCTCGCGCTCAAGGCCACGAACGCCTGCTTCCCGAGTGTAGTAACGGATCAGGTCCCGAAGCGTTTCCTCCGGTAGTTTCAACTCGTCCTTACGCAGCCCGTTGGCCTTGATCTGCTTGGGCAGCAGGTAACGCAGGGCAATGTTAACCTTCTCATCCTCGGTATAACCCGGAATGCGGATAATCTCCATGCGGTCCAGCAAGGCCGGCGGAATGTCCATGGAGTTTGAGGTACACACAAACATCACATCGGAAAGGTCGTAGTCCACTTCCAGGTAGTGATCGTTGAACGTGTGGTTCTGCTCCGGATCAAGCACCTCAAGCAGCGCTGACGCCGGATCGCCGCGGTGATCCATACCCATCTTGTCGATTTCATCAAACAGGAACAGCGGGTTCTTCACTCCGACCTTGGACAGCTTCTGCAGGAGCTTGCCCGGCAGCGCACCAATGTAGGTTTTCCGGTGGCCGCGAATCTCGGCTTCATCACGCACACCGCCCAACGCCATACGGGTGTATTTGCGGTTGGTGGCACGGGCGATGGATTGCCCCAGTGAGGTTTTACCAACACCGGGAGGGCCGACCAGACAAAGCACCGGGCCTTTCACCTTCTTCACACGGCTCTGAACGGCCAGGTATTCCAGGATGCGCTTCTTCACTTCATCCAGGCCGTAATGATCCCTGTCCAGGATTTCACGGGCTTTCTCTATGTCATGACGAACACGGCTGCGCTTTTTCCAGGGCACCGCCAGCATCCAGTCGATGTAACCCCGGACCACGGTGGCTTCCGCAGACATGGGTGACATCATCTTCAGCTTGTTCAGTTCTGTTTCTGTTTTCTTTCGGGCTTCCTCAGGCAGGCCGGCTTCTTCCAGCTTCTGCTCAAGCTCTTCGAAGTCGTTATTGCCCTCGCCCAGGTTACCCATTTCCTTCTGGATAGCCTTCATCTGTTCGTTCAGGTAGTACTCGCGCTGGCTGCGTTCCATCTGCTTTTTCACGCGGCCACGAATGCGCTTCTCAACCTCAATCAGGTCGATCTCGCCATCAAGCTTGCCGAGTAACAGATCAACGCGCTTGCGGATATCCAGGGCTTCCAGAAGCTCCTGCTTTTCCGGGATGCGCATTTCCAGATGGGCGGACATGGTATCGGCCAGGCGCTCTAGTTCTTCAATCCCGGTCAGCGCACTGGACACTTCCGAGGGTATCTTTTTGGAGAGCTTCACGTACTTCTCGAACTCGTCCATCAAGGTCTTGATGAGCACCCCTTCCTCACGCTCCGGCAGACTCTCTTCATCCATCAGAACGGCACCGCCCGAGAGGTACTCGCCTTCAGCAATGTCACTGATGGTGGCGCGGGCGTTACCTTCAACCAGCACCTTCACGGTGCCGTCCGGCAGCCTGAGCATCTGCAGAACGGTGGCGAGGGTGCCCATATCAAATACATCCCTGGGGCCCGGCTCATCTGTGGAAGCATCCTTCTGGGCAACCAGAAGAATTTCCTTGCTTCCCTCCATGGCGGCTTCGAGAGCCTGAATGGATTTTTCTCGGCCCACAAACAGCGGGACCACCATGTGCGGAAACACCACTACGTCTCGCAGCGGGAGCAGCGGGTATTCGTGCACGGCATTTTCGGGTATCCGGGTCATAGGGAATCCTCTGACGATATTTCTTTCAGCATATCACCCTTCATTGGGGCGCCGACGTAAATTGCAATATTTTTACCGGAGGGAAAGCAGGGGAATGGCGTAACTAAAATGGGGTCAGATGAACGCGTTCATCTGACCCCCGGTCTGACTTGGCCGCTCATCTGAACGGGCTCAATCCTCAGGAACCGCCTTGGCGTGATCACTGCTCGCGTAGATCTTGAAGGGATCGGAATCGCCACTGATCACACTTTCGTCGATCACAACTTTGCAGACATCATGTTCAGACGGAATCTGGTACATGGTATCCAGAAGCGTTGCTTCCATGATCGACCGCAATCCGCGGGCACCGGTTTTCCTCACCATGGCCTTCTTGGCAACCGCCCGCAACGCATCATCCCGGAAATCCAGCTCGACACCTTCCATATCAAACAGCTTCTGATACTGCTTGGTCAGGGAGTTCTTGGGCTCGGTCAGAATCTGGATCAATGCTTCCTCATCAAGCTCGTTAAGCGTTGCGACCACCGGCAGACGGCCAACGAATTCGGGAATCAGGCCGTATTTGACCAGATCCTCGGTTTCCACGTCCTTGATGACATCGCCCATGTTCTTGGCATCGTCCTGACTGGCCACGGAGGCGGAGAAGCCAATGCTGTTCTTCTCGGTGCGCTCACGGATGACCTTGTCCAGCCCGGCAAAGGCACCGCCACAGATAAACAGCATGTTTCCGGTATCCACCTGCAGGAATTCCTGCTGCGGATGCTTCCGGCCTCCCTGGGGCGGAACCGAGGCAACGGTGCCCTCGATCAGCTTCAGCAATGCCTGCTGCACACCTTCACCGGAAACGTCCCGGGTAATGGAAGGGTTGTCTGACTTGCGGGAAATCTTGTCGATCTCGTCGATGTAAACAATACCCCGCTGGGCCTTGTCGACATCGTAGTCACATTTCTGCAGAAGCTTCTGGATGATGTTCTCGACATCTTCACCGACATAACCTGCTTCAGTCAGTGTTGTGGCATCGGCAATGGTGAACGGGACATTCAGCATGCGCGCAAGGGTTTCTGCCAACAGGGTTTTACCGCTACCCGTTGGACCGATCAGCAGAATATTGCTCTTGCCGAGTTCAACATCGCCCTTGCCCTCTCCATAACGAAGACGTTTGTAGTGGTTGTAAACTGCAACTGACAGCACCACCTTGGCGCGGTCCTGGCCGATGACATACTCGTCAAGGGTAATGCGGATTTCGGCCGGCGTAGGAAGGCGATCGCTCGGCTCGTCCTGTGCATTTTCCTGGATTTCTTCCCGGATAATGTCATTGCACAGGTCGACGCACTCGTCGCAGATGAACACCGAGGGCCCTGCAATGAGCTTACGGACTTCATGCTGGCTCTTTCCACAAAACGAGCAGTACAGCAACTTGCCGCTATCGTCGCCCCTGCCGTTTCTTTCATCTGCCATTGAAATACCTCTGATCTCGTTTTGCCGGCGTCACAGCCTGATACGCCGGACAAGTATGATGCGATTACTTCCAGTATTATTTATTCAGTACGCGCTTATCAAGTATTGAATCAATCAGCCCATACTCTTTCGCCTGCGCCGGATCCATGAAGTTATCACGGTCGGTGTCCTTGGCGATGGTCTCCAGATCCTGCCCGGTATGATGGGCCAGGATTGAATTCAGGGTGTGCCGGATCTTGAGAATCTCACGGGTGTGGATCTCAATATCCGTCGCCTGCCCCTGATAACCACCCAGCGGCTGATGGATCATCACGCGGGAGTTAGGCAGGCAGGCGCGCTTGCCAGCCGCGCCACCGGCGAGCAGGAAGGCGCCCATGCTGGCCGCCTGGCCGACACACAGAGTGGCGACATCCGGCTTGATGAACTGCATGGTGTCGTAGATGGACATCCCCGCAGTCACAGAACCACCCGGGCTGTTGATGTAGAGATGGATGTCCTTGTCCGGATTTTCCGATTCCAGGAACAGGAGCTGAGCCACAATCAGGTTCGCCATGTGGTCCTCTACCGGGCCCACCATGAAGATCACCCGTTCTTTGAGCAGACGGGAATAAATGTCGAACGACCGCTCGCCGCGAGCTGTCTGCTCGATAACAATCGGTACCAGTCCGGAACTGGTCACCATTGCGGGGCCATCAATTGGTTTCTGCGTCATGATGCGACTGGACTCCTTAAGAACAATAGGTCGTGGACTCGTGCCACGGCAGTTTCAGTAATGTTGTACCCCATACTTTGCCAGCAGCAGCCCCAGATGAAAACAGCCGGGCATGCCGGCTGTTTTCAGGGATCGGCCAACAGGGCCGGAATTAATCCTGCCCCGGGGCAAATCAGCGCTGGGGCTGACCAGCCTGCACGGCCTCTTCGTACTTGACCTTCTTTTCTTTCACGTCGGCCTGCTCAAGCACGTGATCAACAACCGCATCTTCCAGCACAGAGGACTCGATCTGGGACTTCTGCTCCGGATTGCTGTTGAAATGTGCAACAACCTCTTCCGGCTGTTCATACGTAGACGCGATCTCCTGGATCTTTTCGTCCACCTTGGCAGGGTCCGCCTTCAGGTCGTTCTTCTTGACCACTTCCTGGAACAGGAGGCCGGTTTTCACGCGGCGCTCAGCCTGCTCCTGGAAAATTTCCTTCGGCAGTTGCTGGAAATCAACCTGGCCACCGAAACGCTGAACCGCGTCCTGACGCAGGCGGTCAATCTCCTGGTCCACCAGCGCAGCCGGGATGTCCAGAGCGGTGGTTTCAAGCAGGCCGTCAACAACGTCGTTCTTGACCTTGTTCGCGACTGCCTGCTTAAGCTCCCGCTCCATGTTCTTTCTGACTTCTTCACGGAATGCCGCTTCATCTTCGGCATCAATACCGAACTTCTTGAAGAACTCGGCATTCATTTCCGGCAACTGGGGCTCTTCGACCTTGTGAATCTTGATTTCAAACCTGGCCGGCTTACCCGCCAGATCTTCGTTGTGATAATCCTCAGGGAAGGTCACTTCGATTACCATGTCTTCACCGGCCTTGCCGCCCACGATGGCTTTTTCGAAGCCCGGAATCATCTGACCGGAACCCAGAGTCAGGCGATGGCCTTCAGCGGCACCACCCTCGAACTCTTCACCGTCGATAAACCCTTTAAAATCAATCGTCAGAACGTCCTTGTTCTTGGACTTGCGGCCGACCTCTTTCATGGTGGCCTGCTGACGGCGCAGGTTGTCGATCATGTTGTCGACGTCTTTGTCGGTGATTTCAGAGGTCAGCTTTTCAACAGAAATCCTGCTCAGATCGCCCAGCTCGATTTCCGGAAGTACTTCGAAAATGGCTACGAACTCAAGGTCCTTGCCCTCTTCCATGGTCTTCGGCTCAAACTTCGGCCAGCCTGCCGGATTAATATCCTGCTCCTGCAATGCCTTGATGTAGTTGTCGCGCATTACCTCGCCGACAATTTCCTGGCGGACGCTGTCACCGAAACGACGCTTGACCACGCTCATGGGCACCTTACCCGGACGGAAACCATTAAGACGCACGGTACGCGCGGTTTCCTGCAGCCGTTTCTGGACCGCCTGGTCGATTTCCTGGGCGGGCACACCAATCGTCATGCGACGCTCGATGTTGGAGGTCGTTTCAACAGACACTTGCATGGAAGATCCTCAAATTACAGGTTCGGTATGTGAATGAAATTAAACCTAAAAGTCCGATTTCGGGAGAATTCCCGCAAAAGGACCGAAAATTAAAAGCCAGTAGTTTATCATGCTTTGCCCCGCCGAGAGAATCACCTGGCAAGGCACTTTGGACCGCACCCTGATAAGACCGGCGAAACCACTTCCGGGGATAGAAATCAGAACTGGGGACAAAACCGGAAAAAGAAAGGCGAAACGAAAAAAGAAAGGAGTGGTGCGCGAGGAGAGACTCGAACTCTCACGGGTTGCCCCACTGGAACCTAAATCCAGCGCGTCTACCAGTTCCGCCACTCGCGCACAACGGGATGAGGAATGGCCGATGACAAGACTGCCATCAATACATTCACCAAACGCGGAATCAAACCTGAAAGAAAAGTGGGGTGGACGAAGGGGATCGAACCCTCGACCGCAGGAGTCACAATCCTGAGCTCTACCAACTGAGCTACGTCCACCACATCGGGACATACCTTTCGGCATTCTCTATTTGACGACCGAATCGTCAAGGTTTCAACTTTGCCGGTTACGGTCGCTCCGGCGCGGACCAAGCCGACGACTTGATGGCGCGCCCGGCAGGACTCGAACCTGCGACCACCCGCTTAGAAGGCGGGTGCTCTATCCAGCTGAGCTACGGGCGCTTGACCGTTCGCCCACCTGAATATCCAGAAAATGGTCGGGGTAGAGAGATTCGAACTCCCGACATCCTGCTCCCAAAGCAGGCGCGCTACCAGACTGCGCTATACCCCGACTGAACTGAACAACAAGTGCTTCAGCAAAGTTGGCGCGCATATTACCGGCGCCGACGGGCTCCGTCAACACGGAATTTTAAATTCCCTGAGGCAACGGTCTCCCAGTGACAAAACACCGGCACAAAAGTTCCCCTGAAGCGGGCCGGCATACCCTCTAATTGGAGTTCCCCCGGAAGCATGAGACAATGCCCGGCCTCCAACTTACCAACGCCCAACCGACAAGACGAGACATGACCGCCAAACTGATCAACGGAAAAGAAATTGCCGCCGAAGTAAGACAGCAGGTCGCCATCGGCGTGGAAGCCCGCAGGCAGCAAGGGCTTCGTGCACCAGGACTTGCTGTGGTGCTGGTTGGCAACGATCCCGCTTCCCACGTATACGTAGGCAACAAACGCAAAGCCTGCGATGAAGCCGGAATCCTTTCCCTCTCCTACGACCTGCCGGAAGACACCTCCCAGGACGCGCTGGAGGCACTGATAGACGAACTGAACGAGAACCCGACGGTGGACGGGATTCTGGTACAGCTCCCCCTCCCCGACCATCTGGATGCGGATCCGATTCTGGTGAAGATTCGGCCAGACAAGGATGTGGACGGCTTTCACCCCTACAACATTGGCCGGCTGATGCAGCGCAAACCCACCCTGCGCCCCTGCACCCCGGCGGGCATCATCACCCTGCTCGACAGCATCGATACTCCCTACAAGGGCCAGTACGCCGTGATTGTGGGCGCCTCCAACATCGTCGGGCGGCCAATGAGTATGGAACTGCTGCTTAAAGGCGCGACCACAACCGTTTGCCACCGATTCACACCGGATCTGGAGAAGTTTGTTCGTGAAGCGGACATTCTGGTGGCAGCCGTGGGCAAACCCGGCCTGATCAAGGGAGAGTGGGTGAAACCAGGCGCAACCGTGATTGATGTGGGCATCAACCGGATGGAAGACGGAAAACTGCACGGCGACGTGGATTTCAGGACAGCGTCCGAACGTGCTGCCTACATCACACCGGTCCCCGGCGGTGTCGGACCGATGACCATTGCCACCCTGCTGCAGAACACCCTGTACGCTGCTGACGTGCTTCACCGGGTCTGACCCCGAAGGGGTCTCGGAGCACCTTTCACGCCGCCAACATAGTGCACCGGGTCTGACCCCAAAGGGGTCTCGGAGCACCTTTCATGCCGCTAACATAGTGCACCGGGTCTGACCCCAAAGGGGTCTGACCCGATTTTCAGCTTTTGCCAGGGATCCATCTCCATACTAGTGAAAAGGGGGTCTGACCCCACGGGGTCAGACCCCGCTAAGAAAAGCTGGTCACAAAAAACCCCGCCGTGGCGGGGTTTTTTGTGACCAGAGCTTACTGCCCGTACTTCGCCTTCGCCTTGAGGCGGTATGCGTGCAGGAGCGGCTCGGTGTAGCCATTCGGCTGCTCACGGCCCTTCAGAACCAGATCCAGGGCCGCCTGGAAGGCCACACTGTCATCAAAGTTTCCGGCCATCGGGCGATACGCAGGATCACCGGCGTTCTGCTTGTCGACCACAGCTGCCATGCGCTTCATGGTTTCCATGATCTGCTCTTCAGAGCAGATGCCGTGGTGCAGCCAGTTGGCCAGCAACTGGGATGCAATCCGCAGGGTGGCACGGTCTTCCATCAGACCCACATCATTAATATCGGGCACCTTGGAACAACCAACGCCCTGATCAATCCAGCGTACAACATAACCGAGGATACCCTGGGCGTTGTTGTCCAGCTCTTGCTGGATGTCTTCGGCGCTCAGCGACGACGGATCGTCCATCACCGGTACCGTCAGGATGTCTTCCAGGGCGGCACGGGTACGGCTTTCCAGCTGCTTCTGAACGTCAGCCACACTCACTTGATGGTAGTGAGTGGCATGCAGGGTGGCGGCGGTGGGAGACGGAACCCATGCAGTGTTGGCGCCAGCTTTCGGGTGACCGATCTTGGCCTCCAGCATGCCCGCCATCAGATCCGGCATGGCCCACATGCCCTTACCAATCTGGGCAACGCCACGGAAACCGGTCTCCAGACCAATGTCCACGTTCCACTGCTCGTAGGCGTTGATCCAGGTTGCCTGCTTCATCGCGCCTTTGCGAATGAACGGACCCAGTTCCATGGAGGTATGGATCTCGTCACCAGTGCGGTCCAGGAAGCCGGTGTTGATGAACACAGCACGCTCCTTGGCGGCATGGATACAGGCCTTCAGGTTAACCGTCGTGCGGCGCTCCTCGTCCATGATGCCAACTTTCAGGGTAAAACGTGGCATGCCCAGTGCGTCTTCAACACGACCAAAGAATTCGTTGGTGAACGCCACTTCTTCCGGGCCGTGCATCTTGGGCTTCACAATGTACATGGAGCCTTTGGTGCTGTTCTGGAACTTGCCATTGCCTTTCATGTCGTGAATGGCAATCAGCGAGGTGATCAGGCCATCCATCAGACCTTCCGGCACTTCGTTGCCGTCTTTCAGCAGAATGGCCGGGTTGGTCATCAGATGACCGACATTCCGGATAAACATGAGGCTGCGCCCTTTCAGGCTCAATTCGCCGCCGTCCGGTGCGGTGTAGGTGCGGTCCGCGTTCATTTTACGGGTCAGTTGCTCGCCGCCCTTCTCGAAGGTTTCCTGCAGATCACCTTTCATCAGGCCGAGCCAGTTGCGGTAGGCCAGAGCCTTGTCGTCGGCATCGACGGCCGCAACCGAATCTTCGCAATCCATGATGGTGGTCAGGGCAGACTCCATCAGTACGTCTTTCACATTGGCGCCGTCGTCCTTGCCAATCGGATGGCTGGCGTCAATCTGAATCTCGAAGTGCATGCCGTTCTTGACCAGCAGCACGCCAGTGGGCGCATCGGCGGCACCGGTGTAACCGACAAAGCCGGCTTCGTCCTTCAGACCGGTGGCTTCACCATTCTGCAGCTTTACCACCAGCTTGCCACCCTCAACCAGGTACTTGGCAGCGTCTTTATGGCTACCGGAAACCAGCGGCGCGGAGCTGTCCAGCAGATCGCGGGCCCACTCGATGACCTTGGCGCCGCGTACCGGGTTATAGCCACGACCTTTCCCGGCACCGTTCTCTTCGGAGATGGCATCAGTGCCGTACAGAGCGTCGTAAAGGCTGCCCCAGCGAGCGTTTGCCGCGTTAAGGGCAAAGCGGGCGTTCATGATCGGCACAACCAGCTGCGGGCCGGCCATGGTGGCGACTTCCGGATCAACATTGGCGGTCGAAATCTTGAATTCTGCGGGCTCGTCAACCAGATAACCAATGTCGTTCAGGAAAGATTTGTACTCGGCCATGTCCAGCTTCTGACCCTTGCGGTCCCGGTTCCAGCTGTCCATTTTTTCCTGGATCGCATCACGCTTTGCCAGCAGCTCGCGGTTGCGCGGCGCCAGCTCGTTCACGATCCTGTCGAATTCTGCCCAGAATTTGTCGGCATCGATTCCGGTACCCGGAATCGCTTCGTTGTTTACGAAATCATACAGATTCTTTGCGACTTGAATGCCGCCGACTTGTACGCGTTCTGTCATCGTTGTCTGCCTCAGTGGGTTACGTTTCCCGACTCCCCCTTCACCTTGAGGGGGCATTCTAATTAGAGCGCCGCATTGTAAGGGAAAATCCTTACAAGATCATTCCTGCAGGCGCAAAACTGGTCTGACCAACCACCATTTCCCCGAAATTCAACCTCTCCGCCAGCTCGTCCCCTCGCGGGAGTCGTCCAGAACAATGCCCTTCTCCGCGAGATCGTCGCGAATCCGGTCAGCCTCGGCAAAGTTCTTCGCCTTGCGGGCATCTGCCCGGGCCTGGATCAGCGTCTCAATGTCCTCGGCACTGAGTTCACTTCCAGTATCGGCCTGGAAGAAAGCCTCGGGATCCTGCTGCAGCAGGCCAAGTACGCCACCGAGTCTTACCAGCACCGCTGCGCTGCGCTTCGCTTCCTCTTCACGCCCGTCCCGACGATGCTGGTTGATCTCGTTAGCGACGGCGTGCAACACAGCAATCGCGCCTGCGGTGTTGAAATCATCATCCATCGCTTCGGCGAACCGCTGGTCGTACTCTGTTTCCGGCACATCCGCTACTTTAGCGGGCACAATGCCGCGCAGCGCATGGTAAAGCCGGGTGAGCGTGCGACCGGCCTCAGCCAGGTTTTCCTCGGAATAGTCCACCTGGCTCCGGTAATGACTGGAAACCAGGAAATAACGAACCACCTCCGCAGGGTACTTTTCCATAATCTCGCGGATGGTGAAGAAATTGCCCAGGGATTTGGACATCTTTTCCTTGTTCACCCGAATAGCTCCAGCGTGCATCCAGGTATTCACGAAGGTATGGCCGGTGGCGCACTCGGATTGGGCAATCTCGTTTTCATGGTGCGGGAACAACAGATCAGGGCCACCGCCATGAATATCAAAGGTGTCGCCCAGGCAGGCGGTGGACATTACCGAACACTCAATGTGCCAGCCCGGTCGACCATCACCCCAGGGTGAAGGCCAGCTCACCTCCCCCGCCTTGGCCGCTTTCCACAGTGCGAAATCCGCCGGGCTACGCTTGGCTTCCTGAACATCGACCCGGGCACCCGCCAGCAGATCTTCCAGCTTCTTTTTGCTGAGCTTGCCGTAGTCATCAAAGGAATCAACGGCAAAATACACATCGCCGTTATCGGCAGCATAGGCATGCCCCCCGGAAATCAGCTTATGGATCATCGCGATGATTTCGTCAATGAATGCCGTGGCCCGGGGCTCGTCGTCCGGAGACAGCACGCCCAGGCGGGCTTCGTCTTCGTGCATGGCTTTGATCATACGGTCAGTGAGCTCAGTGTAGGGCTCGCCGTTCTCGTCAGCACGACGCAGGATCTTGTCGTCAATATCGGTAATATTGCGAACATAGTTCACCTCGTAACCCCGGTGGCGCAGGTAACGGGTGATCACATCAAACGCCACCAGAACCCTGGCATGGCCAAGATGGCAGTAGTCGTAAACCGTCATGCCGCAGACATAGATCCGGACCTTGCCCGGTTCAATAGGCCGCAGTTCTTCCTTCTGCTGGGTCAGCGTGTTGTAGATGCGGATCACTTGCCCCCCTTACCCCAGGAATCCCTGAGCGTTACGGTGCGGTTGAAAACCGGCCGGCCGGCACTGGCGGTGTGCTCCTGATCGCAGAAGAAATAGCCTTCGCGCTCGAACTGGTAGGGCAGATCGGTACGAGGCTGCGCCAGACTCTTCTCGACCCGGGCGCCTTTGAGAACGACCAGAGATTCCGGATTCAGGTGATCCATCAGATCGCTGTCCTTATCGCTGTCCGGCGATTCATGGCTGAACAGGCGGTCGTACAGGTTGATGTCCGCTTCCACACTGTCAGTTGCGGACACCCAGTGAACAACGCCGTTAGGCTTGTAGCCCTCGGGATTCACACCCAGGGTGTCCGGATCGTATTCGCACTTGAGCTCAACAATCTCGCCGCTGTCGTCTCGGATAACTTCCCGGCAGGTCATCACATATCCGCCCCGCAGGCGTACCGCCTGATCCGGCGCCAGCCGCTTCCATTTCCGCGGAGGCTCCATGTCGAAATCTTCCCGGTCAATATACAGGGTCCGGGTCCAGGGCACTTCGCGCTCGCCCATTTCCGGGTTTTGCGGGTGCACGGGCAACGTCAGGGTCTCGCTCTGGCCGGCCGGATAGTTGGTCAGCGTCACCTTCAGTGGCCGCATCACACACATGGCGCGCGGGGCCCGGTTGTTCAGATCTTCCCGGATGGCATGCTCCAGCATACCCACATCCACAGTGCCACCGGCCTTATTCACGCCGATCATATCGCAGAAGGTGCGAATGGACTCGGGGGTATAACCGCGCCGGCGCATACCGGAAATGGTGGGCATCCGCGGGTCATTCCAGCCATCAACAGCCCCCTCATCCACCAGGCGCCTGAGTTTGCGCTTGGAAGTAATGGTGTAATTCAGGTTCAGCCGGGCAAACTCGATCTGGCGCGGGTGACAGGGGACTGAGATGTTATCCAGGACCCAGTCATACAGCGGCCGGTGATCCTCGAATTCCAGGGTACAGAGCGAATGGGTGATTCCCTCCATAGCGTCCGAAATCGGATGGGTGAAATCGTACATCGGGTAGATGCACCATTTGTCGCCGGTCTGGTGGTGCTCGGCGTACCGGATACGGTAAAGAATCGGATCCCGCAAATTAATGTTCGGGGACGCCATATCAATCTTGGCCCGCAAAACCAGCTCACCGTTCTGGTACTTGCCGTCGCGCATGTCGCGGAACAGTTGCAGGCTTTCTTCAATCGGGCGATCACGATAGGGGCTGTTTCTGCCCGGCTCTCTCAGGCTGCCCCGGTACTCGGCCATTTCGTCGGCATTCAGGGCGCACACGTAAGCCTTGTCCCGGGTAATCAGTTCCTCGGCAAACTCATACAGGGCGTCGAAGTAATCCGACGCGTAGCGAACCTCGCCGGCCCACTCGTAGCCAAGCCACTCCACGTCCTGCTTGATGGCGTCGATGTATTCCTGGTTTTCCTTCTCCGGGTTGGTGTCGTCAAACCGCAGGTTACAGTCTCCGGAAAAGGTTTCGGCGATACCAAAGTTCAGGCAAATCGACTTGGCGTGGCCAATGTGCAGGTAGCCGTTGGGCTCCGGCGGAAAACGGGTGACCACCTTGCCGGTATGCTCTCCGTTGGCGATGGCGTCTTCGATCAGGCTCTGGATAAAGTTGTGGGCTTTCTTCGACTCGGCGCTCATACAATCTCTGTTAAAAGGGGAGTGAATCTTAAACCGCGTATTATACTCACAAATCCTTGCCGGACTCATGCATAGCGGGAAAGTCTTGAGTACAATGGGGCCCGTAACGCATTCAACCATTACGAACAGGAAAACCTGATGATTCTGCTGACAACCAACTACGGTGACATCAAGCTCGAACTGGACTACGACAAGGCACCGGAAACCGCCAGGAACTTTGAACAGTACGTCCGCGACGGCTTTTACGATGGTCTGATTTTTCACCGTGTGATCAGCAACTTCATGATTCAGGGCGGCGGATTTGAGCCGGGCATGACACCCCGCAAAACCCGGGATTCCATCCAGAACGAGGCTGATAACGGCCTGAGCAACATGCAGGGAACCATTGCCATGGCCCGCACCATGGACCCTCATTCCGCCACGGCCCAGTTCTTTATCAACGTTGAGAACAACGGTTTTCTGGACCACACCGCCAAGAACGCCGAGGGCTGGGGTTACTGTGTTTTCGGCAAGGTGGTTGAAGGCATGGAAACGGTCAACGCCATTCGTGCTGTGCGCACCACCATGCGCGGCGGACACCAGGACGTTCCCGCGGATGATGTGGTCATTGAGAAAGCCGAAGTTCTGGAGGACGGAGGCGCGGCGTGACCACGCTGTTTATCTCGGATCTTCATCTGGAAGAATCACGCCCGGACATCACCGGGGCATTCCTGGCCTTTCTTGAGCAAAAAGCCGCCGGGGCTGAACAGCTCTACATCCTTGGCGACTTTTTTGAGGCCTGGATTGGGGACGATGAGCGCACACCGCTGCAGGAAAAGGTTGCTGCCGCCCTTCGCAAAGTGAGAGACGGGGGCACCGAGATCTTTCTGATGCATGGCAACCGGGATTTCCTTATCGGCGAGGATTTCTGCGATCGTGCCGGGGCGACGTTGCTGGAAGATCCCTGCGTGATCGATCTATATGGCACGCCAACCCTGCTGATGCATGGTGACAGCCTGTGCACCGCCGATGAGGAGTACCAGAAGTTCCGTGCCAACATGCGCAACCCGCAATGGCAAAAGATGATTCTCCAGCGGCCGCTGAAAGATCGCCAGCAGATGGCCCGCCAACTGCGGGAAATCAGCATGGCCAAAAATCAGGGCAAGGAAGAGTTCATCATGGACGTAACACCCGAGGAAGTGGTCCGGGAGCTGGAAGCCCACGGCGTGCAACGGATGATCCACGGCCACACACACCGTCCGGCGGAGCATGCGCTGACTGCGAATGGGCAGCCAGCGAAGCGGATTGTCCTGGGCGACTGGGCCGAGAACGTCTGGTGGCTGGAAGTGACGCCCGGCGCTTCACCCCTTCTCGACAAACACCCGCTGTAACGTAGAAAGGCCGGGCCATTGCCCGGCCTTTCCGTCTCAGTTGTGCAGAATCTGCTCCAGGAACTTCCGGGTTCTCGGTTCTCTGGGGTTGGAGAAAAACTCCTGGGGCGGAGCCTCTTCCACAATCTCACCGCTATCCATAAAGATCACCCGGTCCGCCACCGTTTTGGCAAACCCCATTTCATGGGTGACGCAGATCATGGTCATGCCACTTTTCGCCAATTCCACCATAACGTCGAGCACTTCCTTGATCATTTCCGGGTCCAGTGCCGAGGTGGGCTCGTCGAACAGCATGATTTTCGGCTTCATGCACAAGGCCCGGGCAATGGCCACCCGCTGCTGCTGGCCACCGGACAACTGACCCGGGTACTTGTTGGCCTGATCGGGAATCTTAACCCTTTCCAGGTATTCCATTGCGCTCGCTTCAGCTTCCTTGCGGGGGGTCTTCCGGACCCAGATGGGCGACAGACAACAGTTCTCCAGCACGGTCAGGTGCGGAAAAAGATTGAAGTGCTGAAACACCATGCCGACTTCCCGGCGCACGGTGTCAATCTGGCGCACATCATCGGTCAACTCCACATCATCCACCACGATTTTGCCCTGCTGATGCTCTTCCAGCCGGTTAATGCAGCGGATGAATGTGGATTTGCCGGAACCTGACGGGCCACAGATAACGATGCGCTCGCCCTGCTTCACGGTCAGGTTCAGATCTTTCAGAACGTGAAAGTCCCCATACCATTTGTGCATACCCTCGACTCGAATAATATCGACTTTCGGCTCACTCCGGCTCTCGGCATTCTGCTGGCTGTCCGGTGTTCGGGTGGTTTCTGTCATTGGATTACCCATCATGATTTATGACCAGTGTCGAGTTTGCGCTCCAGCTTCTGGCTGTACCGGGAAATGCCAAAACAGAACACCCAGAAACAGAAGGCAACGAAGACATACCCCTCAATGGCGACGTTCTGCCAGGCGGGGTCCGTTATGGTTGATTGAACTGCGCCAAGGATGTCGAACAGGCCGATGATCAGCACCAGCGTGGTGTCCTTGAACAGCGCTATAAACGTGTTAACGATCCCGGGAATGACCATCTTGAGGGCCTGGGGCAGAATGATCAGCCCGGTTTTTTTCCAGTACCCGAGCCCCAGCGCGTCCGCTGCCTCGTACTGCCCCCGCGGAATGGCCTGCAGGCCGCCCCGGATAACTTCCGCCATGTAGGCCGACTGCCAGAGGGTAATGCCGATCAGTGCCCGCATCAGCTTCTCGAAGTTCATGCCTTCCGGCAAAAACAGCGGCAGCATCACAGACGCCATGAACAGCACGGTAATCAGCGGAACCGCCCGCCAGACCTCGATAAACACGACACAAAGGCCGCGAATAATGGGCATATCCGAACGCCGCCCCAGGGCCAGAAGAATACCGATGGGCAGGGACGCGATTATGCCGATATAGGCAATGATCAGCGTCAGCATCAGGCCGCCCCATTTGGCGCTGTCCACTGCCTCAAGGCCAAAGCTGCCGCCCGGGATCAGGAAATAGCCGACCACCGGCAGGCCAGTCATGCCGAAAATGCCCAGCCACTTGCGGCCCGGTAAGTTCTCAATGAACTGGGGCACGAACGACAGAGCCAGCAGGGCGAACATCACATCGATACGCCACTGCAGGGAATCCGGATAAAACCCGTAGATAAAGAAATTCAGGCGCTGGTTGATAAACAGCCAGCAGGCACCGGCGCCCGTGCAGTCGCTCGGCTCACTGCCCTTGAAGTCGGCCTCAAGGAACAACCAGTTCAGCACTGGCCCCACGCTGGTTACCAACAGGTAGCCCACGATCAGGGTCAACAGGGTGTTGTACCAACTGGAGAACAGATGCATCCGCATCCACGCTACCGGGCCCAGAGTTTTCCTGGGTGGTTTCATTACAGACTCAGCCATCATCGCTCCTTAATCGCCACAGCCCGGTTATAAATGTTCATAAACAGGGAAATGAGTAGACTGATTGTCAGATAAACGGCCATCGTAATCGCAACGACTTCAACGGCCTGGCCTGTCTGGTTCAGGGTCGTCCCCATGAACACCGCCACCAGATCGGGATAGCCGATCGCTGTCGCCAGCGAGGAGTTCTTGACCAGATTCAGGTACTGGCTCGTTAACGGCGGAATAATCACCCGCATGGCTTGCGGAATAACGACCAGACGCAGGGTGAGACTGTTCGGCAGCCCCAGCGCTTTGGAGGCTTCTGTCTGGCCCTTACTCACGGAAAGGATGCCGGAGCGGACAATCTCCGCGATGAAACTGGCCGTATAGAGAGATAGCGCAATCCATAGGGCCGCCAACTCCGGAATGATGGAAATGCCACCGCCGAAGTTGAACCCTTTCAGGGCCGGAAAGTCCCAGGTCAGCGGTTGCCCCGCCATCAGGTACGCCAGCACCGGCACCAGAACCAGAACGGCAAGACCCACCTTGAATGTGGGAAAGATCTGCCCGGTGGCCAACTGACGTTTTTTGGCCCAGGTTCGCAGAGCCACAACCGCAACGACGGCGGCGATCACCCCACCCCAGACCAGGCCGAAGCCATCCTGGGCCACCGGTTCCGGCAGGTACAGGCCCCGGTTATTCAGGAACAGCGCATTGCCCACCTCGACACTTTGCCGGGGCGAAGGCAGATTACTGAGCACCGCAAAGTACCAGAAGAAGATTTGCAGCAGCAGTGGGATGTTGCGGATCACTTCGATGTAAACCAGGGCAACCTTGGCCACCAGCCAATTACTGGACAGTCGGGCAACCCCGAGAATAAAGCCGAGAATCGTGGCAGCGACGACACCCATGGCGGAGACCAGCAGGGTGTTGGTGAGCCCCACCCAGAAGGTCCGGCCATACGACATGGTGGCGTCGTAGGGGACCAGGCTCATGATGATGCCAAAGCCGGCGGTTTCATCGAGAAAGCCGAAACCGGTGCTGATGCCACGGCTTTCCATGTTGGACAGTGTGTTATCGATCAGGGTCCAGCCAGCCCAGAAGACCAGCGACAGAGTAACGAGCTGAAAGAAGATGGAACGAATACGCGGATCATACCAGGGTTTGGGACCCGCAGGTCTCGAATCAGTTGTTTGTCTTTTCATGCATTTTCCCGAAAAGCTTCCGTGCGGTTAAACACATCATCACAGATTGACCGGAGGCAAAGCTCACCGGGAGCCCGCCCCCTGTCCGCTCTCAGGTGTTAACGAACCGGTGGCGCATACATGATGCCGCCTTCGGTCCACAGTGCGTTGAGACCGCGATCAAGACCCAGCGCGGTGTCTGGTCCGACATTACGGTTGTACATCTCACCGTAGTTGCCAACCTGTTTCACCACCTTGTACCCGAAATCCGCCGGCACGCCCAACTTGGCGCCCATGTCACCGTCGGATCCAAGCAGACGCTGGATATTCGGGTTATCCGACTTCAGCATGTCGTCCACGTTCTCCATGGTGACGCCCAGTTCCTCGGCGTTGATCTGGGCGAAAAGAACCCACTTCACTATGTTGAACCATTGGTCATCACCCTGGCGCACCACGGGGCCCAGGGGCTCTTTGGAGATAGTGTTTGGCAGAATCTTGGCCGAGGACGGGTCGGCGAGCTTGGACCGAAGTGCCGCAAGCTGCGACCGGTCGGATGTCAGCACATCACACCGGCCAGAGGCAAACCCCTGCACTGTCTGCTCGGATGTATCAAATACAATCGGCTTGAACTCCATGCCCTTGGCCCGGAAATAGTCGGCAAGGTTCAGTTCGGTGGTAGTACCCGCCTGGATACACACGGTTGCACCATCAAGCTGGGTGGCATCGTCCACACCGATGCCCTTATTAATCAGGAAGCCCTGACCGTCATAGTAATTGACACCGGTGAAGTTCAGACCCAGGGAGGCATCACGGGTCAGGGTCCAGGTGGTATTCCGGGACAATATATCGATTTCACCGGACTGCAGTGCTGTCAAGCGCTCCTTGGCGGTCAGTGGGGTGAACTGGACAGCCTTGGCGTCACCAAAGATGGCAGCGGCCACAGCCCGGCAGGTATCCACATCAATGCCTGTCCAGTTGCCCTTCTCATCAGGCTGTGAAAATCCGGGAAGACCACTGGTCACACCGCATTGCAGGTGCCCTTTCTCCTTGACACTTTCGAGCGTTGTGGCCGCGCTAGCGGTTGAAGCGGTGAATGCACCCAGAATCAGGGCGGCGCCGACGGCAATCGACTTGGCGTTATTCATTTATTATCTCCGAAGTTCCGTTGGTTATACGAGCAACGGTTCTCAGCAATTTATGAGCCAGAGAACTTAACACGTTGATTTATTGTGTTTATTCTATTACGAGGCGTTTCCGCTAACACACTTCGGCCACACCACTGTGCAAACCGGGCCTCAGTTCGGCGCACGGGGAGACTACAGGTCGGTGGAAAGGTGTTTTCCAGAACGCTCAGTTACAAGATAGAACATAGATCAGGGTTTGAACTGATTTTCAGGAATTTTCATTTCAGGAGGTTCAGAATAGGTGTCCAGCCGCTTCAGCCAGCCCGGCAGCCAGCGTTCCCGCTCAACCGGATCTTCAGCATTCTCTGCCCTGCGGGTCAGCACTTTGCGGGCCGCCTCCCGAAATTGCTGAATGGCCGCTTCTTCCGGATCGCCGGACATGGCCATCAGCACCTGCAACAGACCCCAGCCATCACCTTTATAACGCTCCGTCTGCGACACCCCCTCTCCTTTGAAGTTGACATAATCCATGATTGCATACACGCCGCCGGGCGTCTGGCTCAAGGCTTCGAGGCGCTCGGTGATGTCGTCTTCCTGTTCTTCGGGAGCCGCATCAATCACCTTCTCCAGAGACATTCTGGCCCGACGAAATATAAACTCCGCCTGCATACCCTGACTGCCTGCCAGAAACTCCCTGAGCTCTGCCATTTCCGGCGAATCAACGACAGCCAGAAAGGACTGCCTGTCGCCCCAGGGGGCGTCAAAGGGGTCGAGATCTCTCAGCCACTCGGGAATACTGACCTGACGCTGCTTCATGTACTCAACAAGAGCAGGAAAACTTTCCACGAATCTTCCATCCACACCCTCCGGATACCAGATAAAATGTCCGATACCCAGAGATGGAAAGGCTTCCCCCTCGTTCCAGTGAACCAGACACTCGAAACGACCCGCGCACTCGTTTCGGAAAATCTGCTGACCGACCCAGTCCAGCTGAGCAGGGGTAAGCGCAAGTGATATATCTCCAGCCGGCAGATTATCAGTCTTTGCAACCTGCCTCCCGGAATCACTTGCTGGCGCCTTTTCATCAGAACCGCAACCAGCCAAACCCAGAAGGCTGGCCACGAAGATCACTACGAGGAATTTAAAAGCCAATGGTTTGCTCCGAGCGAGTAGGTGTTAAACACAGTCAGTCAATCAATAACATACTCCGCCAGATTTCGTCAGGTCGTTATTCGTGACGTAAAGCATCAATCGGGTTCGGCATGGCTGCTTTTGTCGATGCCGCGCATTTTTGACCACTTCACCAGAGCCATCCCCGGAACAGAAACAGCCGCGCCGAACACACTCTTGATTGAAAGTCCCTTCATAGCCCCTCCTTCGGAGAAAGTATGTTGACGGGGAAACCCACTGCTCTCTAGAGTTTAGAGGAGTTCAGACGCCCGATAGTAAAATGGAGACTGAAAAGAATGCCAACCCGCCTTGAGCCCGCAAAGCTGGGACTGCGCACCCGACTTTTCAAGCTGCTTTTTGAGTCCGACAGCCGCGCAGCCAAGGCTTTTGATATTGGTTTGGTCCTGCTGATTTTCGTCAGTGTCGGGATTGTCATGCTCGATAGCATAGACAGCTATCACCAACGCTATGGTGACCTGTTTTTCTATACAGAATGGTGCATTACCATTCTCTTCACAATCGAGCTGGCTCTGAGGATCTACTGTTTGCAGAAGCCATGGCTCTACCTGAAAAGCTTCTACGGCATCATCGACCTGCTGGCGATCCTGCCGTCATGGCTGACACTGATCCTGCCCGGTTTCCAGACCCTGATTATCGTTCGGATGCTCCGGGCATTGAGGCTGTTCCGGGTGCTTGACATGATGATCCTGGAGGGAGAGAAGAGGCTCCTGCTGGATGCCATGATACGGAGCCGGCATCAGATCCTTTTGTTCCTCTTTACCGTGCTGATGGTTGTGACAATCTTTTCTTCTGTCCTCTACCTGATTGAACCCGCCGACGCCGGATTCACCAGCATTCCGACAGCGATCTACTGGGGCATTGTTACACTGACAACGGTCGGCTACGGCGACATAACACCGGTCACCCCTCTGGGACAGTTTATATCGGTAGCGATAATGCTCACCGGCTACTCGATCATTGCACTGCCCGCGGGCATCTTCTCCGCCGAAGTGATCCGGGCCCTGCGTGAAGAGCGCTACTCCCGTGAAGCCTGCCCCGGATGCGGCAGGGATCACCATGAACAGGATGCGCGCTACTGTAAATTCTGCGGAACCTGGCTCGATGAGGACACTGTTGATCCGCGCAAAAAAACAGAAAGCCCGGCAACATGAGGCTCCGGGCTTCTGTGGATCACATCGTACGCCTCAGTCCATCAGATGTCCGGACAGTTTTGACCTGATCTCGTCAGGAATCGGCAGGGCTTTTTCGGCTCCATAATCGAAATGAATCAAGACAGCGATGCCACGGGCAATCTGTTTGCCATTCTGCCAGGCCTCCTGAACCACGTGGAAGGAGCTGTTGCCGATTTTTCCAATCCCGGTGCGGATCTCCACCGGCATATGCCAGTAGCTCTGTGCCATCAGATCAATCTCCAGCCGGGCGATGATCAGCGGCCAGGTTTCGGCTTCCAGGGTAGGATGAAAAATCCGGAAAACCGGCGTTCTGGCCTGTTCAAACCAGACCGGCAAGGTGGTGTTGCTGATGTGCCCCAGGGCATCGGTATCGCTGAAACGTGGTTCCAGTTCAAGATGAAACATCGTGTCTTCCCTATTTCCAAAACCGCCTACTATACACTGGCACACTGGCTACAAAGAAAGGCCCCGGTTGTGAACCTGGGGTCAGATGAAAGCTTTCATCTGACCCCGATTTCAGCACGAAAAAAACCGGAGCATCACGCTCCGGCTTTATCAGGGCCTGTGTGATGCACCCTTTACTGCTCCACAAACGCCCGCTCGATAACGTAATGCCCCATGTCACCACCCCGAGCTTCCTTGAAGCCCATGTTGTTAAGGATAGCGCAGGTGTCCTTGAGCATGCTCGGGCTGCCGCAGATCATGAACCGGTCGTTCTCCAGGTCGAACTCCGGCAGGCCGAGATCACGGGTAATCTTTCCGGTTTTCATGGCATCCGTCAGGCGGCCCCGGTTACGAAACTCCTCACGGGTGACGGTCGGGTAATAGACAAGCTTGCCTTCGACCATTTCACCGAAGAACTCGTTTTCCGGCAGCTCTTCGATCTCCTTCTGGTAGGCGAGTTCTGACACATAGCGTACGCCGTGAGTCAGGATCACCTTGTCGAACGCCTCGTAGACTTCCGGATCCTTGATGATGCTCATGAACGGCGCGAGCCCGGTACCGGTACTGATCAGCCAGAGATTCCTGCCCGGCAGCAGGTTGTCCAGTATCAAGGTACCGGTCGGCTTGCGGCTCACCAGGATCTCATCCCCTACCTGAATCTTCTGAAGGCGGGAGGTCAGCGGGCCGTCCTGAACCTTGATTGAGAAGAACTCCAGCTCTTCCTCGTAATTGGCACTGGCAATACTGTACGCACGCATGAGGGGTTTGCCGTCGGTTTCCAGACCGATCATGACGAAATGACCGTTCTTGAAACGAAATCCCGGGTCCCGGCTTGTGGTGAAGCTGAACAGGGTATCGTTCCAGTGGTGGACGCTGGTAACTTTCTCTTTGATCAGGTTGCTCATGTAAACCTCTTGCCTGTTCGTTACGCTTTTTACGGCGAATGTTTCAACTTTGGATTGCGTTAAGTGTAACCCGACACTAACCTATCGGGAAAATGGGATATTCTCATAACCTTATTCGAGCGAGTCGATTTAGAGCAAAATGTTATGAAATACAGTTTTCGACAACTGGAAGTCTTTCTGGCCGCGGCCCATTTCCAGAACATCACTCGCGCCGCCGAGTCGCTCGCCATGTCGCAGTCCGCAGCCAGCAGTGCGCTCAAGGAGCTGGAAAACCAGTTTGATATCCAGCTGTTTGACCGCGTTGGCAAACGCCTTCAGCTAAACGAGCTCGGTCGACTCTACCGGCCAAAAGTTGAGGCCGTCCTCGCCCAGGCAAACGAACTGGAGCGGGCGTTCAGCAAACACACGGAAGTGGGTGCCTTAAAAGTCGGCGCCACACTCACTATTGGTAACTATCTGGCTGTAGGTGTCATGGCCCAATACATGAATACCCCTACCCGGCCACGAGTCGCGCTGGAGGTTGCCAACACGAGCACGATCGCAAGAAGGGTCAAGGATTTTGAACTGGATATCGGGCTGATTGAGGGGGAACTACAGTCGTCAGAACTGGATGTCATTCCCTGGCGGGGCGATGAACTGGTGGTTTTCTGCTCGCCCAGCCATCCCCTGGCCAGCAAAGGTTCACTCACGGACGAGGATCTGCGCGAAGCCACCTGGATTATGAGGGAACAAGGTTCCGGAACACGGCAGAGTTTTGAGCGAGGCATGCACGGTCTGCTGCCGGATCTGAACGTGCTGCTGGAGCTGGAGCACACGGAAGCCATCAAGCGCGCGGTCGAAGCGAACCTCGGTATTGGCTGCCTGTCCGACGTGGTTCTGGCCGACGCCTTCAAGCGTGGCAGTCTGGTTCCCCTGGCAGTGCCGGAGCATCGGCGCTTTAACCGGCAGTTCTACTTCATCCTGCACAAGCAGAAATACCGCAGTGCCGGGATTGATGCCTGGATTGAGCTTTGCCGGCGGCTGAGGTGAAGCCGGGGTCAGATGAAAGCTTTCATCTGACCCCAACTTCATGACCCCAACTTCACCTCAACGGCCCGCTATGGAACCGGAACTCGCTGTCCGGTTCCTCGATCAGTCTCTTCTCGATCACCAGAAACTCTGCCACGCGATCATCCACCGGGCCTGCGGCGGCCTGCTGCGCCAGCTTCAGGTAATCCTGGTAGTGCCGCGCCTCGGATTTCAGCAGGCCGGTGTAGAAATCTTCCAGCTTTTCATCCAGAAAAGGCGCCAGTGCCGCGAACCGCTCGCAGGAACGCGCTTCGATAATGGCACCCACGATGAGAACATCCACCAGCCGGCCGGGATCTTCCGAGCGGACCTCCTGCCTCAGCCCGGCAGCGTAGCGAGCCGGTGTCAGATGGCAGTACTCCACGCCTCGTTTGTTCATGATCGCAAGTACCTGCTCAAAATGCCGGAGCTCTTCACGGGCCAGCCGCGACATCCTGTTCAGCAACTCAGTGTTATTCACGTACCGGTACATCAGGCTCAGCGCGGTTGAGGCCGCCTTTTTCTCACAATGGGCATGGTCGATGAGCATCAGGTCCTGGTTGGCCAGGGCGTTGTCGATCCATTGTTGTGGTGTCCGGCACGGCAGAAAGTCGTGAATCTCTTGCAGGGCGTCGTTCATGGCGTCATTACGGTGGTTGATTTGCGGCCCGCGAGTATAACGCACCTAGCAGATTTCTCCGACCTCTGTCCAACTTAACTTTATAAGGGGTTTCCTATAGAATGCAGCGCCAGATTAAGGAGTCTCTGAATAAACCCTGAAACCCCATCGGTGATTTGAGGCATTATTCAGAGGCTCCTGCGGCCTTTCCGCCAAAAACCTCCCGCCAGGCAAGAAGCCGGCGCGGGACATTCCAACTGATGAGGGTCCATATCGTGTTAGAAGCCTACCGTGAACACGTTGCCGAACGTGAAGCCCTGGGTATTCCTCCCAAGCCCCTGAACGCCGAGCAGACTGCTGCTCTGGTTGAGCTGCTGAAAAACCCGCCAGTGGGTGAGGAAGAAACCCTGGTTTACCTCCTGGAAAACCGCGTTCCGCCGGGCGTGGACGAAGCCGCTTACGTAAAAGCCGCCTTCCTGTCTGCCATTGTCAAAGGTGAAGCTGCTTCTGCGCTGATCGACAAAAAGAAGGCCGTCCAGCTGCTGGGCATGATGCAGGGTGGCTACAACATCGCCACTCTGGTTGACCTTCTGGACGACAGCGAACTGGCCGGGCTGGCCGGCGAAGAACTCAAGCACACGCTGCTCATGTTTGACGCGTTCAACGACGTTAAGGAAAAGATGGACGCGGGCAACGCCGTCGCCAAGTCTGTGGTTGAATCCTGGGCCAATGCCGAATGGTTCACCAACAAGAAAAAGGTTCCCGAAAGCACCAAAATGGTGGTATTCAAGGTCACTGGCGAAACCAACACCGACGACCTGTCTCCGGCTCCGGATGCCTGGTCCCGCCCGGATATCCCGCTGCACGCCCGCGCCGCCTATAAAATGGAACGCGACGGCCTGAAGCCGGAAGAGCCCGGCGTAACTGGCCCCATGAGCCAGATCGACGACATCAAATCCAAGGGCCTGCCGGTCGCCTTCGTAGGTGACGTAGTAGGCACCGGCTCTTCCCGTAAGTCCGCCACCAACTCGGTTCTGTGGTTCTTCGGCGAGGACATCCCCGGCGTGCCGAACAAGCGTGCCGGTGGCGTCTGTATCGGCAACAAGGTTGCCCCGATCTTCTTCAACACCATGGAAGACGCCGGCGCTTTGGTATTCGAAGCCCCGGTCGACGACATGAACATGGGCGACGTCATTGAAATCCGCCCGTACGAAGGCAAGATCCTGAACGAAGCCGGCGAGACCATCTCCGAGTTCAGGTTCAAATCCGACGTAATCCTGGACGAAGTTCAGGCCGGCGGCCGCATCCCGCTGATCATCGGTCGTGGCCTGACCGCCAAGGCCCGTACAGCACTGGGCATGGGCGCGACTGACCTGTTCCGTCTGCCGAAGGATCCGGAAGCAGGCACCAAGGGCTTCACCCTCGGCCAGAAGATGGTCGGCAAGGCCTGTGGCCTGGAAGAAGGCAAGGGCGTTCGCCCTGGTACCTACTGCGAGCCCCACATGACCACCGTCGGCTCCCAGGACACGACTGGTCCGATGACCCGCGACGAACTCAAAGACCTGGCGTGTCTGGGCTTCCAGGCCGACCTGGTGATGCAGTCCTTCTGTCACACCGCCGCCTACCCGAAGCCGGTTGATGTGGAAATGCAGCACACCATGCCGGACTTCATCCGTACCCGGGGTGGTGTTTCCCTGCGCCCCGGCGATGGCATCATCCACTCCTGGCTGAACCGTATGCTGCTGCCGGACACCGTCGGCACCGGTGGTGACTCCCACACCCGTTTCCCGATGGGCATTTCCTTCCCGGCCGGCTCCGGCCTGGTGGCGTTTGCCGCCGCCACCGGTGTAATGCCGCTGGATATGCCGGAGTCGGTTCTGGTTCGCTTCAAGGGCGAAATGCAGCCGGGCATCACCCTGCGTGACCTGGTCCACGCCATTCCGCTGTACGGCATCAAGCAGGGCATGCTGACCGTTGAGAAGAAAGGCAAGATCAACGAATTCTCCGGCCGTATCCTGGAAATCGAAGGCCTTGAGCACCTGACCGTGGAGCAGGCGTTCGAACTGTCCGACGCTTCCGCGGAACGGTCGGCAGCCGGATGCACCATCAACCTGTCTGAAGAGTCCGTGGCCGAGTACCTGCGCTCCAACATCACCATGCTGCGCTGGATGATTGCCGAAGGTTACGGCGATCCGCGTACCCTGGAACGTCGCGCCCAGCAGATGGAAGAATGGCTGGCCGATCCGAAGCTGATGCGTGCCGACAAAGATGCCGAGTATGCTCACGTAGTGGAAATCGACCTGGCCGAGATCAAAGAGCCCATCGTGTGCTGCCCGAACGATCCGGACGATGCCCGCACCCTGTCCGAAGTGGCCGGCGACAAGGTTGACGAAGTCTTCATCGGTTCCTGCATGACCAACATTGGTCATTTCCGTGCCGCGGGTAAGCTGCTGGCACAGAACAAGGAGCCCCTGAAGACCCGCCTGTGGATGTCCCCTCCCACCAAGATGGACCAGGCTCAGCTGATGGAAGAAGGCTACTTCAACATCTACGGCACCGCCGGTGTTCGCACCGAGATGCCGGGCTGCTCCCTGTGCATGGGCAACCAGGCCCGCGTGGCGGCCAAGTCCACGGTCCTGTCCACCTCCACCCGTAACTTCCCGAACCGACTGGGTGATGGTGCCAACGTGTACCTGACCTCTGCGGAACTGGCAGCGGTTGGTGCGGTGCTTGGCAAACTCCCCTCCGCCGAGGAGTACATGGAGTACGCCAAGGATCTGAACAGCATGTCGAAAGAGATCTACAAGTATCTCAACTTCGATCAGATGGAGAACTACACCAGGAAGGCCGCCGAGGCGAACGTTGCCTGAGCACTGACCTTCTCGGTTCAGCTCCACAAAAAAACGCCAGCCTGGAGGCTGGCGTTTTTTTATGATGAGGGCGCACACCGGCTGGAGTCCGGGCCGGGTTGCGGACTAATACACGATAAGCCGGACCAGAATAGCCGCCACCATCACCAGGGTGATCCACTTAACCCACTGGGCGCCCTTCTCGCTCAGATTGACCCGCACCGCAATGAACGCACCGGTAATATTGCCAAGGGCCAGCGTCAGCCCCATGCCCCAGCGCACTTGATCACTGATCGCAAAAATCACCAGGGCCGGCAAGGTATACAGCAAGATTATGGAAACCTTGAAGACGTTCACCTGGCGCAGATCAATCCGCAGCATGCGGTACAGGACCACCAGGAACAGCGCGCCGACACCTACCTGGATGAAGCCGCCATAGACGCCGATCAGAAACATGGCCAGATAGATCACCGGGCCCAGCCGGTCCGGTGTCAGCGGGCGGGTGTCCAGCTTTGGTTGGGGCAACAGCATGAAGACAGACGCGCCGATCATGGCGACTACAAGCACGAACTCGAAAACCGCGTCGGCGACCCAGGTGGCCACCCAGGCTCCCAGCAGTGAGCCCAGGACCGCCGGCACCGCGAGATGAAGACTGACCATCAGGTTGCCATGCCCCATCCGGTGGAAGCCACCTACCGCCGTGATGCTCTGAAGGGTAATGGCGACCCGGTTGGTACCGTTTGCCACCTGCGGTGGCAACCCGAGAAACATGAGCAGTGGCAGGGTCAGCATGGACCCACCAGCGGACAACACATTGATGAACCCGGCCAGACCACCGATGGCAAGCAGTGCCAGGACATCGATTACCGTCATGAATCAGCCCGGCCGGCCCGAGCCAATGCCGGAGAAGCTCTGCCGCGACGGCTGCTCCAGACCAGAACCGCGATGAAAATCACGACGCCGGCTCCGTCCAGGAGGATCTGACCATGAGGCCAGAGCATGAGCGCGCCGATGGGAAACATCAACAGTCGGACAACCGGATGGAGCTTGTGCTCCAGATAGCCCTCGAGTCCGGCGATAATGGCGTAAATGCCAAACAGGGCAAAGAGAAACACCCGGATCATTTCAGTGAAATCACCCGTGATCAGCGGCGAATAGGCAAACAGCAGCGGAACAATATAAAGACCCTTGGCCAGTTTCCACGCGGTAAATCCGGTACGCATCTGCGGGGTGCCGGCAATGGCCGCCGCCGCGAAAGCGGTCAGGCACACCGGCGGTGTCACATTGGAATCCTGGGACAACCAGAAAATGATCATGTGCGCGGCCACCAACACCATCGACAGGGTCGCCGGAGACAGTGCCTGCTCAAGCAACTGGGTGCTGAAGGTGTCGGGCACCATCGCAAGAAGCTGCTGGGCCGTGGCAAGGTCCATGGGAGCGTTGAGCAAAGCCGTTTTGTCAGGGGCTGCCAGCATGAAGATGGCTTTCGCCTGTTCCGGCAGGTTACCGTTCATCAGCAACTCCAGCAACTGGCCCTGGGCAATCAGGTTATAGATTGCGGGTGCCGACAGAGTCGCAAGGACAATGTAGGCCGCTGTCACCGGCAAGCCCATACCCAGAATCAGTGATGCCAGGGCCACCAGCACAATGGTAATGACCAGGCTGCCACCGGCCCAGTCGGTAATCATCAGGGAAAAGGTATTACCGATACCGGTGGTGGAGACCACCATCACGATCAAACCAACGGCGATCAGCAGAATGGCCGTGGTGGTTACATTTCGCGCCCCCATGGCCAATGCGTCCAGGATATCCCGGAATCCCATCGGGTGCCTGGAAAGCCAGGAAGCCACGATCACTGAGAGAATGGCGATGCCTGCGGCGTAAGTGGGGGTAAATCCGTAAATAAGCGCTGCAACCAGTACCACCAGTGGCAGCAGAAAATGCCAGCCGTCTTTCATCACGTCCTTAAGGGTGGGCGCCTGATCGTCTTCCAGCTCGACCGCGTGGCTGCGTTTGGCCTCAATCCGGACGAACATGGCCACCGAGAGGAAGTACAGCAAGGCGGGTAACGCCGCCACACCAATGATGGTGAGGTAGGACACCTGGGTGTAGGACGCCATGATAAACGCCCCTGCGCCCATCACCGGCGGCATCAACTGGCCGCCGGTGGATGCCGCCGCCTCAACCCCGGCGGCAAAACGGGCCGGGAAGCCTGCCTTGCGCATCAGCGGTATGGTAATCACGCCGGTAGACACCGTATTGGCTACGCTGGAGCCGGATACCGACCCCATCAGGCCCGATGCGAAGACCGCCACGAAACCCGGACCGCCAACAAACCGGCCGGCGGCGCAGCGGGCCAGCTCGATAATAAAGTCGCCGGCGCCGGACTTAACCAGAAAGGCACCGAACAGGATAAACATGAACACGTAGGTCCAGGAAATCCGGGCGATCGAGCCCAGCATACCCTGGCCCCCAAGGTAGGAACGGAATAGTACCGTTTCCCATGAAAGGCCGGGGAAGTTGAAGATACCGTCAACATACTGGCCCCACCAGGCCACATAGGACAGGGCGACAATACACAGGAGCGGAATAAACCAGCCGACGGTCCGGCGGGCGAACTCCAGAATCAGGATCACCGCGGCAATAGAGACGATCCAGTCCGCTGTATTGAAGTTGACGCCGCGCTGGTATAGGTCATCTTCAAAGAGGATCAGGTAGAAGGCAGAGGCCAATGCCCCCAGACCAAGCACCACATCCACGCCAAATACCACACGCTGACCGGTGACCGAGCGGGTCTTCAGCATGGGGGTCGTCAGGGCGCAGATCAGACCAAAAATGCCGAAATGCAACGCCGACGTCCACAAGGTCGACAACGTGGACAGGGTGTTGAAGTACAGGTGAATCAGCGCGGCACCGATGGCAAGCCAGAAAATCACCGGCCCGATCAGCCAGTGACCCAGTCGTTCAGCCGCTTCGCTGGCGCTTTCGTCGCGAACCTCCACCGGAGGTTCGCCTGTTTCCCGTTCAGCCACGATTACTCAGCAATCAGCCGATCAGGAATGGTCAGCCCCTGCTCCTGATAAAACCGGACAGCGCCCGGATGCAGCGGCATGGGCAGCCCGGCAATGGCTTTTTCCAGCGCCATCGCCTTGGTGGCGGGGTGGATGTTATTCAGGAACGGCAGGTTGGCGTAAATGGTTTTCGTGATCTGGTAAACATCCTCTTCGGTAACGTCCGCCCGCACGGCGAGGATGTTGGGCTGGGCAATCGTTTCGATCACCTCGTCCTGATTGGGGTAGGTGCCCACCGGGATGGTATAGGGTGTCCACAGCTCGAAATCACTGTTCACACTGGCGAGCTGCTCTTCGGTGAAGTTCAGGGTGGTAATGTCGTCGCCCATGTTGGCATAGGCCCGGGTAACGGCGGACGCGGGAACGCCGGCCGGGATGTTCATGCCATCGATGTTGCCGTTCTGAAGTGCGTCTGCACTGGGCCCATAGCCGAGATAAGCCAGATCAATCTTTTCAAGGTCAATGCCGACCTTGCCCAGGATAAAGCGCCCGGAGCCTTCGGTGCCGGAATTCCGGGCGCCGATGGAAAAGCTTTCGCCGTAAAGGTTGGTCATATCGGCAATGGTGCCGGTTTCCGCCAATTCCCTGGACACCACAAAGTGTTCAACGTTTTGCCAGAGCATGGACACCGAACGCAGGTTCTTATAGGCCTTGGGAACCGGCCCGGTGCCGTTCCAGGCGTATGCGCCGTAAAGTCCCTGGAGAATACCAAACTGAATCTGATCCTCGTCCATCAGCTTGAGATTCTCGCCGGAACCGGCAGAGCTGATGGCAGAAACGGAAATATTGGTCTTGGGCTCCAGCTTTACCTTGATCAGAGTGGAAAGGGCAACGCCCACGGGGTAATAGGTGCCCCCGGTTGTCGCGGTGCCCATCACGTAGTTCCCTTCCGCCTGCACCCCGGAAGAAAAAGAAAAGAGGGCGGCCGCCAGCACGCCCACGGTGGATGTCAGAAATTGGTTTTTGTTCATAACCCTTCGTCCTTTCGTCATTATTTTAGTCCGCAACTGAGATGCAACCCTATTAAGGTAGCGGCTTGGAGGGGGATCTACCAGTTCATGAGGCCAACTCTAGACCTTGGTATGAGTCGCAACCTGCTCCGCTAAAAAATACGAAGCACCAAATGCAACACCCCTCCGCCGGGGGCGGAGGGCTTGTCAGTCGTAACAGAGCTCCTCCCGGAGCCCCGTTCCTTCTTCCGGCGCTCACGCGCCCCTTGCCTCAACGGGTGATGTGCTGATACTCACCAGCGTCGGAAGTGGCAAGGCTCACAACCATGATGGCAATCCAGGAAGCAATGAAGCCCGGAATGATCTCGTACACGCCAGGACCACCCATGAACTCTCCGTTCCAGCCCAGTGAAATCCAGATTATGACGGTGGCCGCACCGGCAACCATGCCTGCGATGGCACCAGCGCCGTTGGCACGCGGCCACATCAGCGACAGGATAATCAGCGGACCAAATGCGGCGCCAAAGCCTGCCCAGGCGTTCGCGACCAGCGCCAGAACCTGAGAGTTCGGATCGGAGGCGATAACGGCTGCAACCAGGCCCACCAGCACCACACAAATCCGGCCTACGCCCACGCACTCCTTATCTGTTGCTTCTTTACGCAGGAACAGACGGTAGAAGTCCTCGGTCAGTGAAGAAGACGATACCAGAAGCTGACTGGAGATGGTGCTCATGACCGCAGCCAGAAGAGCCGCATAGAGGAAACCCGTGATCAGCGGATGGAAAAGCAGGTCAGACAGGATGATAAAGATGGTTTCCGGATCCGCAACATCCAGGCCGTTGCGCACGGCGTATGCGCGGCCGAACACGCCCAGAGAGATGGCACCGAAGAGTGAAATCCCCATCCAGCTCATGCCGATGTTGCGGGCAATCGGGACCTCTTTTAACGTGCGGATGGCCATGAAGCGCACAATAATGTGCGGCTGACCGAAATAGCCAAGCCCCCAGGTTACGGCTGAAAGCCAACCGACAAAGGTAAGCCCTTCGGTCCAGGACAACAGCGTGGGATCGACTTCATTCAGGGTCTGGGACGCCTGGGCGTAGCCACCGCCGCCTTCACCAAAGAGCACAACGGCTGGCATGATCACCAGCGCCAGCATCATGATGCAGCCCTGAACAAAGTCCGTCATGCTCACCGCAAGGAAACCACCCACAACCGTATAGGCCAGCACGACGCCCAGGGTGATCACGATACCCACCGCGTAATCGCTCAGACCACCGAAATTGAAAATTCCGGAAAACGCGCTTTCAAACAGCTTGCCGCCCGCAACGAGGCCGGACGCCGTATAGACCGCGAAGAAAATAACGATGACAACTGCTGACACCGTTCTCAACGACAATGCCTGGGTCGGGAACCGGTTCGCCAGGAAGGACGGGATGGTAATGGCGTTACCGTAATGCACCGTCTGTTCCCGGAGCCGGGGCGCAACGAACACCCAGTTAAAAAAGGCACCCACAAACAGGCCAATACCGATCCAGGCTGAGGCCAGACCGGAAACATACAACGCCCCCGGCAGCCCCAGAAGCAACCATCCGCTCATATCCGAAGCGCCCGCTGAAAGGGCCGCCACTTTAGGACTGAGAGCTCGCCCGCCCAGCATATAATCTTCAGACGAAGAAGTAGATCTGCGCATTGCAAAAATGCCGATGGCAATCATGAGCGCAAAATATGCAAATAGACTGATCCAAACACCAATAGCCATAAGGCTCCTCCGGTTTAATGAGTCGGATTAGATCCGCTCGCGAAGCACAGAGCCGATCCAACGCCAGCATGCTGTACTATTCTTCTTGTATACCCGAATCCCATTCTGATTGAAGCAAGGCGATACACTGCAAAAGCACTCCTTGAATATAGCCAACCATCCAGGGATTGCGACAGCTGCCTTGAGCAATTGCGCCAGACGGGCCTCCAGCTGCTATAAGTTAGTATTACTACGGATCTCAGGCTTGCAAAATCCTACGATTCTTTTACAGAATCCTACGGTACCACTCTAAACACGGACCATATCAGGCCACGTTTTCACGGAATTGCAACCGGGACGGTGTTGTACCCTTATACTTTCGCAACGCATTAGTCAGTGCGCTCTGGGAAGAAAAACCGGTTCGATAACTGATTTCGGACACCGAGAGAGAGGTGGACACAAGCAGTTCAGCTGCCTGATCAAGGCGGGTGAGTAACAGAAACCGGTGAGGTGTAATGCCAGCCACTTCCCTGAAAACCTCGTGGAACCGGCTGACGCTCAGACAGGCTTCGCCGGCCATGTCTTCAACCGTAATCTTGCGATGGAGGTTTTTGAGGATATAACGTCGAACGGCTTCAGGGCTGATGCTGTAACGATTCGGGAATTTGGCATGCCGGTCACTGATCCGGTCAGCCATACAGTAAAGAATACTTGCAGCCAGATGCTGCTGAAGGGTGATGTTGTCCGGTGCACGATCAAACTCGCCGGCAGCAAACTGGACCAGCCCCTGTAGACGACTATCCATCTGCAGGGTCCGTGGCTTTTCAAACACCCGCATCATCCGTTCATAGTCGGCATGAGCCGGTGTATTGATGGCCGGGATCAGCGGGTCAAGGTTAATGACGAGAACATGATTTTTGTCATCACCACAATAGTCGTGTCTGGCTTCAGTTGGAACGAAACAGGCCTTCCATGTGTCGAGATGGGACCCGGTCCCATCGACGCTCAGTTCAGCTTCTCCCCGCACCCCGACAACAATCTGATGATGTTCATGTTTGTGCTGGTGAGCGGCTATTGGAAGTTTCAGAAGTTTCGTATTGAGCATTAAAACTGCCGGCTTATAATTGAGAATGTGCATCAATTAAAGCAGATCATTACAAAAAGTGCACGAATGCCGGGGAAAGCATTCGCAAATCCCAGCACCTTTCAGGACGACCCGGAGCTCCTGAACAGCCCTGTCAACACTCTGGAAACGCTTTCAGACACCACCTCCAGCGGAAGTGCCGCATCAACCACATGATACCTGGAGGGTAGCGCCACGGCCCTCTCCAGATAGGCATCCCGGATTCTCTGGAAGAATTCCAGGTCTTCCTGTTCAAAACGGTCCAGCTCACCTCGCTTTCGAGCCCTGGCCATTCCGGTTTCAACCGGGGCATCCAGAAGCACGACGTGATCAGGCCGTATTTCACCCTGGACCAGGGTTTCCAGAAGGGTGATCCGTTCAACCGGCACGCCTCTTCCACCGCCCTGATAGGCATATGTCGCGTCTGTGAAGCGGTCACACAGGACCCATTTGCCTTGATCCAGAGCCGGCAGTATGCGGTTGTACAGATGCTGCGCTCTCGCCGCAAACATCAGGAGAAGCTCCGTGGTTTCGTTCACCGGCTCATCCCTGGGAGACAGTAACAGCTCACGAATGGCCTCTGCCATGGGCGTCCCGCCAGGTTCCCGGGTCACGATAAAGTCTACACCAAGGCCCTTCAGGGTTCTCGCGGCATTGGCGAGCTGTGTCGATTTACCAACACCTTCGGTGCCTTCAAATGTGATGAACTTTCCCCGAGCACTCATCCGGCGCCTCCATCAGTACCCGAGAAGCCGTCTTCCGGTGCCGGAGAAGACCGGTAATCCTGGCGACGGTTGAGCTGAAACTCCCGCACGGCCTTCTGGTGTTCGGCGAGGGTGCGGGAAAACTTGTGGGAGCCATCACCACGGGCGACGAAATAGAGTGCATCCCCGTCATCCGGATGCAGAGCCGCATGAATCGAATCGCGCCCCGGCAAGGCAATCGGCGTGGGAGGGAGACCATCAATCCGGTAGGTGTTATAGGGCGTATGGGTAAGCAGGTCTTTCCGGCCAATCCGGCCCTTGTAGCTGTCGCCCATGCCGTAAATAACGGTCGGATCGGTCTGGAGCCGCATTCCCTTTTGCAGACGGCGGACAAACACTCCGGCCACCTGATCCCGTTCGCCAGGTGCACCGGTTTCCCGCTCCACAATAGAGGCCATGACCAGGGCTTCATAGGGGCTGTCGTAGGGTAAACCCTCCTCCCGGGCCTCCCATTCCTCCGCCAGAACGGTCTCCATCTTGCTGAAGGCCCGCTTCAGAATATCCAGATCGGTCTCATTACTGGTAAAGGCATAGGTGTCGGGGAAGAACCGCCCCTCAGGATGCTCTCCTTCAGCCCCGACGGCGGACATGATCCGCTCATCGGTCCACTCGCCCGTTACCCGCTGCAACCGCTCAGCGCGCGCCAGGGCTTCACGCATGTCCCGAAACGTCCAGCCCTCAATGAACTGCACGTACCAATGTTTGATATCCCCGGACACCATGAGGCTGACCATGGCTTCCGGGCTCATGCCATTGAGAAACTCATAATCACCGGCCTTGATACGGGCCTGCTCCGGATTCAGGCGACCATAGAGCCTGAGCCACAGGCTTTGCCCGACCAGCCCTTGCGCTTCCAGTCTCTGAACCACTTCCGTGAAGGTGGCCCCCTGGGGAACGTTAAAAAGCACCGGCTCTTCCAGAGTCACTGGTTTTTCAAGACCCTGAAGGCCTTGCCAGACCCACAGCCCGGTTCCGGCCGAGGCCAGCACGGCAACACAAACACTCGCAAGCAATAACTTCTTGAGCAAACGATTTATTCCAGTAATTCGAGAGGATTGAAGATTGTCGCAAGTCCGCTATCGACAGGCAAATCATGACCGGCAATCGTGCGAACCGGAACAATACCGAGAACGCTGTTCAGGAGAAACAGGCCCTGGCATTCCGGGCCCAGTACGTCTTCGACCGTTAACCGCCGCTCCGTCACCGCCTCCCCCCTTTGTCTCAGGCGCTCCAACAGCCACTGGCGCAGGACTCCGGCAACGGCCAGGCAGGCAGCAGGCGGCGCCACCCAGGCATTATCCGTCCGCAGCAGAAGATTGGTCCGGGTACCCTCCACGAGATTGCCGTCGCCGTCAGACATTATGACTTCAAATAGGGACTGGCCAAGATCGGCTGCCGCCATTACCTGCTCAAGCCGATTCAGGGATTTGATGCCGGCAAGCAAAGGGTTGACCGTCAGCGGAACCCTGGAGAAATCGACCACAACACCAGAAGCATCGGGTGTGGAAGCCAGTGGCGACGCAGACACAAGCAGGTTAGGCACCATGCCTGGGTCCGGGCGGTAACCACGACCGCCTCCACCACGGGTCAGGGTCAGTTTGAGAATCCAGCCATCATCGGTGAATCGCTCAGAAAAACGCTGGCCGGCCCGGGTACAGACAGTCGCAAGTTCCCGGCGCGAAACATGAATACCAAGCCTGCCGGCATCCCGCACCATACGCTCGAGATGCCGGGAAAGAAGAACACCTTTTTGCCCGACCATACGGATGGTTTCGAACAGGCCATCACCATAGGCCAGTCCCCGGTCATCCGCTGGCAGACCGCCCTCCTCTGCCCAAAACAGGCGAAAAACGGCCATGGTCAGCCTTCAAAGCGACGGAAAATCAGGGTTCCGTTGGTACCACCGAATCCGAAGGAATTGGACAAAGCCACCCGCACATCCGCTTTACGGCTTTCGTGGGCAACAAAATCCAGATCGCATCCGTCATCGGGATTGTCCAGATTGATGGTCGGGGGCAGCACCCCATCGCGGATCGACAACACCGAAAAAATCGCCTCGACCGCACCGGCAGCACCAAGCAGATGCCCGGTCATGGATTTCGTGCTGCTCATGGCAAGTTTGTCGGCATGGCCTTCGAATATACGCCGGACAGCAGCCACTTCCGCCACATCTCCCACCTGGGTTGACGTGCCGTGGGCATTGATATAATCGATTTCATCCGGCTTCAGGCCGGCATCCCGGATCGCATTCGCCATGGACCGGGCCGCTCCTTCGCCATTCTCCGGCGGCGCGGTAATGTGGTGGGCGTCGTCGCTCATGCCGAAGCCGACAACCTCGCCATAAATTGTGGCACCTCGTTGCTTCGCGTGTTCCAGCTCTTCAAGGACAACGACACCCGCACCGTCACTCAGCACAAATCCGTCCCGGTCTTTGTCCCATGGCCGGCTTGCCTTGGTGGGTTGGTCGTTGCGAGTAGAAAGTGCCCGGGCGGCAGAGAAGGCCGCCATCCCGGTACGCGTTGTTGCCATTTCCGAGCCACCGGCGAGCATCACCTCGGCATCCCCGTAAGCAATAGTGCGGGCAGCATAGCCGATATTGTGAGTGCCGGTGGTACAAGCGGTAACGATTGCGATGTTGGGACCACGGTAGCCGAAACGGATCGCCGCATTGCCGGAAATCATGTTGATCACGGAGGCCGGCACAAAAAAAGGCGAGACTTTGCGAGGGCCGGACTTGTCCATGGTCAGAACGCTTTTCTCGATGTATTCGAGACCACCGATCCCGGAGCCGATTGCGATCCCCACTCTTTCCCGGTCAAGCGCCTCAAAAGCCTCAAGACCACTGTCGTCCACCGCCTGCTGGGCGGCAATAAGGCCATAATGAATAAATGCATCAAGCTTTCTGGCGTCTTTGGTCGAGAGGTATGGCTCCATATCCAGCTCACGGATGGCACCCCCAATCCGGGTGTTGTAGCCCGACGCGTCAAAACGGTCGATCATTCCGATCCCGCTGCGTCCTGCCCGGATACCTTCCCAGGATGACTCCACGTCATTTCCCAGTGGAGACAGCATGCCCACGCCTGTGATAACAACTCGCCGTTTGCTCATAACCCCTTGCACCTGATCTTGTCCGTATAAATCTGAACCCGGATTGAACCTGATTTTCAGCCAATAAAAAAGCCGTCCCCCGATGTTTCACAAGGACGGCTTTTTGCCTGGCTTTCTTGAATGCAGAGTATCAGGTGTGCGCGACGATGTAGTCGATCGCGTCCTGAACACTTGCCAGCTTCTCGGCTTCCTCATCAGGAATCTCGGTTTCAAATTCCTCTTCCAGGGCCATAACCAGCTCAACGGTGTCCAGTGAGTCAGCGCCAAGATCCTCTACAAAAGAAGATGAGTTCTGAACCTCGGACTCTTTAACGCCCAACTGTTCACAAACGATCTTCTTAACGCGCTCTTCAACTGTACTCATAATGTCCTCACTTTGTGTGTCAACCAAGCAACTCAAGTGCTGCCAGTTTAGTTTAAACCCTACCTGCAAACAAGCAGGGATTCTGTCAAACATGTTGTGCGACAAGGAGTTGCGCACAGGCTCCGGAACGAAGCTTATCCCATGTACATTCCACCGTTTACATTGATGGTTTCACCCGTCACGTATCCGGCGGCATCTGATGCCAGGAAGGCAACCACAGCTGCCACTTCTTCCGGCTCACCCAGACGACCCGCGGGTATGATTTCCAGCATAGCCTCGCGCTGCCTGTCGTCCAGTTTTTTTGTCATATCCGTGTCAATAAATCCCGGCGCCACGCAATTCGCGGTAATGCCCCGGTTCGACATTTCCTTGGCAAGGCTTCGGGTAAAGCCTTCCACCCCGGCTTTGGCGGCGCAGTAGTTACCCTGCCCGGGATTACCCATACCTGCAACCACTGAACTGATATTGACAATCCGACCCCACCTCGCCTTCGCCATTCCACGAAGCACAGCTTTGCTGGTGCGATAGACGCTGGACAGATTGGTTTCCAGAACCGACGCCCAGTCCTCGTCTTTCAGGCGCATCAGCAGGTTATCACGGGTAATGCCGGCATTATTGACGAGAATCAGCGGCGCACCGGATCTCTCGGTCAACTCCTTCAGACCCGCCTCGATGCTGGCGGGATCTGCCACATTCATAACCATGCCGTAGCCCTTGAGCCCGGCAGACTGCAGATCGTTGGTGATGGATTCGGCACCGCCGGCGCTGGTGGCCGTACCGATGACTTCAGCGCCCTGCTCGGCTAATGCACGGGCAATCGCCTGGCCAATTCCGCGGGTCGCACCGGTTACCAGTGCAATCTTACCTTCCAGAGACATGAATCACTCCCTTTCGTTTCAGGACTGGCTGAACGCGTCAAGCGCCTTCGCCAGCGAGTCCGGATCTTCGATACTGTGAACCGCCAGTGCCCGGTCAATACGCTTTGCAAGTCCGGCCAGGACCTTACCGGTACCGCATTCAACAGCCACTTCCACACCGTTACTCACGAGGGTACGAACGGAATCCGTCCACCGGACCGGCGAATAGAGCTGCTTCAGAAGATTGGCCTTCAGTGTAGCGGATTCCGTCTCGGCCGCGGCGTTAACATTTTGTATAACCGGGATGACAGCATCATTAAAGCGCACATCATCCAGGGCTTTTGCCAGCTCTTCCGACGCGCCTTTCATCAGGGCGCAATGGGACGGAACGCTGACCGGCAAAGGCATGGCCTTGCGCGCGCCTTTTTCCTTGCAGGCTTCAATGGCCCGTTCGACGGCAGCCGCCGAACCGGCTATTACCACCTGCCCGGGGGCGTTGAAGTTCACGGCGGAGACAACCTCGCCCTGAGCAGCGCTTTCACAGGCAGCGACGACATCATCATCCTCAAGACCCAGGATAGCCGCCATTTTGCCTTCCCCTGCCGGCACCGCATCCTGCATGAGCTCTCCACGAAGGCGAACCAGCCTTACCGCTTCAATGAAGTCAAGGCTCTCGGAGGCAACCAGGGCACTGTACTCGCCCAGGCTGTGGCCAGCGAGGAAGTCCGGCTTGCTGCCGCCTGCAACAAACCACTGGCGCCACAGGGCGACACTGGCTGTCAGCAGTGCAGGCTGGGTGACCATGGTTCTGTTAAGCTCCTCGGCCGGGCCCTTCTGGCACAGCTGCCAGAGATCGTAGCCCAATACATTGGAAGCTTCAGCAAAGGTTCTGTTGATAATGGGCCAGGTTTCAGCGGCCGCCGAAAGCATGCCAACGGATTGTGACCCTTGTCCGGGAAAAATAAAGGCTGATTTCATAAGCGGGATCTTATCGTCATTAAAGGGTTACGGGAGATTAGCCAATAGTACAAGGTAGGCCAATTATCCGCGAATGTGTGGCCAGATCGGGACAGACTTTAGTCTCAGGCGCTCAAAGCATGAGGTCGTCGAGGCGCTCATTGATCCGGCGGGGCACTTCCAGTTCAACTTCCCTGACAGCCTGACGAATGGCTGACAGCATGGCTCGCTCGTTGGCGTTGCCATGGCTCTTGATAACCACGCCCTGCAACCCGAGCAGGCTGGCGCCATTGTGACGGGAGGGGTCCATCAACCGAAGCAGCCGGCCAATAATCGGCCTGGCCAGCAGACCAACCAGCCTGCCGTAGAGATTCCGGGTGAAAGCCTGCTCCATCAACTCAATCAGGAGTCCGGCAACGCCTTCACCGGTTTTCAGGGCGATATTCCCGACAAACCCGTCACACACAACCACATCGGCCACATCCCGGAACAGATCGCTCCCCTCCACGTAACCGATGTAATTGACAGTGTCGCACTGGGCCAGCATGTGAGAGGCCAGACGGACCTGCTCATTGCCCTTGATCTCTTCTTCCCCGACATTCAGCAAGGCCACCCGGGGTTCCGCCTGCTGGCAGATAGCCGAGGCCATCAGGGAGCCCATCAGGGCATACTGATAGAGATTTTCGGCGGTTGAATCGACATTGGCACCAAGATCAAGGACGTGACAACGCCCGCGGAGAGAGGGAATCAGCTTGGCGATAGCCGGTCGCTCTATGCCCGGATACATGCGAATGATGGTACGGCCAAACGCCATCAGGGCGCCGGTGTTCCCGGCACTGACACAGCCCTGAGCTTCGTCGTCACGGACCAGACTCAGGGCAATGGCCATGGATGAGTTTTTCTTGTGACGGAGCGCATGGGACGGGCGCTCATTCATGCGCACCACATCTGCCGCCTCAACAATGCGGATTCTTGCATGCCCCTCACGCAACAAAGCCTCAAGCTCGCTCCGGACTCCGACCAGAACGATGCTCAAGGCTTCGTTTTCACGCACCGCCTGTAGCGACGCAGCAACCACAACCGCGGCTCCGCGGTCGCCACCCATGGCGTCAATCGCAATGGTGACCGGCTTCACCGTTCTGCCATCCGATTCCGTGCGGTGCATAGCGACAACGAGATTACTCGTCGCGTGCTTCGATTACCTGCTTACCACGGTAGAAACCGTCTGGAGACACGTGGTGACGACGATGAACTTCACCGGTGGTCGCGTCGGTGCTCAGAGCGGCAGTGCTCAGAGCGTCGTGTGAACGGCGCATGCCGCGCTTGGAACGGGTTTTGCGATTCTTCTGTACAGCCATGATTATGCTCCTGACCTGTTAACGTAAACTTTGTATTACTCGGAAAGTAACGTGTGTTCGTTTGATGGGCGCCGGCTTCCCCTCAGGAAACCCGCGCCCGGTTAATGCTTTGTCTTCTTGAGATCCGCCAGCACGCTGAACGGGTTCTCGCCCGACTTTCTCACTGGCGGTGCCGCGGAGCCCTCAGGCTCGTAAGCCTCCAGATCTTCCCGGGCCGGACACTCATTCCGATCATGAAGCGGGAACGGTGGCAGTACCAGCAACAGCTCGTCTTCTGCCATTGACCAAAGATCTGCACTGAAATCATCGGTCAGGTAAGGCTCAAGCTCGTTCGGCAGCTGTTTCGCCTGTTCATCACTGGTTACCAACCCCAGGCTGAACCGGGAAACCAGTGTCGCGCCCATGGAACCCATGCAGCGCTGACACTCCAGCTCCACCGGAGCCTCCAGCTCACCCGAGACAACACGACGACGCTCACTGTCCATATAAAAGGACAACTTCACCCGACACGCAGCATTCTCTGAAAACCCCAGAACAGCTTCCCGGAAACGGCCAAGCCCGCTGAGGGGAATGATTCCCTCCAGAGTGCTGTTTTGTTCCGCCAACCGGTAAGGATCAACAGATTTGGGTAACTCGGCGTTTGGCGCTTTTGACATAGGCGCGCAATTTTAGGGGCGCAGCCCTCTAGTGTCAAAGACTTCGTTGCTTTTTGGGCAGGGGTTCCCGTGCAGGTAAGTGTAATTTACGATAAGCGCACTCCAGTTCTTCCTCCCCGCTACCCCAAGGACAATACACATGAGGCAAAACCCCCTGCTGCTGGCCTCGTCGTCACCTTACCGCAAGGTGCTTCTGGAACGGCTCGGCCTGCCCTTCAGTTGCGCCAGCCCTGATATTGACGAAACACCAATTCATGACGAAACCGGGGAGGCGCTGGCAACCCGCCTGGCGGAGACCAAGGCCAGGGCCCTGACAGAGCGATTTCCCGGCCACTGGATTATTGGATCTGACCAGGTAGCCTGCCTGCCGGATGGCTCCATACTGAACAAACCCGGAAATCACACACAAGCCAGGTACCAGTTACGCCAGAGCAGCGGCCACAGGGTCCTGTTCCTCACTGGTCTTGCACTGCTGGACACGGATTCTGGAAAACTGGAGCATCACTGCGAACCTTACACCGTTCACTTCCGACAGCTGACCGACGCGGAAATTGAAGCCTATCTGCGACGGGAACAACCCTATGACTGCGCTGGCAGCTTCAAGATGGAAGGCCTTGGCATCACTCTTTTTGAAGCACTGGAAGGCCGGGACCCGAACAGTCTCGTAGGACTACCACTGATTGCCCTGAACGACATGCTGCGACGCTGGGGCCGGAATCCGCTGCTGGAAAACCGGCCTGATGCGCCCCGGGTTTAACGAAGCTCCAGACGGGACTCCATCAGCTGACTGGCAAAGCCCGTCCCGAAGGCAACGCCAAGCTGGTCAACAATGTCCTGGAGCGGCGATTTGCGACGACTGTAATCCACCAGCTCTTCCTGGCCGATAATCTGCCGGGCGACGTGCGAAGCGCTGCCCACCCCATCCACCAGGCCGAGCTCGACCGCCTGGTCGCCGCTCCAGACCAGACCGCTGAACAGACGCTCATCATCGGCCAGCCGATCACCCCGACCCTGCTTTACCGCCTCAATGAACTGTTGATGGGTGTTTTCGAGCACACTCTGCCAGAACATCACTTCTTCTTCCTGCTCTGGCGAAAAAGGATCAAGGAAGGCCTTATTCTCACCCGCTGTGTACAGGCGTCGATCAACCCCAATCTTTTCCATCACACCGGTAAAGCCGAAGCCACCGGCAACAACGCCAATGGACCCCACAAGGCTGGCACGATTGGCGTAAATCTCATCGGCGGCCGAGGCGATATAATAAGCCCCGGAAGCGCCGATGTCGGAAATCACGGCGTACACTTTCTTTTCCGGATATTCTTCACGCAGCCGCTTTATTTCATCGTATACGTACCCCGACTGAACCGGGCTTCCGCCGGGGCTGTTGATTCGAAGAATCACCGCCACCGAGTTTGGCTCCTCAAAAGCAGAACGAAGCGAACCGACAATATTATCGGCGCTCGCCAGCTCATCCGCCGCTATCGGGCCGTTAATCTCAACCAGGGCGGTATGCTTACCAGAGACACTGCTCAAAGTGTCTCCGAACGGAGCCTTCAGCATGAAAAGCAACGCAATCAGATAACCGAAGGTAAGGAGCTTGAAAAAAATCCCCCACCGGCGGCTTCTACGCTGCTCGGCCTGGAGCGACATCACCAGTTTTTCAATGAGTTTCCAGTCCCGGCCGGACTCCGGCGGCAATTTTGGCGACTTGCGGCCAAACAACGGCTTACTGTCCTTTTCAGGCTCCACTGGCTCATCTCCCCAATCAGGGGACTTATCGGAATCCCAGTCACTCATTCATTCATCCTGTCAGCAACATCGATTAAATTGGCTAATCCGGCTCGCTCAGAGCCCAAGTACCCGGCGCAGGCCGGGCACGGTATCAACAATGGCATGGGGCGAATAGTCACCCAGAACATCACGCTTGTGTACGCCCCACTCGACACCGATGGAAGGCATTCCGATACGCCGGGCCATTTCGAGATCGTAGCGGGTGTCGCCGACCATTACCGCTTCGGCCGGCTCAATTCCGTAGAAATTCAGAATCTGCTCGAGCATTGCAGGATCCGGCTTTGAGCGGGTCTCATCCGCGCACCGGGTTATCTCGAAATAACTGCCAAGCCCGCTGGAAACGAGGGCCGAATCGAGCCCCCGACGGCTCTTGCCGGTGGCGACGGAACAGCTGCGACCAGAACCGCGAAGGTCAGCCACCACATCCGCCATACCCTCAAACACATTCTGGGGCGTGGTGGTCTTGCTGAAGAAGTAACCCGCATAGCCCTCCCGGATACTATTCATCTCGTCACAACTGATGCCCGGATAAAGTTTCTCCAGCGCTTCGACCATACCAAGACCGATTATATCCCGGTAGGCCTCACGCTCCAGGGCCGGGTAACCCAGATCGGTCGCCGCCTGATGCAGGCTGTCGGCGATGTGCTCGACCGAATCCACCAGCGTCCCGTCCCAGTCAAAAATAACCACTCTGACGTTCATTGACCTGTTCCTTTAATGCGTGCCCCAAGTTTTTCCAGCGCCTCGCTGAATGCATCGTCGTACGGGGCCTCAAGGCGCACGGCCTCCCCCGACACGGGCAAGGTAAATTCGAGAGCCCTGGCATGAAGCATCAGGCGCTGCCCACCGATCGCCCTGAACGCTTTCAGGCTGACATCATCCATATACTTGTCGTCACCTGCAATCGGATGACCCGCCCAGGCACTGTGAACCCTGATCTGGTGTGTTCGCCCGGTTATGGGTGAGGCCTCCACCAGGCTGTAGCCCTGGTAACGATAAAGGCAGCGGAAGGTAGTCAATGACGCTTTCCCCGATTCGTCAACCTTCACCCGACGCTCGCCATTGGGCATCTCGTAACGCAGAAGGGGGACATCAACCCGGTCAACACTGGCCTGCCAGTCACCGGCCACCAACGCGTGGTAGTGCTTTCTTACCCGTTTCTGGCGAAGTTCGTCCTGCAGATAGCGCAGTGCTGAGCGCTTCTTGGCCACCATAACCAGGCCGGACGTGTCACGATCCAGCCGGTGCACAAGCTCCAGAAACTTTGCCGATGGCCGGGCCGAACGCAAGACTTCAATCAGACCGAAACTCAGGCCACTGCCGCCATGAACGGCAATGCCGGAGGGTTTGTTGACCACCAGCATCTGTTCATTCTCGAAAATGACCGCGGCCTCAATGACCCGCTGCACCCGGGAGCCGGGCGCGACCTGCTCCGGCTTTTCCTTGCGAATTACGGGAGGAATCCGCACCTGGTCACCGGTTTTCAGCCGGGTGTCTGGCCTCACCCGACCCTTGTTGACCCGAACCTCGCCCTTTCTGACCACGCGGTAGATAATACTTTTCGGCACGCCGCGCAGCTGCGCCAAAAGAAAATTATCCACCCTCTGACCTTCATTGTCCTCACCCACAGTGACCCACCGCACCCCCTGGCGAACGTCGCCGCGGTGTGCCACCGCCCCACCACCACCCCTTCCCATGGGCGATGGTGCCGCCTTGTCGGGCCTGACTCTGGCTGGCTTCTTGTTCGCGGGCTTGCGGGACATGGAATTCCTATGGTGGTGACATGAATGCAGGATTGAACGACAACCTGAATACTGTTATATTCCGGCGTGCTCTGCCGTTTGTCTACGGCCTGATCAACTCAAGTCAGAAGCCGGAGCGGCAGAAGTATACCGACACTATTCGAGAGTTTGAACGCCGTGCACCCAATCACTACCGGGAACGGCGAAGTAAATGCTCCCGGAGTACCAGGCCAGATCTTGGAAAGACTGAACCCTGTCCCCGGGAGAAGAAAAAACCGCGCAGAAAACCGCGGGCGACATCGCGAAGAATCACTGCCACGCAGGGCCGGGCCGTCCAGCTTACGAATACGACGTGAGACCCAGGCACCTGAGTGAACCTGAAAACGGATAACATGCGTCAACAGACACGAACCTTACACGACCTCTCCCTGCCTACAGGCAGTCGGATCGTCGGCGTTGGTCTCAGACCGAAAGGATCAAACCCCCGAAGGGTCTGATTCGTCTGGCCGCCGGTCCGCCCTTGACGTAACAGGGCCCGCGGTACGCACATCCTGCTTCGCTGATGCGATCCCCTCTGGTTTTCTGTCAAACTAAACGACAGGAACTCTTTCTTTCCATGAAAAGAATGCTTATCAATGCAACTCACCCTGAAGAGTTGCGCGTAGCTCTGGTTGACGGCCAGCGTCTGTTTGATCTTGACATCGAATCCAGCTCCCGCGAGCAGAAGAAAGCCAACGTATATAAGGGTCGCATTACCCGCGTTGAGCCCAGCCTCGAAGCTGCGTTCGTTGATTTCGGTGCCGATCGCCACGGCTTTCTGCCCCTGAAGGAAATCTCCAAGGAGTACTTCAAGAAATCCCCGGGTCAGATTGAGGGCAAGATCAACATCAAGGATGTGGTCTCTGAAGGCCAGGAAGTCATCGTCCAGGTGGACAAGGAAGAACGTGGTAACAAGGGCGCTGCCCTGACGACCTTTATTTCCCTGGCCGGCCGCTATCTGGTACTCATGCCCAACAACCCCCGTGCCGGTGGTATTTCCCGCCGCATTGAGGGCGACGAGCGGGCCCAGCTCAAAGATGCCATGAACAATGTCCAGATACCGAAATCCATGGGCATCATTGTTCGTACCGCAGGCATTGGCCGGACCACCGAAGAACTGCAGTGGGATCTGGATTACCTGGTTCAGTTCTGGGAAGCCATCTCCCAGGCCGCCGGCGAACGCAAGGCGCCGTTCCTGATTCACCAGGAAAGCAACGTTATTATCCGTGCCGTACGTGACTACCTTCGCCAGGATATTGGCGAGGTTCTGATCGATTCCGATGGCGTACATGAGGACGTACTGAATTTTGTCCGCGCGGTAATGCCAACATTCGAGAACAAGATAAAGCTTTACAAGGACGAAATCCCCCTGTTCAGCCGTTATCAGATCGAAGGCCAGATCGAGACCGCGTTCCAGCGGGAAGTGAAGTTGCCTTCCGGCGGTTCAATTGTTATCGATCCAACCGAAGCACTGGTTTCCATCGACATCAACTCCTCCCGCGCCACCAAGGGCCACGACATCGAGGAAACCGCCCTCCAGACCAACCTGGAAGCGGCCGAGGAAATCGCCCGCCAGCTGCGCCTGCGTGACATGGGCGGCCTGATTGTCATCGATTTCATCGATATGACCCCAGCCAAGCACCAGCGGGAAGTTGAACAGAAGATGCGTGAGGCCCTGGAAATTGACCGGGCCCGGGTTCAGGTTGGCAAGATCTCGCGATTTGGCCTGCTTGAGATGTCCCGTCAGCGTCTGCGCCCCTCCCTCGGGGAAACACGCAGTGAGGTTTGTCCTCGTTGCGAAGGCCAGGGCACCATCCGGGGCATTGAATCCCTCGCCCTGAGCATCATGCGCCTGATCTACGAAGAGTCCTCGAAAGACAAGACCGGCGAAGTGCGGGCTGTCGTTCCCGTGTCCGTTGCCACTTTCCTTTTGAACGAAAAGCGCAAGCAGCTGGCAGATATCGAGGCGCGCCAGGAAGTGAGCGTCGTCGTGGTTCCCGTGCCACACATGGAAACACCGCACTTCGAAATCGTCCGGATGCGCGACGATGAAACAACGCCCGAGCATATCTCCAGCCACCAGGTGGCCCAGGAATACAGCGAGCGTGAAGAGGAAATCTTCGAAGCTCCGGCCGCGGAAAAACCGGTTCGTGAACAGGCAGCCGTACGGGCGGTTCGCCCCAGTGCACCCGCGCCCACTCCGGCACCAAAGGCTGCCGAAGCCGTCGATCAGGAAGAAGGCCTGTTCCGCCGCCTTGGCCGCAAGATTGCCTGCTTCTTCAGCGGAGAAGAAGAACAGCAGACCGAGACCAGCGAAAAGAGCAGGAGCCAGCGTGAGGAACACCGCAATCAGGGCCGCCAGGATCGTCGCAAATCCCGCGTAGCCCGTGGTGACGACCAGCGTTCCGGCGGCAACCGCAGCGGCAACGAACGTCGTCAGGGCGGCCCGCAAAGCCGTGGCGAGGATAACCGCGGTCGCAACCGCAATCGCAACGATGACCCGAACCGCGGAAACCAGAATCGCCAGAGCCCCGAGACCAAGGACAGCGACACCAAAGGCGACAACAAAAGCGACGGCAAGGGCGCTGACAACCGCCGGGATAACCGCCGGGACAACCAGGGCCGTGGGCGCAACAAGCCTCAGCGAGACCAGAAAGATAGTCGGGACCAGAAGGACAACGGCCCACAGGAAAGCGCTGCCAAGCCAGCCGGTGGCGAAAAAACCGCATCTGACGAAAAGCGTCGCAAGCCCCGCCGTCAGCGTAATCGCGATGGCTCTCCGGCGGAAAACCCGGCCTCCACACCAGCGGATCGCAAGGCTGTCCGAAGCGAAAAGCACCAAAAGGATACCCAGCCGGAGGTTAGTTCCGAAGGCGACAAGCCTGCGGTGAAAGCCGGGCAGCCACGGGATAGCCGTGAAAAGGCTTCTGAAAAACCTGAAAACAAGGCAGCCACGCCGATTCAGAAGGACGCGCCGAAGCAAGATCCGAAACAGGGCCAGGCCGACCAGCCTGCTGCTTCAGAAGCGTCTTCTGACAGCCAGGCTCCAGAGCAGCCGAAAGAAGCACCGAAAGCCGCTGACCAGCCGACCGGGAAGACCGGCGACGCTGCTGAGTCCGGCAAAAGCGCGGAGCCCCCTCAAAAGGCAGAAGACAAGAGCGCCAAGCCTTCAGCTGCGGATCGAAAGCCATCAGCGGCTGGGAAAAAGCGCTCCGCGGCCGATAAAAAGCCCTCTGCTCCGGAGAACGAACCCGCAGCCGAAAGCGCTGATCAGGCACCGAAAGTCGAAGCGGAAAAGAAGGCAGAAGCTGAACCAAAGCAACCGGCCAAGGCCGAAAAAGCGCCTGAGACCGCTTCCGGGCAACCGGCCGGCAGCTCTGAAGCGCCGGCCCCTGCCGAAAAGCCGCAAGCGGCTGACGAGCCGGCACCGCAGTCCACCGCTCCGAAAAAGGCGGCGCCGAAAGAGCAGCCCGAACCGAAGCCGTCTCTGGCCGCAGATGCGCAGCCTGAAAAGACTGAGAAGCCTGCGGCTGAGGCCGCGAAAACGGACGAATCTCCCGAAACACCGGCAGCCAATATTCCTGTTACACCAGGACGTGCCTACAATGACCCCCGAGAGGTCCGCAAGCGCCAGAAGGCTGCGGAAGAGGCCAAAAAGGCCGGGAGTAACTAACTGATGCTATCGAACTCCGACATAGAGGCGCTGGAAGACATTCTCTTTGCCGAACCCTGGGGCGATGACGCCCTGGATTTCTTCGGCTTCCACGGGGTTGTCTGCGCCAGCGTCGTTGGCCCGGCTGAACTGGGGGCGGAAGAAATCTTCCGCCTCGCCACGGGTATCGATGAGGCGCCCGATGGCGGGGTTCCTGAGGTGTTCAGGCGCTGTGCCGAGCAGTTGGCCGGAGGCATGGCCCACGCGTTGGATATGGGCCAGGCTCTGGAATTACCGGAACCGGAAGACGGCGACCCCATGAACGCGTTGGAGAATTGGTGTGCCGGGTTCGTGGATACCTTCCTGGAGCACGAAGAACAGTGGCTGGACGCTGCCAGCGAAGAGGAAACCGCCGACCTGATGGTGCCCATGCTTACGCTGTCAGGATTGTTCGATGACGAGGATTTTCAAAAGGTTCGCAACAGCGACAAACTGTCCCGGCAAATGGCCGATGCCATTCCCGATTCACTGACCGATCTGTATCTCCTGTTTCACGCGCCGGATTAAACCGGCGCAGGACTCAGAATTGGCTGCCTGAATGAATGCCAGACCGGCTCAAGCCCGTCTGGCATTTTCGTGATGCGACCAAGCTCACACCAGGGTGCTCCGGGAAAGTGAAAATCACTGCCCTGAGATGCCAACAACCCTTCCCTTCGGCACAGCTCCGCCAGAAATCCCAGATCCCCGCTGGACTGCCCCGAGGTGGAAACTTCAATCGCCTGCCCTTCCGCTCTCCGGAAATCGGCTGTCAGCTCCCGGAGTTTGGTAGCAGTGAGCTGGTATTTCCGTGGATGGGCAAGAACGGCAATTCCGCCCGCCTCATTAATCCAGCGAACCACCTCCGGCAGTTCCGGCCAGTAGGCTTTTACGTCACCGGCCTTGCCGTTGCCGAGGTAACGCTTGAACGCCTGCGCGGAGTTACGCACGACACCCTCGCCAGTCAGGACTGCGGCAAAATGCGGACGGCCCGGGACATCGCCGCCTGCAGCAGCAGTTGCCTGTTCCAGCAGATCATCGATGCCAAGCTTGCTCAGCCGTTCGGCAATCATCCTTGCCCGGGCCCAGCGATTCTCGTTTTGCTGCGCCAGGGCGCCCTGGAATCCGGCACTGTCCGGATCGAAATCCAGCCCAACAACATGAATGGTACGGCTTTTCCAGAGGCAGGACAGTTCCACCCCGGGAATCAGGGTGACACCATGCTTTCCGGCCGCATCCCAGGCTTCGGCGAACCCGCCAATCGTGTCATGATCCGTCAATGCAAGGTGGCTGACACCCCGCTCGGCCGCACGCTCAAGCAGCGCCGACGGCGATAGCGCGCCATCCGAGGCGGTACTGTGGCAATGCAGGTCGATGCACAAAACCGGGTCTTGCGGTATAGTCACGAAACATCCTGAATCAGAGGGTAACGGGCGATATGCCACGGTGGGACATTGTACCACCCATCCCTGGCGCCGCACGACTGCTGATTATTTGCCAGCCAGTAACGTTAGGAACTTCAATCCGGAGAGCTGAATGTATTACGCCATTATCAGTGAAGATGTCGAAAACAGCCTGCCACTGCGCCAGACGGCGCGACCCGCTCACACTGAGCGCCTGCAGGCACTGAAAGCCGAGGGCAGATTGCTTGTTGCCGGCCCGCACCCCGCCCTGGACACACCGGAACCGGGTGAGGCTGGCTTTACCGGCAGCCTGGTGATTGCGGAGTTCGACTCACTGGAGGCAGCACAAGCATGGGCAGATTCTGACCCCTACATTGAGGCCGGCGTATACGAGAAGGTTACCGTGAAGCCGTTCAAGGCTGTATTACCGTGATCGCCTCCGTTGCAGCATGAGTTTATTGTAATGATGGCTCGCTTGCACAGCAGGGCATCTGTGACAAAATTGCGCTTTTAATCATGCGCGGACTTCATCCAGAGAATTTCAGGGAACGTAACCAGTGACGCTTTTTCGCCTCGCCATCAGTGTGTTGTTTGCAGTGTCGTCAATTGCCGTTGCCCAGGCGAAAACGGTCTGGGTGGACGATCAGCTGTACCTTCCGGTGAGGTCTGGCGCAGGTACCCAGTACCGGATTATCGAGAATGCCGTGCCCAGTGGGACGCCCCTGGAAGTGCTCGATGCCTCCGATTCGGCTTACACCCTGGTTCGCACCCCCAAGGGTACGGAGGGCTGGGTCTCCAGCCAATATCTGAGCGAAACACCCATCGCCGCCGACCGTCTCCGGACAGCCAACCAACAGCTGGAAAATACCCGTGCGGAGCTCGCCCGGGTAAAAGAGCAACTGACCCAGGTAACCAACGAACGGGACGCTCTTGAAAACTCTGAATCGTCGCTTTCGAATCGCTCCCAGGAACTCCAGGAAGAACTTCAGCGCATCAAGAGTATCGCATCCGACTCTATCAATCTGTCGCGCCGCAACCGCGAACTCCTCGAGGAAAACCAGAAGATCCGCAACGACCTTGAGATCCTTACCGCGGAAAACGAACGCCTCGAAGCCAGCAAGGAGTATGACTTCATGCTACTCGGTGCCGGCCTGGTCCTCGGCGGTGTGTTGCTGGCACTGATTATTCCGATGCTCAAACCAACAAGAAAAACTGACAACTGGGCCTGATGCCATGAAGGATTACTCGGAAAAGCGCGACTTTCACCGTATGCAGGTGAACTCTGAAATCGAAATTACCGACAGCCAGGGTAACAGGTTCACCGGCGTCTGCCGCGACCTGAGTGCAGCCGGCATGCAGCTCTATGTCGAGCGCGAGGTAGCCGTTGGCGAAGAACTGCAAACGGTCCTCCACCCCACAAGCGATCAGTTTCCTCCACTGGAAACCGTGTGCGAAGTCATTCGGTGTGAACCGGAGGGTGAAGGCTACCTGCTCGGAACGAACATCAGCGAAGTGACTCGCTGAACAAGAAACGGCGGCCAGCAGCCACCGTTTCTTGTTCCTGCAAGATGGCTTCTGGCTCAGACCAGGGGCTTCTCCGAAACAACAATGCCGTTATTGTCGGCATAGACATAATGACCCGGGTGGAAGGTTACACCGTGGAAGGTAACCGGCACATTCAGGTCGCCAAGGCCGCGTTTTTCACTTTTCCGGGGATGAGTCCCCAGGGCCTGAACGCCCAGTGCGGTGTTACCAATCTCGTCTACGTCCCGGACACAGCCATAGATAATCAGGCCGGCCCAGCCATTGCTGGCGGCCTTCTCCGCCAGCATGTCGCCCAGCAGTGCATGGCGCCTTGAGGCACCACCATCCACCACCATAACCCGACCATTGCCGGGCTGGCCAACCTGTTCCTTCACCACGGAATTGTCTTCAAAGCATTTCACGGTAACGATCTCGCCGCCAAACGCCTTGTTACCGCCGTAGTTGTTAAAGCCGGGCGCCACAACCTGCACTTCCGGAAACTCGTCGCACAGGTCCGGGGTAATAATCTGTGTCACTTTGTCGTTCTCCTTCATCCTGGAAAATGAACTCAGTCGATCTTTTCGTCGGCCAGGAAAAACCAGGTATCCAGCACCGAATCCGGATTCAGGGAAACGGAATCAATGCCCTGATCCATCAGCCACTTGGCAAGATCCGGATGATCCGATGGCCCCTGCCCGCAGATACCAATGTACTTATCTGCTTTCTTGCAGGCCTGAATGGCGCTGGCCAGCAATGCCTTGACGGCGTCGTTACGCTCATCGAACAGGTGGGCGATGATGCCGGAATCCCGGTCCAGCCCCAGGGTAAGCTGAGTCAGATCATTGGAACCGATGGAGAAGCCGTCAAAATGCTCAAGGAACTGTTCGGCCAGAATCGCGTTGGCCGGCAGCTCACACATCATGATCACACGAAGGCCGTTCTCACCCCGCTTCAGACCATTCTCCGCCAGCAGGCTAACCACCTGTTCCGCCTCACCAACGGTGCGAACAAACGGCACCATCACTTCCACATTGGTCAGCCCCATCTCGTTGCGCACCTTTTTCAGGGCGCGGCATTCCAGCTCAAAGCAATCGCGGAACGTTTCGGAGATGTAGCGGGATGCGCCACGGAAACCCAGCATCGGATTTTCTTCATCCGGCTCGTACAGGGTGCCGCCAATCAGGTTGGCGTACTCGTTGGACTTGAAGTCCGACAGCCGCACAATGACCTTTTTCGGCGCAAACGCGGCTGCCAGGGTGGAAATACCCTCCACCAGTTTGTCCACGTAGAAATCGACCGGAGACGAATAGCCCGAAATGCGTTTTTCAACGGTCTGCCTGATGTCCCGGGGCAACCCGTCAAAGTTCAGCAGGGCCTTGGGGTGCACGCCAATCATCCGGTTGATGATGAACTCGAGGCGGGCCAGGCCAACGCCTTCATTGGGCAACCCCTGGAAATCAAAGGCACGGTCCGGGTTGCCGACGTTCATCATGATCTTGAACGGAATATCGGGCATGGAGTCAACGGTATTTTCCCGCAGCTCGAAGTCCAGGGCACCTTCGTAAATCAGACCGGTGTCGCCCTCGGCACAGGAAACCGTCACTTCCTGACCATCTTTCAAAACCTCGGTCGCGTCACCACAACCGACCACCGCCGGAATACCCAGCTCACGGGCAATAATGGCTGCGTGGCAGGTACGACCGCCTCGATCCGTCACGATGGCGGAGGCCCGCTTCATGACCGGTTCCCAGTCCGGGTCGGTCATGTCTGTCACCAGCACGTCGCCGGCCTGAACGCGATCCATTTCCTTGATGCTGGTAATAACCTTCACCGGGCCGCTGCCAATCTTGTGGCCGATACTGCGACCTTCCACCAGCACATTGCCGGTTTCGTTCAACAGGTACCGCTCCATCACGTTGGCGGAGGCGCGGCTCTTGACGGTTTCAGGACGGGCCTGAACGATGTAGATCTTGCCGTCGTCGCCATCCTTCGCCCACTCGATATCCATCGGGCGCTGGTAGTGCTTCTCGATAATCATCGCCTGACGGGCCAGATCTTCCACCTCGGCATCGGTAATGCAGAAGCGGTTACGCTCGTCCTGCCCAACCTTGACCGTTTCCACGAACTGGCCTTCACCGGGGCTTGAATGGTAAACCATCTTGATGGCCTTGCTGCCCAGGTTGCGGCGCAATACCGCCGGGCGCCCAGCCTCCAGTGTCGGCTTGTGGACATAGAATTCATCGGGGTTCACGGCACCCTGGACAACGGTTTCGCCGAGGCCATAAGAGGCCGTTACAAAAACCACATCCCGGAACCCGGATTCGGTGTCGAGGGTGAACATAACGCCACTGGCCGCGGTTTCACTGCGAACCATTTTCTGAATGCCGGCAGAAAGAGCAACCATCTTGTGATCGAAACCATGGTGGACACGGTAAGAGATGGCCCGGTCGTTGAACAGCGAAGCAAACACTTCTTTAACCGAGGTGCGCACCTGCTGCAGCCCCACCACGTTCAGGAAGGTTTCCTGCTGGCCGGCAAACGAGGCATCTGGCAAGTCCTCGGCGGTGGCTGAGGAACGGACCGCAACGGCCATGCGATCATTGCCATCCTGAAGCGCTGAGAACGCCTCTTCCAGGGCCTTTTCCAGGACATCCGGGAAGGGTGTGTCAATAATCCACTCACGAATCTGAGCGCCTACACGGGCCAGCTCGTTGACATCATTGATGTCCAGAGCATCCAGGACATTATCGATTCGCTCTTTCAGGCCGTCTTTGGCCAGAAATTCGCGATAGGCGTGTGCTGTCGTGGCAAAACCACCTGGAACGGTAACACCTGCGTTGGCGAGATTACTGATCATTTCGCCGAGGGAGGCGTTCTTCCCGCCCACCCGGTCGACATCGGACATTCCCAGGTGATCAAACCAGATAATGTAATCTTCCAAAGCACGTCTCCCTTGAGTCTATGAAGCAAAGAGCAAAACCGGGCCAGCGGTATCAAGCGGTAAAAGCAGGCAATATCCACTGCGGGGTCTCGAACTTGGCGTGTATGATACTGTAACCCGCGGAAATTACCTAGGGAACCACCCGCTGAATACGGAACCGGACGATACATCATGAAACGCACTGCTTTTTTCATTTCCGATGGCACCGGCCTGACTGCCGAGGCACTGGGGCACAGTCTTCTGGCCCAGTTTGAAAAAATCGAGTTTGAACGGGTGACCGTTCCCTACATTGCGGACGAAGAAAAAGCCCGCGAAATGGTCACACGCATCAACAAGGCCGCCGAAACAGACGGCGCAAGGCCACTGGTTTTCGACACCATCGTGAACAGCGACATCCGGGATATCATCTCCACAGCCGAGGGTTTCATGGTGGATATTTTCGGAACCTTTCTCAAACCCCTGGAGCAGGAGCTGCAGTCATCTTCTTCCTACACCGTGGGAAAATCTCACTCAATCAATAACGAGGGCAGTTACGAGCGGCGGATCAAGGCCGTCAATTTTGCGCTGGATAACGACGATGGCGCCCGGACACGATATTACGATGAAGCGGACCTGATTCTGGTGGGTGCTTCCCGAAGCGGAAAAACCCCCACCTGCCTCTATCTCGCGCTGCAATACGGCGTCAAGGCCGCCAATTATCCGATTACCGAGGAGGATCTGGAGGATCAGCAGATCCCGGGCGCCCTGAAGCCCCACAAGGAGAAAGTCTTCGGGCTGACCATCGATCCCGAGCGCCTCGCCACCATACGCAACGAGCGCCGCCCCAACTCCCGGTATTCCTCAATCAGGCAGTGCATGCATGAAATCGAGGAAATCGAGCTGATGTACCGGCGTGAGCGCATTCCCTACCTGAATACCACGGCCTATTCAGTGGAAGAGATTTCGACACGGATTATGGTGAGCACCGGGCTGAAGCGGAATCGCTGAAGGGGCGGGAAAAGTGAAAAAGGGGTCATGAAAAAGGGGTCAGATGAAAGCGTTCATCTGACCCCTGTGTGTCCTGCGTTGCACTTCTGCTCTACAGTTCCTGAATAGCCAGGCCGAGTTTCTCCACCCTGGCCCGGTTCTCGGGACTGGTAACAACCGCGGTACTCGCCTTCTCCGGCATCAACCAGGTACTGGCGACACGCCTGATGTCCTCCAGGGTAACTGCCAGAACGCGCTCCCGGAACCGGGCCCTCTGCTCAGGGGAACGACCAAACAGCTTGTTGTGGAACGCATGGCGGGCTGCACCGGCCGGAGAGCGGGGCCGGTCCAGCTGGCCGATGACCCCGAGAATCGACTCTTCGAGCTCCTGGTATTCGTGGTCCGTTTCCTGCAGCCAGATCAGCGCCTTGTCGAAATCCTCCAGGGTCTCTTCCAGGCGGGGATCCCGGTAGGAGAAGAACCGGAAGGTTCCGTTCACGCTGTCCTGCCCGGCACCACCACCGTAGGCGCCACCCTTTTCACGGATGGCACGGTGCAGGTAACCGTTACGCAGGAAACCACCAAGCACGGTCAGCGCCGCTGCATCCGGGTGGTCTACCGGCACAGTACTATAAGCCCTGGCACAGAAATTCACTTGCGTAGACGTCAGCCAGGCCTCTCGGGTGGTATAGCTGACCGGCTCCATTTTCCAGTCAGAGCTCTCTGGCGCGGATGCTTCCTGCCAGCAGGATTTGAGATCGTCAACCATGGCCGGAAGCTGCTCTTCCTCGCCAATCACCAGGAATTCCCGCCCCTGGTTACTGATTTTCTTATGAAGGGCTGACAGTTTCTCGCACAGCGCCGCCAGCTCTTCCGGATCCTTCAGGGCCTGATCCAGCTGCTTGGTGCCCCGGATTCCAGCCAGACCGCCGAGGCGGAATGACAGCCAGGCCCCCGGGCTCATACCCTGGGAGGCCGCGCTCATGGCCAGGGCATGACCACTGCCTGTGACCGCCTGCTCGCGGCGGGCACGGATCTGGGCAATGAGTTCCCGAACCCGCTCTTTCTCATCAAAGCGGGCACTGGTACAGACGTCACGGAGCAACCGGGTCAATGCGCTGCGATTACGGGCCAGAGCCTTGCCATTAAAGATGATGTAACCGGACAGGTCCTGAACATCGTCGATACGCCCCTTGGCACTGAATGCGGCTCCAATGCCGCCGGATTCCGCGGAAATACGGTCCTGCATCCGCAGGTAGTCCAGCTCTCCGCAACCCACCTCGGAGACCAGGGTGGTGTAATACGGTACCAGCAAAAGCTCCTCTTCTGTGAGCGCCGGCACCGGCACCACCACCTGCTCATACACCAGGCCATTGGTTCCGCGGGCATAGGCCGTTGCCGACATCTCGCCGTCGTAACGGCCTTGTGGCTCCGGCATTTGCAGTGGCACATCCGACAAATCGACCTTCGGCAGAATGGAGTCGTCGTCCTTGCGCATCTGGCGCTCTTCCAGCGCGCCGGCGCGCTCGACAATCATCCGCACCTCATCCCCGGTAAGTTCGGCCTTACGACGAGCCAGCGCTTCCCGGACAGCGTCCTGGCGATGGCTCTCCAGCTTTTCGTCCGGGCGCAGTGTGAGTGTCACCCTGTGGGGGTTTTCCAGCAGCTTTTTGCGAATCAGGCCGGGCACATACCCGGGATTCCGGATCTTCTCTCGGAGTGTTGCCAGCACCGGCTCCAGATCGAGCAATTCAACCGGGTCGCCGCCGTGAACCATCGGACCAATCGCGCTCATGATCAGTTGCAGACCATAGGGGAACTGGTCACCGGCGATTTCACGCTGATGCAGTTCCAACTGGTGCAGGATGGCTTCCAGCCGTTCCTCACTGACGCCCTCCTCCACTACCTTGAGCAGCGTTGCCTCGACCAGTGCTTCCAGTTCTTCGTGTTTGCCGGGTTCGCTGCCTTCAATACCGCAGACGAAGGTCATCTCGCGATTGGAATCCTCCAGGCCACACATGGGCGATGGCGAGTGGCCGAGCCCGGTGGTTTCCAGGGCCCGCATCAGGGGCGAGGCACTGTTTTCGAGAAGTACTGCGGAAAGCAGCTGCCCTTCCAGGTTTTCCTGAAGATCGAAGCTGTGGCCCAGGAGCCAGCCAACAACGATGTGGGTCTTGTTGTCTGTACCCTCACCTTCGTTGACCGCATAGCCCTGTTCCACCCGAACCGGAGCATACATGCGCTTTTCGTCCCGGACCGGCAGGTCAATGTCGAGCCGGTCAAAGCGCTTTAGCGCCAGCTCCTCGAACTTTTCATGGTGCTCGCGAGCCGGAATATCGCCGTAGGTGGCAAAAATCGCGTTGCTGGGGTGATAGTGGTGGCGATAGAACTTCATCAGGTCATCGTAGCTGAGGTCGACAATATGGTCCGGTTCACCACCGCTGTTGTAGTGATAGGTGGTGGTGGGGAACAGATGGCTGCTCAGACTCTGCCATAGCTGGGATGTGGGCGAACTCATGGCACCCTTCATTTCGTTATAGACAACCCCCCGATAGACCAGATCGGTGGAAGGATCTTCCGGCTTTTCGAATTCCAGGCGATGGCCTTCCTGGGCGAAATCCAGCGGATCCAGCTTGGAAAAAAACACACAGTCCAGATACACCGACAGCAGGTTGTTAAAATCTTTCCGGTTCATGCTGGCAAAGGGATACGCGGTCCAGTCGCTGCTGGTAAAGGCGTTCATGAAAGTATTCAGTGACCGCCGGATCATCATGAAGAACGGATCGCGAACCGGATAACGTTCGCTGCCGCAGAGTGCGGTATGCTCAAGAATATGGGCAACGCCGGTGGAATCCATCGGGAAGGTACGCAGGGCCACGAAGAACACGTTCTCATCGTTATCTGCCGCCAGATGCAGGTGCCGGGCCCCGGTTTTCTTGTGGCGATACTCCTCAACCTCGAGATTGAGCGTGTCAATCCGGTGACTGCGAAGCTTCTCAAAGGCCGGGTGGGTTGCGTTGTCGATCACTGCAGCCATTCAATCTATCCTGTCTTTAAACAATTGGAGAATTGTAGGGTAACACGTAGTATCGATTATCATGCATCACTCCCGTAGCGATAAGGTACCCCACCAACCCATGACAACACCTGCACCTCATACCAAGGCTGTTGATGCCCCCGAGGTCGCTGCCTACTGGGCAGAACGACGCCGATATCTCAACCGCATACGAATGATTCCGGAAACCAGACAGCGTTTCTGGCGGGAAGTTGCCATCTACCTGCTCCGTCGTGTGCTCTGGTCATTCGGATTTTTCCCGGTATTCCTGGCCTTCTGGATTCCGTTCGTGATGGCCAGCTTCAACCCTGTTGTCATGGCATCCGATCTGATTCCTCTGCTGGAGGATTTCGTCAATTCCAACCCGGAGGTGCAGGCCACCACCATCAGTAGCCTTTTGATTGCCTGGGCATCAATCGGATTCTTCTTCCTGGTGTTTGATTTTGTGCTCACCCCTTTTAAGTCGCCTTATGAATACGAAGCCGATGTGTACATGAAATCATGGGAACAGCTCAACCATGACCAGCTTCCGGATAAAGTGTGATTTGGCCTGCATTCTCGTTAACTCCAGACACTTTCTGTTACATAACGTTGCGCTCACTGGTTAAGATGAAGCGGTAGACAGAATTCCGAGAATGCAGGATTAAGAGGTTCCGCCATGGTCGATTTCAGACCACTTCTGTTCATCAACGCCCTGGCGCTGATGTTGCTGGTCACCGCCGGGTTCGCATCGGTCCGGGACGAGCTGCGGATGACAGAAATCTTCGATCCCCCCATCATGGACCAGGCCGTTGCCGCTGAAGCTGTTGCAACCGGCAAGCCGCCAGCACCCGCGCCGGTTGAACCGGCACCTGCAAATCCCGCAAATACAGTGCAGGCCCGTACCAAAGCCCGTCAGCCCGTTGTCGATACCACCCCGTTCACCGTACCGCCCATGCCTGAAGAGCCCACGGTTCTGGCGGTCGCCGAACCGCCCCTGGCAATGGCAACTCGCACGGACGCCGCTCCGTCGGCGCAAAAGCCGGCTCGCAACAAACCCGGGAAGCAACCACCAACCACCGGGACACTGGTGCTTCGCTCGAACGTTGTGGGCGACCAGGTCACCATCAACGGTAAGGATTACGGCGCAACCCGCCTGGATCTGGAACTGGAACCGGGCCGGTACGATGTCACCATCAGCAAGACCGGCTTTAAACCCTGGAGCCAGTACGTTGCCCTGGAGGCCGGCAACGAGATGACGCTGGTCGGCAAACTGGAAGCCTACACGACGGTAAATTTCCGCAACGGGACCTGGATCGGTGGCGTGCGCACCGGCGACGGCACCTACGAAGACTCCGATGGCCTGCGCTATGAAGGGCATTTCGTGAATGGCGGGTTTGATGGTCAGGGCACCGCCTGGTATCCCGACGGCAGCCGGTATGAAGGCGAATGGTCCGGCGGCAAGCGTGAAGGTGAAGGCGTGTGGCGCAGTGCCGACGGTGCCCGCTACTCAGGGGAATTCCGGGCGGACCAGTTCAACGGCAAAGGCACACTGACCCTGGCGAACGGGGATATCCTCACCGGCCACTGGCAGCAGGGCCAACTCAATGGCCACGGCTCACTGACCACCGCTGACGGCATGCTCTACGTCGGCGGGTTCCGTAACGATGAATTCCACGGCACCGGCACACTGACTTACCCGGACGGACGCCACTATGAGGGTGAATTTTCCAACGGAGCCTTCCACGGTACCGGCTCCGAGGTCTTCGCCAATGGCAAGAAGTACGAGGGCCAGTACATCGAAGGGAAGTTCCATGGCAACGGGCTGTTAAGGAACCCGAATGGCAGCTCCATTGAAGCCACTTTCCGTCATGGCGAGCCCTATGGACAGGTTCGCCTGACCACGGCGGCGGGGGAAATCTTCACAGCCCGCACAACGGAACCCGGTGTCTGTTATCGGGACAAGAGCTACCGGGCTACCGAATGCCCGAAACTGGAAGGCTGGTAATCACGCCGGCCCGATAACAAACGCGTTTGCAGTAAACGATTGAGGTAGTGACATGGCGATCAAGAACGCTCTGCTGGTGGACGACTCCAAGGTGGCCCGATTTGCCCTGAGCAAACTGCTGGAGGATCGTGATATGGAAGTCAACATGGCGGGTTCGGCCGAAGAGGCCCTGGATTTCCTGAGCAGTCATGACCGGCCGGATGTGATCTTCATGGATCACCTGATGCCAGGCATGAACGGCGTCGAAGCCACCAAGGCCATCAAGTGCAACCCCCAGACAGCGGGCATTCCGATCATCATGTGCACGTCCAAGAAATCCTCCTCCTTCATGGAAGAGGCAAAGAACTTCGGCGTTTACAACATCCTGACCAAACCGCCCCAGACCGATGGCCTCAGCCAGGTTCTGGATCAACTGGCCAGCGATGTCACCAAGGGGACGCTGCCTGAGCCACCCACCGAAGAGGCCGCCCTGGCCCGGGAAGACGACCTGCTGAATGTGCCTGCAGATGCCTCGGTCGAACTCTCACCCAAAACCGGAGGTTCCGCGAGCCGGAGCAGCACCCAGGCCAACGTTGTCCCGCTGACCAGCGACCTCATTGAGCAAATTGCCCGCTCCGCTGTTAAAACCCATATCAACAACCGGCTGCACGAGCTGCTCAGCTCCCTCTTTGATGAGCAGTTTGACCACCTCAAGCGCGCTCTGGACGAATCCCGCAGCAAACAGGAGGCGGTCATTGAGGAACGCCTCAATACCGTTTCCGACATGGTCGAAGAGCGCACGAAAAATCTGCGGGATGACGTTGCCGCCGAAGTTAATCTCAATCTGGGCAGCGAGCTTGCGGTGCTGAAAAAAGAGCTGAAAAAGAATTCCGGGTTTACCAGCGAACACATGGCCGAACTGAAGGATCACATCACCAGCGTCCAGACCATTGATACGGAGTTCTGGCAAACCCTGCAATCCGAGGCGATTCAGCAGGCCCACGAGATTTCCCGGGAAACCGCGGAAGACATCGCCCAGCGCACCATCGATCTGTTCGTTGCCCAACAGCGGTCAGCGTCGTCCCGGGTCTATACCGTTGGCCTGGCCGTCAGTCTTGGCATCTTCAGCGTCGGAATCGCATGGTTGTCGGGCCTGTTTGGCTGAGCAAGGCTCTGATTCTTTGCCAGTCGGCCAGGGTGTCCACATCGTCGCGGACCCCCGGTATGTCCACCCGGGTTGCCCTCACATCCGCCAGTAACCGTCCGGCTCCACGGTCCCCTTCCAGATCCAGTACCAGGGGCCACAGCCAGCGAGGCAGATAGGCCGGAACACCGGGCCGGCTGCCGTAATCCGCCGCGATTGGTTGCTCAGGAACATAACGCGCGGCATTCCCAAACGCCTTCAGGGCATTCAGATCCAGCAGTGGCTGATCCGCCAGCAGCACAAAGACTCCTTTCGCCGTGGGCCCCAGGCTGCGGATTCCGGCAGCCAGCGACGCCGACATCCCCTCATGCCAGTCTGGCGCTTTCAGCCATAGCGACGGTTGCCTGTGGCAACGAAAACGGATCAAAGGGTACCAGGCGCCACAAACTACCCTGACATCACGGCTCAATAGCCGGCCCTGGTCAATGGCAGCGTCCAGCAGGATTTGCTTGCCCTCACCTCCACCGACGCCAAGGGGCAGAAGCGCCTTGGGCCGCCCAATTCGGCTCGAAGCACCGGCAGCCAGTATCAGTGCCGGAAATTCCTGATCGTTGATCCGTTTGCGGAAGTTTATGACGTTGCGCCCGATAGCGATAAGTAATGGTCCCCGGCACTCAGCCAGACTGCTGTACCCGGGGATTTTTGCTAGAATTCGTCCATCAATCAACCATACCCGCCCGGAAATTTGATGAACCATCTGTTTGTAGACAACCTGACCGTTATTGATTTCGCGTATCTGGACCCGACAAGGGGGCTGGTAGGCGAAAGCTGGATTGCGGATGTGGTGCTTGGCGGGGAGCTGGACGAACAGGGAATGGTGTTCGACTTTAGCAACGTGAAGCGCACCATCAAACGGGTTATCGATGAGCGCGTCGACCACCGGCTGGTGATTCCGCGTGGCTACCAGGGTTTGTCCCGGAACGAGGAGCAGCCGGACACCTTCAACTGGGCGCTGACCGATGGCGCCGAGATCATTCACCGCTCGCCGGACGAAGCCATCGTCTGGTTGTCGGCGGAACGGGTCGTACCTTCTGCAGTGGCTGCCCTGCTGGAACAGGAGATCAAGGCGGTGCTTCCGGCGAACGTAACCTCTGTAGAAATCCATCTTCGGGAAGAGGAAATCGACGGTGCTTACTATCACTACGTGCATGGCCTGAAGAAGCATCTCGGCAACTGCCAACGCATCGCTCATGGCCATCGCTCCCCGATTCGCATTGATCGCAACGGGCACCGGGATCATGACCTGGAGCGTCGCTGGGCGAAGCTTTGGCGCGATATTTACGTGGGCTCAGAAGAAGACGTGGTACGGCGCCATGTGGGTGACGACGGCATTCGGTACGTGACCTTCGAGTATGAGGCCAATCAGGGGGAGTTTGCGCTGACACTGCCCGAGGAGCGGGTTTACATGCTGGATACCGATACCACGGTTGAGCTGATTGCGGCGCATATTGCCGACAAGCTCAAGGTGGAGTTTCCCACTGACACCATTCGGGTCAAGGCTTACGAAGGTGTGGGCAAAGGGGCAATCGCTGACCGTTGATTGAACTTGGGGTCAGATGAAAACGGGGTCAGATGAAAACTTCATCTGACCCCGTTTTCATCTGACCCCGAATTCAGGCACAAAAAAACCGCCCGAAGGCGGTTTTTTTGATGGCTTTCCGGTGGACTAAACCGTCAAGCCGTATTGGCGTCCCCTAGGGGGTTCGAACCCCTGTTGCCGCCGTGAAAGGGCGGAGTCCTAGGCCACTAGACGAAGGGGACTGGAAATTGGTGGAGCCAAGCGGGATCGAACCGCTGACCTCAACACTGCCAGTGTTGCGCTCTCCCAGCTGAGCTATGGCCCCTCAACGGCTGCGTATATTAAGGATCCGCCCTATGGGCGTCAACCTTTTGCACATACTTTTTTCAGTTTTCTGAACATCCCTGTTCAGGCCGTCTATTAATTCACCAAAGCGGTTATCAAATACCCAGTGCGGCGTATTCTTTTTCCACTTTCCTGGTTTCTTTCTTGGAAAAACCGCCCATCACCTCCAGCGCGTGCCGCAGTCGTGAACGGGTCATGTCCGGGCCAAGGAGGGCCATGGAGTCCATCACTGACCAGGAGTTGGGTGTGCCGGCAATGGCCACGAAGATGGAGAACATGAAGTCGCCCATTTTCAGGTCCATGGCTTTGGCCAGGGCCTTGATGTCAGCAAAGATGGTGTCTTTGCTCCAGTGGCGCTGGGCTTCAAGCTTCCACAGGCTGAACTGCAGGACGCGCTTGATCTGGGCCTCTTCGAGCTTGTTGTGGGCGAAGTCTTCCGGCTTGAGGTTGAGCGTGCCGGAGAACATGAACTGGGCCATGGGCGCCACATCAGAGAACACCTCTGCCCTGCCCTTGATATGAGGCACCAGGGCGCTCAGAGCGTCTTCGTTGAACCACCACTGGCGCATGCGCTCCATGAACTGCTCTTCGGTCAGCTCATCCCGCAGCCATTGGCCGTTGAGCCAGCGAAGTTTTTCCACATCGAAGACCGGGCCACCCAGGGAAACACGCTGGATGTCGAAGTTCTCGATCATTTCGTCCAGCGTGAACTTTTCCCGCTCGTCAGGCATGGACCAGCCCATGCGCCCAAGGTAGTTGGTAACCGCTTCCGGCAGAAAACCCATGCGCTCGTAGAAATTGATACTGGTCGGGTTCTTGCGCTTGGAGAGCTTGCTCTTGTCCGGGTTGCGCAGCAGCGGCAGGTGGCAAAGCACCGGCATGTCCCAGCCAAAGTACTGGTACAACAATTTGTGCTTCGGCGCAGAGTTGATCCACTCCTCGCCCCGCAGAACGTGGGTAATTTCCATCAGATGGTCGTCGACCACGTTTGCCAGGTGGTAGGTTGGCATGCCATCAGATTTGAGCAGGATCTGGCAATCTACCTGGGCCCAGTCGATTTCAATGGTGCCGCGGAGCATGTCGTCGATCTCGCAGATACCCTCGTCGGGCACTTTCATGCGAATCACGTGTGGCTCGCCGGCATCCAGGCGGCGCTTTACCTCTTCTTCCGACAGCTCCAGGTTACCCTTGATTCCGGGGTTCAGGCCCTGGGCCTTGCGTTCTTCCCGGATGGCATCCAGTTCTTCCGGGGTACGGAAGCAGTAAAAGGCATGGCCGGCGGTGACCAGGTCCTCGGCGTACTGGCGGTAGGAATGCTTGCGCTCGGACTGCCGGTAAGGACCGTGGGGGCCACCCACATCGGGACCTTCGTCCCAGTTGAGCCCCAGCCAGCGCAGGGCCTTGAGGATGTCCTGCTCCGACTCCGCCGTGCTTCTGGCCTGGTCGGTATCTTCAATACGGAGGATGAACTGGCCACCGTGCTGGCGGGCGAAACACAGGTTGAACAGAGCCACGTAGGCGGTACCAACGTGTGGATCACCGGTGGGTGACGGAGCAATTCGGGTACGTACTGTCATGAAACCTTCCTGAAAAAGTCGGTGGCCGTTTGATAAATCCGGCATTATACCGGCCCTCAACAGGTTTCGCATGATCGGGGCGTTTCCGAGGCCAGATAAATCCCGGCATTGGCACCTTATTTTGCGACAATCACCACTTTTGCGACAAAAACCAAATATCTGTTATATTATAACGTTACATATTCAATCGCAGGATCCGAAACACCCATGCGCGCTCCCGGAAAAGCACTTTCACTGGCACTCGGTGCCAGCACCCTCCTTGTAAGCGACCTTCTGCATGCCGAAACCCGTATTGTTACCTCCATCAAGCCTGTCGAGCTGATCGTCCGCGCCATTGCCACGGAAGACATGCAGACAACCAGTCTGGTTCCAGCGGGCTCAAGCCCCCACAACTACACCATGAAACCTTCCCAGCGGCGCGCCCTGGAAAATGCCGACGTAATTTTCTGGGTGGGACCGGAGATGGAAAACTTTCTGTACCGGCTTCTGTCGGGACAAGAGTTCAGCAGCCGCACCGTGACACTGATGGCAGGCGAGCACGAGCCCGACAACGCCGGGCAAAACGATCATGATGCTCACGGCCACGATCATGGCAATGGTGAAGACCCGCACACCTGGCTTGATCCCGAGCTGGCCATCGAAATGGCTGAGACCATTCGCGACGCACTGGTCCGACTGGAAGGCGTCAACATTCCGGCCATGGATCAGAACTTCGAGCAGTTCCAGGCCAGTGTTCGGGAAACTGAGAGCGCCATTCGTGCCCGGCTGGCGCCAGCGCACGACATCAGCCTGTTCTCCTACCACAGTGCCTTCACCCGATTTGCTGATCACTACGACCTGAAACTGGAAGGTGTTCTGACACTGAACCCGGAGCTCTCACCGGGCGCACGTCATATTGCCGAGGTTCAGGGCAAACTGCGCAAAGGCCACCACCCTTGCCTGCTGACCGAGCCCCAGTTTAATCAGCAATGGTGGAAATCGATCACGCAAAATCTGGATGTCACATTCAGTACCTGGGATCCACTGGCGACGGAGATCATGGTCACTGCGGATGGCTATAACGATTTTCAGCACAGCATGGCCGATGCCGTGCTCAAATGCCTACCAGAGAATACTCAGCATTAAAGGGATGGAAGCGATGGCCAGCAGGGTCTGGCCACTGATGATAGCCGCCATCAGTGGGGCATCGCCTCCCAACTGGCGAGCCAGGATATAAGCAGATGTGGCAGTCGGCAGGGCCGCCAGCAAAACAGCAACTTGCACCATCAGTCCGTCGAGGCCCAGCAACAGCGCCAGCCCGGCAGTCATCAGGGGAAAAGCCACCAGCTTCAGAACGGAGGAGACGATGAAAGGCAGTGACGCTCCGCGCAACGCCTTCAATTGAAGACCCGCGCCGACCGTCATCAACCCCATGGGCAAAGCCAGATTACTGAGTGGCTCAAGTATGCCGCCGATCAGGGGATGGAAACCAATTTCGAAAAAGCTCCAGACAACACCGGTAACCGAGCCAACAATCAACGGATTGGTGCCAATGGCCCGGAACACCGGCCCAAGCCGTACCGGCCCGTCCGTCGCCACCAGAGAAAACATCAGGATGCATAGGAGGTTGAGCAGCGGCACCATGACGGCAACCGCTATTGCGGTCAACGACAACCCCTCATCGCCCAGCAACATGCCCCCGGCAGCCAGGCCAACGTAGGAGTTGAACCGGATGGCACCCTGGTAAACGGATGAAAACACCGGACCACTCCAGCGCCAGAACCATTGCACCATCGCCAGAACCAGGGTCATCGCTAACAGCATGGACCCGATCAGAACCGCTATTTCGCCGTAGGCCGAGGCTGGCAAGCGTGCCTGCCCCAGCTTGAAAACCAGCATCGCCGGGAACAGTACGTAATAGGTAAAGCGCTCCGCCTGGGGCCAGAAATCGCCACCCGGAAAATCAATACGCCGGAACAGATGCCCGAACATGATCAGGACAAATACCGGCAGCAGAGCCTGTACCATCAGGGGCATACGCGCAAACTCCAAGACCTGAAGAGGACGGGCGTAGAACCGCCCGTTATTAGCAAGCCATGGAGGATAGCAAAAGCCTGCCGCATCGTCCTGTCGCGGCCATGCAAAGCGCAGGCACCCCGGAAAAAACTGCGCTGATCTGGCTCCAGGCAAAATGACAACTGCCGACAGGCCCGGCTCCAACGAGTCACATCTTCAAGTTGCCATCGGGTACCTTGTGAGCCAGGCGCGCGCTGCTCGCCAGGGGGCTAAGCGTGTTTCAGTTTGTTTCTAGCGCCGCGCTTGGCCACACCGGCCTTCAATCCACGACGCCCATAATGAGTATAAGTAGCAGTGGCAGTTCTGGTTACTCGTGGCTCAGCCGGCTCAGCTCGCAGGTTTACTCCGAGGCCTTTCAAAATGCGATTGATCGTATCGAATCGCGGCTTCGCTCCAGGGGTCAGAGCCTTGTAGAGAGACTCCCTGCCAAGTCCTGTATCTTCGGCGAGCTTGGTCATACCCCGCGCCCTGGCAACTTCTCCCAGAGCTTCCAGAAGTTCATCCATATCACCATCTGCCAGGATCTCCGACAGGTAGGCAACAATTACCTCATCATCATCCAGGTATTCAGCTGCATCGAATGGGCGAACACCGTATTTTTCCATTGCTTCCTGATTAACAGTCATTTTCACCACCTCTCACGGCTTTTTTCCGTGAATATCAGCGGCCATTTCCTTGGCCCTTGCTATATCTTTTTCCTGCGTGGACTTGTCTCCACCGACCAACAGCCAATAAACCTTGTCCTTCACCATCGTGTAATAGAGACGGTACCCCGGACCGTTAAAAAGGCGCATCTCCGAGACGTCATCTCCAACAGGCTCATGGTCTCCAAAGTTGCCCTTACGCGCTCTTTTTATTCGGCGAATCACGCTCGCCTTTCCAATCGGGTCCCTCAGCTTGGACAACCAACTGGCGAATTCTTCCGTTTCGTTCAGTTCGTTCATGATCAAAGTGTATCCAACTGAATACAGAAAAACAATTCAGGAATAGTCCGGGATAGTACGCAAGCCTGCATTACCAATACACCGCTCCAGCTCGAAAAGGACCGCCAAAGATGAAAGCGACCCTAATCCGCAGAATCCTGGAACCCTGCAAGCTATGGACATGCGTCAGCCGGCGCCGGAATTAAAGCAAATGGACCTGGAAGAACAGGGCGAGGTGCTGGAGCTCCCTGAGAAGCGCGGGAAGTCTATCGAGACAATCAGCCTGCGGGAGCTTTCGCTGATCATTCAGTACCACCAGAAACAGAAGCCGATTGAGTCTTTCAAGATGCAAGGGGGTCAGAGTTCACATTTCACAATGTTTTTACAGTTGGTCGCTCTGGCTATCGACAGGAGCCGGGCGCCACTTCCACCCATCATATTTGTCGTGTGGCTCATGCTGACTCAGGTGGGTATACCTCTGCAGAGAAGACCAGGTGGCATGCTCACTCACTCCTGCCACACTCGAAATATCCCACCCTCGCTCAAAACAACCAGCTTATGCACTCATGCCTGAGATCATTGAAGTGCGGGTCTGGGATGCCCAGTAACTTGCACCAATCGGTGAACCGGGCACTGATGGACTTTGAGTTGAAGGGAAAGATCCGCTCATCCAGTCGCCAATAGTGACACCGCGATGACGAACCTTATCGATGGCCCCGGGCTCCTGGAGCTCCAACTCACGGCTCACGGCGGCTTGCCCAATCTTTCGCCAAAGCCTTACGGTCAAAGGTGCGGCTTTCGCGATATACTACCTTCCAAAATGGTGAAAAACGGGCAATAACGGGCAATAAATGGTCTATATTAGTGACGCAGAAAAGGCAGGAAATTCAGCGGTAAGCAGCGGTAACACTGGCGATGGGCCGTCTCGGAAGTTTTGCGTAGCACCAATGATGGACTGGACCACCAGCCACTATCGCTACCTGGCGCGGCAGCTTAGCCGGCACACCCTGCTCTACACCGAGATGGTAACCACCGGGGCGTTGATCCATGGCGATACCGCACGCTTCCTCCGCCATGACGAAGCCGAATACCCGCTGGCGTTGCAGCTGGGTGGCAGTGATGCCGGTGAGCTGGCGCACTGTGCGAGGCTTGCAGAACAGTATGGATTTGATGAGGTAAACCTGAATGTTGGCTGCCCCAGCGACCGGGTGCAGAACAACATGATCGGCGCCTGCCTGATGGGGCACCCGGACAAGGTGGCTGAAGGCGTCCGCGCCATGATTGAGGCAACGGATCTGCCGGTTACCGTGAAACACCGAATCGGGATCGATGGCCGGGAATCCTGGGACGATCTGTGTGAATTCGTGGAAAAGGTGGCCGCTGCCGGCTGCCGGACCTTTATCGTGCATGCCCGCATTGCCATTCTGGAGGGCCTCAGTCCGAAGGAGAACCGGGATATACCGCCGCTCAAATACGACTGGGTATACCGCCTGAAGGCCAAATACCCGCACCTGGAAATGATCATTAACGGCGGCATCAAGACCTTCGACGAGTGCCACGGACACCTCCGGCACACCGACGGCGTAATGCTCGGCCGGGAGGCCTATCATAACCCCTGGCTGCTCGCCGGCGTTGACCCGGAGTTCTTCGGACAGGCCGCGCCCGTAGAAACGCGCCACCAGGCGCTGCGGGCAACGCTCCCGTTCATTCAGAGCGAGCTGGACCGGGGCGTGTTCCTCACCCACATGTCCAGGCATCTTCTCGGCCTGTTCCACGGCCAGCCCGGCGGACGGCGGTTCCGGCGCTACATCAGCGAGAATGCCCACAAACCCGGCGCTGGCCTGGAAGTCATCGAGACCGCCCTGGAAAAGGTGAGGGAGCCGGTCAGTCCGGAGATTGCCGAAGCTTAATTGCTCTCAGTACACCCCATACCATTTGTTGTCTTGTTCCTGTCAGAGCGGCCCGTTATTGTAGGCATATAGCCAGCGCCCGGGATTCGGGCACATCAATAACAAATCAACCGGGACAACAGGACGAATGACCAGCAAGCTCGACCAACTGAAAACCATGACCACCGTAGTGGCAGACACCGGCGACATCGACGCAATCGCCAAATGGCGGCCGGAAGATGCCACCACAAACCCGTCGCTTCTGCTTAAGGCGGCCGCCTCCGAGGCCTATCGCCCGATGCTGGACAAGGCAATAGCCGAAGCCCGCCGCCACGGCGGATCAGATGCCGAGCAACTGACCATGGCGACGGATATGCTGGCCGTGTTTGCCGGCCGGGAAATCCTGAACCTGATTCCTGGCGTGGTTTCCACCGAAGTCGATGCACGGCTTTCGTTTGACACCAAGGGGACTCTGGAACGGGCCCGCCGCCTGGTCGAGCTTTACGACAAACAGGGTGTGGATGCCAGCCGTGTGCTGGTCAAGGTTGCGTCTACCTGGGAAGGTATCCGAGCCGCCGAGCAACTGGAGAAGGAAGGCATACATTGCAACCTTACGCTCCTGTTCTCCTTTATCCAGGCTGCCGCCTGCGCCCAGGCCGGGGCATTCCTGATCTCGCCCTTCGTTGGGCGAATTCTGGATTGGCACCTGGCCAACAGTGGCCGCGACAGCTATCCGGCCGCCGAAGATCCAGGCGTGCTTTCAGTAACCCGGATCTATAATTACTACAAGGCCAACGGCTTCAACACCGTGGTAATGGGGGCCAGCTTTCGCAACACCGGTGAAATCGAGATGCTCGCCGGCTGCGACCGACTGACGATCAGCCCTACCCTTTTACAGGAGCTGAAAGACGACCAGGGCGGTCTGCCGCAACAACTGACGGCTGATTCGGCCAGCTCGCCGGATCGCTTTGGCACTATCGATGAAAAGCTGTTCCGCTGGGAATCCAACGAAGATGCCATGGCCACGGAAAAGCTGGCCGATGGTATTCGCCGCTTTACGGCGGACCAGATTGAACTTGAAAACCGGGTCCGGCAGCTCGCGAAAGCCGCCTGACTCCGAGCCTGACACTGAACACAGGAGTACGACTGTCCGATCATGATCGAGCGCCTGAAAAAACTGTTTGCGGGACCGGAAGCTGAAAACGAAAAGCCTGATAACCATCAGCTGGCCGTGGCAGCCACGGCGCTGATGGTGCAACTGTCCCGGGTTGATCAGCATGAAGATGAGCGGGAACTGCAGGCCATTGTCGATAGCGCGGTTAAAGCACACCAGGTCTCCCGGGCGGAAGCCGGGGAGATCCTGAAGGACGCCCTCAGCCACGCCGACGATGCCACCTCGCTTTATGAATTTACCGGTCAGATCAACGAACATCTGGATCAGGAAGGCAAACAGGCACTGCTGGAAAGCATCTGGCGCGTGGCCTTTGCGGACGGGCGCATCGACAAATACGAAGAACACCTTATTCGCCGCATGGCGGACCTGCTGCACCTTAACCATCGGGAATACATGCAGGCGCGGCACCGCGCGGAAGGGGCCGGTTCATAAAAGGAGACAGCATGTTAGCCATCCTTCACCCCAACACAGCTCTGGACAGTGAAGAATACCACCAGACAATGCATTACCTTGAGAATCTTCCGGGTGTTACCGTGCGGGTTCACGAGGTTCAGGGCGCCACCCAGCGGCTGACGGAAATCTATCTGCTGGGCGACACCAAACCCCTGAACAAGGAAGAAATCGAGGCACTTCCGGCGGTTGAGCGGGCCATTCGCATATCGGAGGATTACCGCATTCTCGGCCGTCACCGGGACGACCGGCGACAGAGCGGTTTCACCTACAATGGTGTGGAATTCAATCAGACCAACCTGAACATCTTCGCCGGTTTGTGTGCTGTAGATGTACCCGAGCACGTCGACATGATGATGAAGGCTCTGGAGGAAAGTGGCGAAGTCTGCACCCGGATGGGCGCCTACAAGCCGCGCACCAACCCCTATTCGTTCCAGGGGCATGGCAAGGGCTGCCTGCCCTGGGTGTTTGAGAAAGCCGGCAAACATGGCATCAAGGTGATCGCCATGGAGATCACCCACGAAAGCCATATTGAAGAAATCGACACCTGCCTGGAAAAACTCGGCCGGCCCACCGGTGTCATGCTGCAAGTAGGCACCCGGAACACCCAGAACTTCGAGCTGCTGAAGGCCATTGGCCGGCAGAGCACCTACCCCGTGCTGCTAAAGCGTGGTTTTGGCATCACCCTGAATGAATCCCTGAACGCCGCTGAGTACCTGGCCAGCGAAGGCAACGCCAACGTCATCTTCTGCCTGAGGGGCATGAAAACAGAGGCCGGTCAGCCCCATCGCAACATGGTGGATTTTGCCCATGTGCCTGCAGTCAAACGCCTGACCCGCATGCCGGTGTGCGTGGATCCTTCCCATTCGGTCGGGACCCGTGAGCAATCGCCGGATGGCATTCTCGATGTCATGCACGCGACAGCCCAGGGCGTTATCGCGGGCGCCAACATGGTGCTGGTGGACTTCCACCCGAAACCGGAAAAAGCCCTTGTGGATGGCCCCCAGGCCCTGCTGATGCACGAATTGCCGGCTTACCTCGAAGATATCCGTCTCTGCCATGACACCTGGAAGAAACGCCAGGCCATTTATCAACGCCTGAAGGATGAAGCACCCGAATGATTGTGTACGGACACAGAGGCGCCAAAGGAGAGGCCCCGGAGAACACCCTGCCCGGCTTTGTGCACGCCTACCGCCACGGCATCCGGCACTTCGAACTGGATCTGGTACTGTCGAAGGACGGAAAGCCGGTGCTGGTGCACGACCTGTCGGTTGAACGCACCACCGGCCAGAAAGGCAGCATCAGCCAATACACCGCTGCCGAACTGGCGGCCATGGATGCAAGGCGCAATACCAGTTCATGGCCCAGGCCTACCGGTATACCGACACTGGAAGACCTTCTGGATAAGTTTGACGATCTGGAACACCTGCAACTGGAGGTCAAAAAGGACAGTCGCGCCAGGCTCAATATCCTCTGTAACCGGCTGACGGAGGTGATCCAGCGCCGGAGCCTGTATCAGACCGCCGCGATCACGTCGTCGGACACCTGGTTTCTGAAGGAAATCCGGCGGCGCAACAAAAACATCCGCATCGGTCTGGTAACAGAAAGAAAGTTCCCGCGCCCCCTGAGCATGGCCAGCCGTCTGGGATGCGAGTACCTCTGCATTAACTGGAAGCTGTGCTCAAAGGACCTTGTTGAACATGCACACCGCCGTGGCATGCACGTCTCCACCTGGACAGTGAACCGCATTCACGACATGCTGCAACTGGAAGAAATAGGGGTGGACAGCATTATTACCGACTACCCCACCAGCACCCGGATATTTTTCGATAACCGGGCCAAGGCATTGTTGAGCTTGCCTGCGAGGGAAGCGCTAAATGTGGAGCCCGAGATGAACGTGGGGTCAGATGAAAGCCTTCATCTGACCCCTGGTTCGCACTGAAGCCGAATCAGAAGATTCGGTTCAGGCCATTAAGAGCAGCAACCCGGTAAGCCTCGGCCATGGTCGGGTAGTTGAAGGTGGTGTTGATGAAGTAATTCAGGGAGTTTGCCTCCCCGTCCTGATTCATGATCGCCTGGCCGATGTGGACAATCTCGGCTGCCTGGTCCCCGAAACAGTGAATACCCAGAATCTGGCGCGTCTCGCGGTGAAACAGAATCTTCAGCATGCCCACCGCTTCAGCGGTGATCTGGGCCCGGGCCAGATCCTTAAAGAAGGCCTGCCCAACCTCATAGGGCACCTTGGCTTCAGTCAGCTCGCGCTCAGTTTTGCCTACGGAGCTGATCTCGGGAATGGTGTAAATGCCGGTTGGTACGTCCGAGACAAACCTGAAGTACTCATCCCGGACGATGTCCGAGGATGCCGAACGACCCTGATCGTAGGCGGCACTGGCCAGACTTGGCCAGCCGATCACATCCCCTGCGGCGTAGATATTTTCAACCTCGGTGCGGTAATGCTCATCAACCGCCAACTGACCGCGGCCATTCGGCACCAGGCCAATGTTTTCAAGACCTAACTTCTCGGTGTTGCCACTTCGGCCATTACACCACAGGAAAGCGTCTGCACGGATCTTTTTACCGGACTGCAGCGACAGCACAATGCCATGGTCGTCACCCACGACAGACTCATACTGCTCGTTGTGGCGCACCAGTACGCCATTATTGCGAAGGTGATAGCTCAGGGCATCGGAAATCTCGTCATCGAGAAATGACAACAGCCGACTGCCCGGGTTGATCAGATCCACTTTCACACCCAGCCCGGCGAAAATGGAGGCGTACTCCGAGCCGATAACACCAGCGCCGTATATAACCAGCGTTCGTGGCGTATGGGAGAGGTTCAGAATGGTGTCCGAGTTGTAGACCCGGTGATGACGAAAATCCACGTCCGGTGGCAGATAGGGCCGGGAGCCGGTAGCTATGATGGCCTGCTTGAAGTGCAGGGTGTCCACCGACTTGCTGCCGCGGATTTCGACCCGGTTCTGGTCAATAAAAAATGCACGACCATTAATCAGATCCACCCGGTTCCGGGCATAGAACTGGGTCCGGAGCTTGACCTGCTTGCCTATCACCTTCTGGGCATTCTGCAAAACCCTCGGGAAGGAGAACCAGCGGGGTTCACCGATATCCCGAAACATCTGGTTGGTGTTAAAGGTGATGATCTGCTTGACGGAATGACGCAGGGCCTTGGACGGAATGGTGCCCCAGTGGGTGCAGTTGCCGCCAACCGTGGGCTTGTCCTCGATGATCGCGACACGTTTACCGTGTTTCGTCGCATTCATCGCCGCGCCTTCGCCGGCCGGACCAGCGCCGATAACGACGACGTCGTAATGATGTTCTGCCATGCGCGCAGTGACTCCTTATCTACGTCGTGAAAAAATGGTTGTAATTGTTGAAAACAGAATCAGATCAATGCTTGCTGGTCCTGGTGGCGTCGTATGCCAGGGCCTCGGGCTCTTTTCCTTCATTGGCCAGTCGCTCGTTTTCTTCCTCGCATTTCCGGGTATTACCACCGCAGATATCACAGGACTGGCTGATACCCAGGGCGCCAATGCCGCCACAGGTTCCGCTGATCGGCTTGCGCCCGAAAATCACGCCAATGGACATGGCTGCAACCAGCAGCACTACAATAAACAAAACCAAAAGAAAGGTACCCATGTTGCCCTCCCCCTCATTGAGTCACGTAAGACGAAAAGGCCGGCGTCTGATGCGTCTCGAAGCCCTCATCTGTCCTTACAATAAAATAGGCCGGGATATTTTCCCTTACCGCGAGCTCATTGGCCCGCTCGTAGCCCATCACATTAAACCCCGTTGCCAGGGCGTCTGCGGTCATACAGTCCGCTGCAATCACGGTTACCGACGCCAGATTGTGCGTAATCGGCTCACCGGTCGCAGGATCTATTGTATGGGAATATCGGCGTCCTTCCGATTCGTAATAGTTCCGATAGTCACCGGATGTCGCCATGGAGCGGGATTCCAGCGACACCACCCGGTTAACCTGCCGCCCTTCAGATATCGGTTGCTCTATCGCCAGACGCCAGGTGCTGCCGTCCGGTTTTCGCCCATTGACCCGGACTTCCCCTCCGATCTCCACGAGGTAGGCCTGCACGCCCTGACTGTCGAGAAAGCGGGCCACCGCATCCACGCCATAGCCCTTGGCAATGGCAGAAAGATCCACGTATTGTGGCGTGGATGCCCGCACTGACGGCGGACTGGCTCTCAGCTCAAGCTTTTCGAAACCGGTCGCAGACAAAACCTCTGCAAGTTCCTCAGTTGAGGGTATCGTTTCCGGTTGTGCCTGCGGCCCGAACCCCCAGAGATTCACCACTGGGCCAATTGTTACATCAAAGGCTCCGTCGGTCAGTTTCGAGATTTCATCGGCCTTTTGAAGCACCTCAAAGAGCTCCTCGGAGACCGGCGTCCAGTCCGACTGGTCCGGTTGCTGATTAAACCGGGACAATTCCGAATCTTCACGCCAGGTGGACATAGAGGCATCTACCCCTTCGAGCACCCTTTCGATACCGTCTGACAGCGTCTCAAGCCTTTCCTGATCGTCCGTCAATACCACACTGATGTGGTACCTGGTGCCGAAAACGGGGCCCGATATTTCCCAGATTTGTTCTTCGGGCTCAAACGAACAACCCGCCAGAGCGACGATGGCCAGCGCTGCAAAAGCGCTGGCCAGGGCCACCCTGGCGGGTCGAAGCATGCGGAATGTCATCAGGATCGCTTAACCTCCGAAGTCATCCAGCATGATGTTTTCGTCCTCAACGCCCAGATCCTTGAGCATCTTGATAACAGATGCGTTCATAATTGGGGGCCCACACATATAGAACTCACAATCTTCCGGAGCCGGGTGGTCCTTCAGGTAGTTTTCGTACAACACGTTATGGATGAAGCCGGTCGGGCCTTCCCAGTTGTCTTCCGGCAGCGCATCTGACAGTGCAACGTGCCACTCGAAGTTATCATTTTCCTCGGCCAGCCCGTCGAAGTCTTCCACATAGAACATCTCGCGAACGCTTCGCGCACCGTACCAGAAGCTGATCTTGCGCTTGGAGTTCAGACGCTTGAGCTGATCGAAGATGTGGGAGCGCATGGGCGCCATACCCGCACCACCGCCGATGAATACCATTTCGGCGTCGGTCTTCTTGGCGAAGAACTCACCAAACGGTCCCATCACGGTGACCTTGTCACCCGGCTTCAGGTTGAATACGTAGCTGGACATGATGCCCGGCAGGTGATCGGTACCCGGAGGCGGCGTGGCGATACGGATGTTGAACTTGAGAACGCCCTTCTCTTCCGGGTAGTTCGCCATGGAATACGCGCGGATGGTGTCTTCCTTGTTAATCGCCTTGTAACGCCAGATGTTGTGCTTGTCCCAGTCTTCGTGGAACTCTTCCTCAATCTCGAAATCCTTGAAGTCGATTTCATACGGGGGGCACTCCAACTGCACGTAACCGCCGGCACGGAAGTCTACTTCTTCCCCTTCTGGCAGCTTCAGCACCAGTTCCTTGATGAAGGTCGCCACGTTGTGGTTTGAGACGACCTCACATTCCCACTTCTTGACGCCGAAGAACTCTTCCGGCACTTCCACCTTCATATCGTGCTTGACGGGAACCTGGCAGGACAGGCGCCAACCCTCTTTCTCTTCACGGTTGGTGAAGTGAGTCTTTTCCGTCGGCAGCATGGCACCGCCGCCTTCAAACACCTTGCACTTGCACTGGGCACAGGTACCGCCTCCGCCACAGGCAGAAGACAGGAAAATTCCGTTGTTCGCCAGGGTACCGAGCAGCTTTCCGCCAGCTTCGGTCTTCAACGTGTGCTCTGGATCATCGTTGATCTCAATGGTCACATCACCGGTGCTTACCAGCCTGGACCTCGCCGCAAGAATCACCGCGACAAGGGCCAGAACGATAACGGTGAACATGACCACGCCGAGAATAATTTCTGTATTCATGGTCTCGCCTTTTTGTTAAACCGTATCACCGGATGAGTTACAGGGAAATGCCGGAAAAGGACATAAAGCCCAGAGACATTAGACCAACGGTAATGAAGGTGATACCCAGCCCGCGCAGGCCTTCCGGAACATCGCTGTATTTGAGCTTCTCGCGGATACCCGCCAGAGCGATAATTGCCAATGCCCAGCCGATGCCAACACCAAAGCCATACACCACACTCTCGCCGAAGGCATAGTCACGCTCCACCATGAACAGCGAGGCACCGAGAATGGCGCAGTTCACTGTAATCAGTGGCAGAAACACACCCAGGGCGGCGTAAAGTGCCGGTATGTACTTGTCCATGACCATTTCCATGATCTGGACAATCGCTGCGATTACACCAATGTAACTCAGGTATCCGAGAAAACTCAGATCAACATTCGGCAGGCCGGCCCAGCCCAGAGCGCCTTCCCGAAGAACGCTGTTGTACAGAAGGTTGTTAACCGGGACAGTAACCGTCAGCACAACTATGACAGCAATACCCAGGCCTGTCGCAGCTTCAATCTTCTTGGATATGGCGAGAAAGGTGCACATCCCCAGGAAGAACGCCAGCGCCATATTCTCAACGAAAATAGCCTTTACAATCAGGTTGATATAATGTTCCATCAAAAAGCCTCCTTGGCGGTATGGCGGGACAGCTTGTAATCCGGCTCTTCAACCTGCTCCGGCTTCCAGATGCGCAACCCCCAAATAGCCAGGCCAATGATGAAGAAAGCACTGGGGGGCAGAAGCAAAAGGCCATTGGGCACATACCAGCCGCCCTCGTTCACAGTAGGTAACAGGGTGAAACCAAACAGGGAGCCGGCACCGATCAGTTCGCGGAAGAAAGCCACGAACATCAGCATGACGGCGTATCCCAGACCGTTACCGATACCATCCAGAAAGCTCATTAACGGCGGGTTGTTCATGGCATAGCCTTCCGCACGACCCATGACGATACAGTTGGTGATAATCAAACCCACGAAAACCGAAAGTTGCTTGGAGATCTCGTAGGCGTAGGCCTTGAGAATCTGATCAACCACGATTACCAGGGAAGCAATGATGGTCATCTGCACAATGATCCGAATACTGCCCGGGATCTGGGTGCGTATCAGCGATACCGCAAGATTTGAGAACGCAGTAACCGCAATAACCGCCACTGACATGACGATACTCACGTTCATGCTGGTGGTTACCGCCAGAGCCGAGCAGATACCCAGAATCTGAAGGGCGATGGGGTTATTGTTTAAAATTGGTTCGAAAAGAACCTGCTTGACCGATCCGGCTGCCATGATCAGACCTCCCCTTCACGAAGTTTTTGCAGGAATGTGGCGAATCCATTCTCGCCCATCCAGTAATTGACCAGGTTTTCAACACCCCTGCTGGTGAGCGTCGCACCAGACAAAGCATCAACTTTGTGCTGCTTGTTACGCGCGTCGGCGCTAACACCGCCCTTGACCAACTGAATTCGGGGCTCGTAGGTATCGTCCTCATAGACTTTCTTACCGACCCACTGCTTCTTCCAGCGAGGGTTGTCGACTTCACCACCAAGCCCCGGTGTTTCCGCATGGGAGTAAAAACCAAGCCCTTCAATGGTGTTCAGGTCACCTTCGAGCGAAATAAATCCATAAAGGGTGGACCACAGGCCGTAGCCGTGAACGGGTAACACCACGCGAACCAATTTGCCATTCTCGGTCAGGGTGTAAACCTTGGCGATATTCGGACGATGCTTGATACCCGCCATATCCTCTGAAGGCGGGATCATTTCGGACATTTTCTGATCGGAAGCGGCCTTGTACATGTTGTACTTCATGGGGTCCTCGACACCAACCGTCGACGGTTCCACGAATTTGCCGGTATCAAGATCCACCAGCCGGACATCAAAACGCTCAAACGCTTCCTTGATCTGCTGGGTACTGGAGCCAGGCTCCAGCATACCGGCGGCGGAGAGGATATTGGTTACGATATCCAGCTTCTGGTTCTGAATCTGGGCCGGGCGGAGCGTGACCGCCGCGACAGAAACTACCACCGAGAACACAACACTCAGCACCAGCGCAACAATCAGCGTGCGGGAGACGGTTTCTTTAGCTTTAGCCACGAGCAAGCCTCCGTTTGATGTTGGCCTGGACCACGTAATGGTCCATCAGCGGCGCAAACAGGTTAGCGAACAGGATCGCCAGCATTATACCTTCCGGGAAGGCGGGGTTGACCACACGGATCAGAACCGTCATCACACCCACCAGGATACCGAAACACCAGCGGCCCGTGTTGGTCATCGCCGCGGACACCGGATCCGTCGCCATGAACATCATCCCGAAGGCAAACCCGCCCATCACCAGGTGCCAGTGCGCGGGCACATCGAACATGGGATTGGTTTCCGAACCGACAATGTTCAGCACCAGGGCCATACCAATCATGCCGATCAGAACACCACCCACAATCCGGTAGCTGGCGATCTTCATAATCAGGAGAATCAGGCCGCCGGCAAGCACTGCAAGGGCTGAGGTCTCACCGACGGACCCCTGAATGGTACCGACAAAGGCGTTCATCCAGCCGATCTGGGTTTGCAGGGCCTCCAGACCACCGCTGGCTGCCCAGCTCAGAGCCGTGGCACCACTGAAACCATCAACGGCGGTCCATACCGTGTCACCGGAAAGCTGCGCCGGGTAGGCGAAATAGAGGAACGCACGACCAGTCAGTGCCGGGTTCAGGAAGTTCTTGCCGGTACCGCCAAACACTTCCTTGCCGATAACCACACCGAAGGTGATGCCCAGAGCCACCTGCCAGAGCGGTATGGTCGGCGGGCAGATCAGTGCAAACAGAACCGACGTGACGAAGAAGCCCTCGTTCACCTCGTGACGACGCACGGTGGCAAACAACACTTCCCAGAAGCCACCGACCACGAAGGTCACGAAGTAGATAGGCACAAAGTACGCTATACCATAGACAAAGTTGTCCCAGACGCCGGCACCGGCACCGGTAATGGCAAGCGCCTGGATGAATGCAGCCCGCAGGCCGCCGTCAGCGATCATGGCACCCGGATTGGAAGCCAGGAAACTGTTGGCCTGATAGCCGATGTTCCACATGCCGAAGAACATCGCCGGAAAAGTGCACAACCACACGGTGATCATGATGCGCTTGAGGTCTACGCCATCGCGCACGTGGGCCGTCGTGGAGGTAACTTTGCCGGGAGTGTAGAAAATAGTGTCCACGGCTTCGAAGAGCGCATACCACCGCTCGTACTTGCCACCCTTTTCAAAGTGATGCTCGATTCCATCGAGAAACTGTCTGATAGCCATCGTCTTAGCCCTCGATCTCGATTCGGGTCAGGTTCTCGCGGAGAATCGGACCGTATTCATATTTACCCGGGCACACGAAGGTGCACAGCGCCAGATCTTCTTCATCCAACTCGAGCGCGCCAAGCTTCTGCGCCATCTCTGTGTCGCCGACAATCAGCGAACGCAGCAACTGGGTTGGAAGAATGTCCAGGGGCATGACCTGCTCATAGGCACCCATGGGAACCATTGCCCGCTCACTGCCGTTGGTGGTGGTGGTGAAGTTGAATAACTTGCCACTGGCCAGTTTGGACAGATAGATGTTCAGAACCGAGAATTTGTTCGGCCCGGGAGACAGCCAGCCCAGAAACTCACGCTTGTAGCCTTCTTCCAGCACGGAAACCTGGTTGGCAAAACGGCCAAGGTACGCGCAGGGGCCATCGCCGCGGCGACCACCGAACACGGAGCCGGAGATTTCCCGTACTTCGCAGTCGGTCGCAATCTCACCGTCCAGAAGTTCCGGAAGGCTGGCACCCAGGCGGGTACGCACCAGGCGGGGTTTCAGGGCCTTGGGGCCGCCGATCGCCACGATACGCTCGACCGGCACTTCACCGGATTCAAACAGCCTGGCGATGTCGATGACGTCCTGGTAGTTGATACTCCAGACAGTCTTGCTGCCGGAAACCGGATCCAGGTGGTGGATATGGGTGCCCACGTTGCCGGCCGGGTGCACACCGTCAAACTGGTGCACTTCAACGGCGTCGGACTTGGGAACCGCAACGTTGGATCCGGGCTTGCCAGTGACAAATACCTTGCCGGAGGTCAGTTTGGTGAGGAGCGTAAGGCCTTTTTCGAACGCCTGGCCATTCTCGCCTATGATGACCGTCGGGTCTGCTGCCAGCGGATTGGTGTCCATGACCGACACGAAAATGGAGTGGGGAGCGGAATCGATCTCCGGAACCTTGCTGTACGGGCGCGTCTTGAACGCCGTCCACAGCCCGGACTCCACCAGGTTGTCAACCACCTGCTGGCGTTCCAGGCCGGCAAGATCCGCTTCGCTGTAGCGCGCAAAGGTTTCAGCCTCATCGCCATCGATTTCGATAACGATCGACTGGAATACCCGACGCTCACCACGGTTAATCTCTTTCACGACGCCGGCGGCGGGTGAAGTATAACGAACGCCTTCGGTCTTCTTGTCCGTGAACAGCAGCGTACCGCGCTTGACACGGTCCCCCTCTTTCACAGCCATCGTCGGCTTCATGCCGTTGTAGTCAAAACCGATCAACGCCACATGGCGAACGGGTTTGCCGTCTGTAATGGTCTGTTCGGGAGCGCCGCTGATGGGAAGATCCAGGCCTTTTTTGATCTTAATCATTAGCCTCGTCCAATCATCAGAAACTATTCAATGGATTTGTAACGCCCGACACCTGCGGCCCAGGAAACGATGAGAAACGGAGTGCCAGACATACCCAAAATCGCGCCAATTATAGAGATTAAGGAATCCTATTTCCACCAGAAACCGGAACAGGTTTGTGCCTGAACGTAAACCGCCTGGCTCACAGACCGATAAAACAAAAACCCCGACAGCATTCACTGTCGGGGTTTTCATACCTTTCACTTCACCAGGTCAGTGCGGTTTGATCAGTCTCTCGCACGCTTGGGGAAGATCGGGTAACTTACGCCGGCCATCTGATTCACCACACGGATCACCTGGGCGCTGTAACCGAATTCGTTGTCATACCAGACGTAAAGGATCAGACGCTTGCCACTGGCGATGGTCGCCTGGGCGTCAACGATGCCGGCATGGCGGGAACCCACGAAGTCCGTGGAAACCACTTCCGGAGAATTCACGAAATCGATCTGCTTCTGCAGCTCGGAATGCAGCGCCATTTCCCGGAGGTACTCGTTGACACCCTCCACATCAACCTCCTTCTTGAGGTTGAGGTTCAGGATCGCCATGGAGACGTTGGGTGTCGGTACCCGGATGGCGTTACCGGTCAGCTTACCTTTCAGAACCGGCAGCGCCTTGGCAACCGCCTTGGCCGCGCCGGTTTCAGTGATAACCATATTCAGGGCCGCACTGCGACCGCGACGGCTGCCCTTGTGGTAGTTATCGATCAGGTTCTGGTCATTGGTGTAGGAGTGAACGGTCTCAACGTGTCCGTCTTCAATTCCGTACTCGTCCTCAATGGCCTTCAGGACCGGCGTAATGGCATTGGTGGTACAGGAGGCGGCTGACAGAATCCTGTCTTCATCGGTGATCCAGTCGTTGTTAATGCCATAGACGATGTTCTTGATGTCGCCCTTGCCCGGCGCCGTCAGCATCACCCGGCTGACACCCTTGGATTTCAGGTGCAGACCCAGACCAGCCTCGTCACGCCATTTACCGGTATTGTCGATCACAATGGCGTTATTGATGCCGTACTGAGTGTAGTCCACCTTGTCGGGCCCATCGGAGTAGATCACCTTGATGTAGTTGCCATTGGCAATCAGGGCGGATTCTTTCCCGTCCACAGTGATGGTGCCATCAAACGGACCGTGGACCGAGTCACGGCGCAGCAGGCTGGCGCGCTTCTCAAGATCATTCTCGGCACCCCCCTGGCGAACCACAATCGCACGCAGACGCAGGTTGTTACCACCGCCGGCCTTTTCGATCAGGATGCGCGCCAGGAGACGACCGATACGGCCAAAGCCATACAGAACCACGTCCTTGGTGTCGTTGTTGGCATCTTCCTCGGACTGGGCGGCGTACTGACCAACCACCGGGCCGATTTCACGCTTCAGGAATTCGGTGAGGTCGCCACCTTCTTCCTTGAACTTGACCGCGAGCTTGCCAATATCAACGTGGGCACGGCCAAGCTCAAGCTTGTCCATGGCCTGGAGGATCGGCAGGGTGTCGTGAACAGACAGTTCGCTATCTTCAACCTGACGTACGAACCGGTGGGCACGAATGATACCGATAACAGACTGGTTAATGATTGCGCGGCCATAGACAGAAGTAACCACGTTGTTCTTGCGGTAGAGGCGGCCGATCAGCGGAATCATGGCTTCCGCGGTGGATTCTCTTTCTGTCCAGTTGGACAGGTGCTGATTGATCTGTTCGTGACTCACGCTTGGACCTCTGCAATTGGCACTTGGAATTTGGCGCGCACATTATCCAACTTAATCCCGCCGACCGCAAATACGAGCACCCCAGACCTTCGTAGACACCCCCTTTCACCCGGAACACGGGGGCTCGCCAGCCGCAGCCGCCATGACAGCGTCATCCGCGGGCGTTAGAATACGCGGCTCGCCGCCTCCCGGACATCCACAGCAGGAGAACCAGACTGCCCATGAGCCAAGGTGCAACCACCCACCCGTCATCCCGGATCATGATTGCCCCGGAATTTCCAACCCGGCCGGCCAATCATCGCATATGGGGCCAATTGCACGGCAGCAGTGACGCGCTGGCCATCTGTGAAAGTGCCCGCGCCCACAAGGGCCTGACGCTGGTCATCACCCGCAGCACCGACGATGCCATTCGCCTGGAGCAGGCCATGCGCTTTTTCCTTGGCCTGGACGCCGGGGAAGATGGCCCGGCAGTCAGCGAGGATGGACTGGAACTGCTGTCATTGCCAGACTGGGAAACCCTGCCCTACGACCTGTTTTCGCCGCACCAGGACATTACTTCCAGGCGTATCCGCACCTTGCACCGGCTGCCGTCAACCAGCCACGGCGTGCTCGTCGTACCGGCACGAACGCTCATGCACAGGCTGCCCCCGGTCAGCTATCTCCAGGGCAACACACTTGTGCTGGAAGTCGGCCAGTCCCTGGACATCGACAGCTGGCGAATGCAACTGGAAGCCGCAGGATACCGGCACGCGGAAAACGTCTATGAGCATGGGGAGTATGCCGTTCGTGGCTCGATCCTCGACATCTTTCCCATGGGTGCCGGCCAGCCCTACCGGATCGACCTGTTCGATGATGAGATTGAAACGCTCAGGACCTTCGACCCGGAGACCCAGCGCTCGATCGATCGTATAGACCACATCGAACTGCTGCCCGCGTATGAGTTCCCCTGGCACAAGGAAGCCCGTTCCGGATTCCGCAGCCGCTGGTTCGAGCAGTTCCCCAATTCGGGCAAAGACACGCCCATTTATCAGGATGTGACCCACGGCATTACACCACCAGGGATTGAGTACTACCTGCCCCTGTTCTTCGACCAAACAGCTACTCTGTTCGATTACCTGCCGGGCACAACCCATGTATTTACCGCCGCTGAACTGAACGAAGCCGTCAGCCACTTCGACTCCGAAACCCGGAACCGGTACGAGGACCGCCGCCACGACCGCTTACGACCAATCCTGCCGCCCGGCCTCCTGTTCCTGCAGCAGGATGAACTGTTTGGTCACCTGAAGGCGTTCCCGCGGGTATCGATATCGTCTGAAACCTCGGACGCCGCCGGATCGTTCAACTGCCCCAGTCAAACCCTGCCAGACATTGCCATGGACGGTCGCGCCGCTGATCCTGCCGGCCGCCTGAAGCGGTTTCTCCGGGAATTCAGTGGCCGGGTGCTGATCTGCGCGGAATCATCCGGCCGGCGTGAGGCCCTGATTGAAAACCTTGGAGACCAGGGCCTTGAGCTTGAAACCCTTGCCAACTGGCAGGCGTTTCTGGAGAACAACGGATGTCCGCTGGGCATTACCATTGCCCCGATGGAGCAAGGGCTCCTGCTCCCGGAGCACTCCCTTGCGCTGATTACCGAAACCGCGCTCTTCGGAGAGCGGGTGCTGCAAAGACGGCGCCGGGAAAAACCGACACAAACCGATGATACCGGTTTCCGGGACCTGTCAGAGCTGCGCATCGGTGCTCCAGTGGTCCACATCGACCATGGTGTCGGTCGCTACCGGGGCCTGGAAACCATTACTGTTGAAGACGAAGCCAGCGAATTTCTGATGCTGGAATATGCCGGCGGCTCAAAACTCTATGTGCCGGTGTCCAGTCTTCACCTGATTTCCCGCTATGCCGGTAACGACACCGAGCATGCCCCGCTGCACAAACTCGGCACGGATCGCTGGAGCACAACCAAACAGAAAGCGCTGGAGAAAATCCGCGACACCGCAGCGGAACTTCTGGATGTCTACGCCCGCCGGGAGGCCCGCAAGGGCTTCAGCTTTGAAGATCCGAAAGAGGCCTACCGGGCCTTTGCCGCCGGCTTCCCCTTCGAGGAGACCCCGGACCAGCAGGTCGCCATTCAGTCCGTTATTGAAGACATGACCAGTGAACGCCCGATGGACCGCCTTGTCTGTGGTGACGTCGGCTTTGGCAAAACCGAAGTGGCCATGCGGGCCGCTTTTATGGCGACCTGGTCCGGCAAACAGGTGGCCGTCCTGGTGCCAACCACCCTGCTGGCACAGCAACACTATGAGTCGTTCCGGGACCGGTTCTCAGACACGGCCGTACAGGTGGAACTGCTCAGCCGCTTCCGCTCGTCCGGCCAGACCAGCAAGGCAATGGAAGCCATTGGAAATGGCAAGGCCGACATCGTGATCGGCACCCATAAACTCCTTCAGGGCGATATCCGGTTCAAAAACCTCGGGCTGGTGATCATCGACGAAGAACATCGTTTCGGCGTGCAGCAGAAGGAAAAACTCAAGGCCCTGCGGGCGGAAGTCGACATGCTCACTCTCACCGCGACGCCGATTCCGCGTACGCTGAACATGGCCATGGGACACCTGAGGGATCTGTCGATCATCGCCACACCGCCGGCCCGGCGCCTGTCGGTGAAGACCTTTGTCCGCCAGCGGGACAACCCCATGGTCAAGGAAGCCATCCTCCGGGAAATACTCCGGGGCGGCCAGGTGTACTTCCTCCATAACGATGTGGCGACCATTGAAAAAACCGCTCAGGACCTCCGGTCGCTGATTCCCGAAGCCCGGGTGGGTGTGGCCCATGGCCAGATGCGGGAACGGGACCTGGAACAGATCATGTCGGATTTCTACCACAAGCGCTTCAATGTGCTGGTGTGCACCACCATTGTCGAAACCGGCATCGACATTCCCAGCGCCAACACCATTATCATCGAGCGGGCCGACAAGTTCGGCCTGGCGCAGCTGCATCAGTTGCGTGGCCGCGTGGGTCGCTCGCACCACCAGGCCTATGCCTACCTGCTGACGCCGCCGCCGAAATCCATCACCGCGGACGCCAAAAAGCGTCTGGAGGCCATCTCGGAAGCACAGGACCTGGGTGCCGGTTTCATGCTGGCCACCCACGACCTGGAAATCCGGGGCGCTGGCGAGTTGCTCGGAGAGGAACAGAGCGGCCAGATCGAAAGCATCGGCTTTACGCTGTACATGCAGCTGCTGGATGAGGCCGTCAAGGCCATTCGTGAGGGCCGGACGCCAAATGCCGATCTGCCCCTGAGCCACGGCACCGAAATGAATCTGCGTATTCCTGCCCTGATTCCGGAGGATTACCTGCCGGACGTCCATAACCGGCTGATGCTGTACAAGCGAATTGCCAGCGTGGATAACAACGAAGCATTAAAAGAACTTCAGGTTGAGATGATTGACCGGTTCGGATTATTACCGGATCCGGCCAGGAACCTGATCCGCCAGACCGGGCTTCGGCTCGAGGCAGAGGCCCTGGGTATCGTGAAAGTCGATGCCGGCAAGGAATGGGCGCGCCTGGAATTTGGCAGCTCGACGCCGGTAGACCCGTTGGTACTGGTTAAAAAAGTGCAATCCAGGCCGGACCAGTACCGGCTTGAAGGGGCCAACAGCTTCCGTTTTCGGCTGAAGGATGCCACAACCGATGGTAAACTCGACGGCATTTCCCGGATGCTTGACGAACTGGAACCTGCCAAACACGGCGCATCCGGCTCATGAACGCCCGATCAACATGTGGAGTACGACCCTTGCAGATTGATGGAACTCGCTGGAACCGATACGCGACACGGGCCTTTCTGGCAGCGCTCCTGTTGACTGTTTCAACCACTGGCACTGCCCAGCAACCTGAGCGCGCCAGTTTGCCACTGGAACCGGGCAAACCGATTCCGGAGGACTATTACCGTGCAGAATTCGTGATTCTTGAGCGGATTGTCGAGCCTGAAGCGGTGAATGAAAAAATGTCGGGTCGTAGCGTGGAGCCACCGGTCGAAACCGACCAGGTACTCTGGTCGGTGCTTCAGGACGGATCAACGGAAACCACTCTGAACCTGGCACCCCGGAACGAGCTGTATCTTGCAAACGCAGCCAAACGCCTGGAGCGCAGCGGCAGATACCGCGTACTGGTCAGCGCCGGCTGGTACGAAGCCTTTCCGCCGGATTATGAAGGCACTCCTCTGAGGATTGAGGCAGGAGACTGGATCGAAGGCGCGGGAACCCGGGAGGTGGAAGGCCACATCACCATCGACCGCCAGCGCTATCTCCATGTGGGTGTTCACCTGAACCACTGGCAGACTGCGGAAGATGCCCGGCCGGCGCTTGATGAGCCCGCGGCCGGAGAAATCCCGGATGCATCCACGGAAGAGGCGCCCCCGCCCGGAGGCGAAAACCCGGCCACAACCTCAGCAGGCGATCCGGCCGTTCAACCGCAAGCCCTGAGGGCCGAATCTGTGCCTCTGGAATTGCTCACCTGGATTCGGGAAACACGCCGGATGCGGAGCGAGGAAGTCCACTTCCTGGACTCCCCCACCATCGGCGTCCTGGTGTTCTTCAAGAAGATTGAGGCAACGGAGTAAGCACACCAAGACCGGCCATTGAGACCTCAAGGATCCGCCTGACCCCAGACATCCCCCGCTCAATGGCCTCTTCAATCTCCGCCATGGTAATGATGTGGTCGGATTTGCCGGCCGCCCGGTTCACCACCAGCCCGAGACAGACATAGCGCATCCCCAGTTCGGCTGCCAGCACCGCTTCCGGCATGCCTGTCATACCCACCAGATCGCAGCCGTCCCGCTCCATGCGGATGATCTCAGCCGCCGTTTCCAGCCTCGGACCCTGGGTTGCGCCGTAAACCCCGAAACCCGAGAACGGCACGTCCTCAGCGCCGGCGACATCAATCAGGATCTGGCGGGCACTCTCATCGTAGGGCCAGGTGAAATCAATGTGGGTCACTGACGCCAGATCGCCCTCGAAGAAGCTACTGGCACGCCCCCAGGTATAGTCAATAATCTGATCGGGAATGACCACGTGAGCAGGCCCCATGTCCTTGTGAATCCCGCCCACAGCGTTGACACCAACCACCGTTCTGACGCCGGCATCATACAGGGCCCGCAGATTGGCCCGGTAATTCACCTGATGAGGCGAAATGCGGTGCGGATTGCCATGGCGGGACAGGAATATGACCGGCTGGTCTCCCAGTCGCCCTTCAACCAGTGGCGCCGATGGCATGCCCCAGGATGTCCCGACCTGCTTTTCGCCGGTAATCTCCAGGCCCGACAAGGTTGTCAGCCCGGTGCCACCGATAATGCCGACGGGATGAATTTTCTCCGGTGACGTCATTCTGAATCTCCTGAATCGTCTGCATCTCCCGTTGTCTGGCGATGCCGTGATTTCTCCGCACTTTTTGCAGACGATGAACCGGCGCCCTGATCGCGGGACTCACCGGTCTGCGACCCGGTTAGCCGAACGCCGTCCGGAAGATGCAGTGTCCTTGTCGGGAACGCCACCTCGGCACCATGGCTCTCAATAACGTCGCTGATTTTCAGCAACACATCCTGCTTCACTTCCTGAAAACGAACCCACTGGGTTGTCTTGGTGAAGGTATACACCATGATATCCAGCGACGAGGCATTAAAAGCGAGGAAATTGACGATCAATGTCTGCTTGCTGTCAATATCGTCATGCTGCTCCAGCATGGCCCTGATATCGGCAACGATGGTGGCCATCTGGCTGACGTCGGCATACCGGATACCAATGGTTTCCGAGATCCTGCGGTTGGTCATCCGCGAGGGGTTCTCGACCGCAATGGTTGTAAAGGTTGCGTTCGGCACATACAACGGGCGTTTGTCAAAAGTCCGGATAGTAGTCAGCCGCCAGCCGATATGCTCAACCGTGCCTTCAATGTTGCGGTCCGGCGAGCGCACCCAGTCCCCCACCTTGAACGGGCGGTCCAGGTGAATTATGAAACCGCCGAAGAAATTCGCCAGCAGATCCTTGGCGGCGAAGCCGACGGCAATGCCACCCACGCCGCCAAACGCCAGCACCCCGGAGATGCTGTACCCCAGAGACTGCATTGCAATCAGAACGGCGGTAATTATGACCACGGCCCTGGATAACTTGCTCACCGCATTCACAGTGGTGTAGTCCATGGGCTGTTTCATCTTCACGGGAGAAGCGAGAATCCCCTCGCCTTCCTTGATCAGGCGAAGTACCGCCCAGACCAGCACGAACACGAAACCCAGCTGGAGCATTGAGTCATTGGCCTTGAAAATTTCGGCCTGCGAATACCGGTGAGCGACCTCGGCGGCCCAGTATACGCCTTGTACCCAGACAAACGCGACGACAGGCTTGCGCGCGGCATGAAGCAGTGCGTCGTCCCAAAGGTTACTGGTTTTACTGAATTTTCGCTCCAGCGCACCGACGATATGACTGGCGACATACGCCACCGCCGCTGTTCCGAATACCAGCGCAAACACAACAATACCAACACGCCAGCTTTCCGAGAGCAGCCCGAAATTCTCGATCCAGCCATTCACGATGGCCTTAAAATCCCCGATCATCGGATCCCTCTGACAAAAAACGGTTTAATGGATGTAAACGGCTGCACCCGGCCCAACACGTTCGAACAGTTCAAGAATGTGGGCGTTCCGCATCCGGACACAGCCATGGGACAGCGGCACCCCCATGGGCTCGCTGTCTGGTGTGCCGTGAATGTATATGAAGCGACGGAAAGTATCGACACCCGGCCCCCGGTTTTTTCCCCATTCACGACCGCACAGCCAGAGAATCCGGCTTAGAATCCAGTCCCGGCCGGGGTGCTCAAGGCCAAGCCCGGGACTGTAGATCTCGCCGGTCGGACGCCGGCCACGGAACACCGTCCCGTCTGGAAGTCCGGCACCAATACGGGCACGGATATAGTGCTCACCCCTCGGGGTGCAGCCACTACCATCCTGTTCACCCGGGCCGTTCAGTGCCGTGGATACCGGATAGGAGGCAAGAACCTGCCCATCTCCGGTGACAAGCCTGAGGAGCTGGAGGGTCAGATCAATATCGATTCGCGCTGCAGTGGAATGAATCAGCACTGGCCAGGCTCCCTTGTGGGTTCAGGAGGGAAGCCTAACCGAGAGGCAGGAACTCAGGCAACCGAGACCTTGCTGCCAGACGAGGGAATCAGCACGGCGTCTTCTGCCTGCATGCCGGCGGCCAGGAAGGGCACCAGCCGGGCGGCAATTTCCTGAACGGTGGTTTCGACACCCAGCTTGTTCTGCAGGATATCGCGCAGGGCGTCACTGCTGGACATGGTGAACGCGGTTGCTCCGAGCATGAACTGAATGCGCCAGTACCGGTCGACCGAAGACAACTGCGGCGTTGCTTCCTTGAGAAGGCGCATGAAACGGCCGAACGGCTCGCTGTATTCCTGCTCCAGAAACTTCCGGAGATGCCCCTGGGACTGGGTGTAGGCGAGACCCAGCAGGCGCATGAAGATGGAAATGCCCTTCTCGTTCCGCTGGGGCATTCGTACCGCGCTTTCCGTCAGGGCCCAGAGCGTCTGATTCAATGTTGGCGGCTTGCCCGCACAGCGCTCCTCAAGTTCGTCGAACGCGCTTTCAAGAGTTGCGGAAAACGGCGTCAGAAAACGCGCGAAGACGGCATGAATCAGAGCGTTTTTTGAACCAAAATGGTAATTGACAGCGGCCAGATTTACTTTAGCCTTGCTGGTAATCATGCGGAGCGAGGTTTCTGAAAAACCCCGGTCGGCGAACAGCTCTTCGGCTGCATCGAGAATCCGGTCAACGGTATCAGACTGTGCCATTTTGTTTTCAATGCCTCTAGCAAACGTCTGTTTGAAACATACGTTTGAGGCGCAGTTATGTCAAGTTCTGGGCGCAGGTTCCGCCGCAACATCCTGCCAGCCATGGTCAATGGCTTTCTGATTGCCCTCAAAAAATGCCCTCTGAACCCGGCTGTAGGCCTTCTCCGCCTCCAGCAGGTATATCAGATACAGGCGCACGTACTCCCGCCGGGTAAGCTGACGGGGGAGAATGCGGCTCTCAGACAGTCTCAGCAAATGACTGAAACGCGAATTCCTGAGAGCCGGATTAAAATCGGACATCTGCGCACACTGCCATATCAGCCCGTCGGCGCCTTCCAGATGCGCCGCATGCCGCCTGGCCTCCCGAAGCATCCGCTGACGGGTGACAAGGAAATCCAGGTAGGACGGTTTCGACGTGTAGATTCGACGAACAGCGGGCATTCCGAGCAGCAGGATCATCACAAAGACCCCGAAACCGCCACCCGCGATCCAGGCCGGCACAACCCCGGTCAAGCCGCCGAGAAAGACGACCGCGGCAAGCAGCGCACTGAAAAGCCACAGGTCCCGGCTTCGGCGCGCCTCGGCCAGAGTGTAGTTGTCGGGCCAGTCATTCATCGCCAGCAGGTCGAAATCCATCAACAGAACACGGTCGCACTGCCGCAGCATCAGCCTCAGTTTGCGTTGCCTCGACTCCGCCACCACCCGCTCTGTACTGCCATCGGTTTTATCACCACCCTCGCCGGCCCTGGCATCGGGGGCATCGGGGGCAACGGCAGCGCCTGAACCCTCCCCGGGCTTTGTGACGCCTACCGTTCCGGTCAGGGCAGGCGCCGGGACTGAAGGCTGGGCGTCGGTGGGCGCCGCCGCGGGCACAGGATCCGCTGCCCGGCCGGGCCGCAGCACAGGAGCCTGGGCGGGCGCATCTGCTTGCGTGGCTTTGCTCTGGTTTTCGGCCATGACAGGTTGTCCGGAATAAAGACGGTTTTAACAAGTATCGACCATCAAACCGGATTCTTGAATCCTTTACCGCCGCCTTGGCACCGGGCGGTCCGCTCGCTATCCTGTGCGCTCCTGCCAAACCGGCAGCCGCACACCATTTTATGAGGTCAGGTTATGTTCACAGGCATTGTTCAGGGAGTCGCAACCATTGAAGAGGTCACTGCCGAACCCGGTCTTAGCACCTATATTGTCCGTTTCCCGGAGGATAAACTCGACGGTGTCTCTATCGGAGCTTCCGTGGCCATCAATGGCACCTGCCTGACCGTAACGCGCCATGAAGGCAGCGCGCTCTGCTTCGACGCCATGCAGGAAACCCTGAAACTGACCACACTGGGGCATCTGAAAGCCGGGGACCCGGTAAATTTCGAACGCGCCGCCCGTATCGGGGATGAGATTGGCGGGCACCTGCTGTCCGGTCACATTCATACCACCGCAAAGATCGTGGAAATCCTGCGCCCGGAGAACAATGTCACCCTGTGGTTTGAAGTGCCTGATGAGTGGGCCCGCTACCTTTTCCCCAAGGGCTACATTGCCATTAACGGCGCCAGCCTGACCATTGGCGAAGCCCGGGGCAACCGGTTCAGTGTCCACCTGATTCCGGAAACCCTCAGGGCCACAACCTTTGCCTCGGTTCAGGAAGGCCAGCAGGTGAATATTGAAATAGACAGCCAGACCCAGACCATCGTGGATACCCTGGCACGACTGGGCTATGACGGTCCGGCACCCACCCTTTAACCAGCCCGGTCTGTCAGCGATTGCCAGCCCGGAAGACCACGAACTTAGGGCTGGCATCCAGCTGATGTATAGATGAGAAATACCGGCGCAGGCTGCGGTGATAGCCCAGATGGCGGTTTCCGACCATCAACAACCTGCCGCCCGGCGACAGATGTCGGGCGGCCTGCCCGAACAGGCGCAGGGCGATATGATCGCCAACCACGCCTCCTTCGTGAAACGGCGGATTCAGGAGTATAAGATCAAATCTTCCCTGTCCGGGTTCAATACCGTCGGCGTGCACAAAGGCCACCTCCGCTTCCGGGAATGCCCGTTCGACATTGTGGCTGGCGCTGAGCACCGCCTGGCTCGATACGTCGTTGAAGCACACCTGCAGATCCTGCCGCTCTGCCAGAGCCGTCATGCCAAGCACACCGTTGCCACAGGCGAGATCGAGAACCCGTGCACCGGGTTCGGCATCTCTCACCGCCTCTGCCACGCGGGGCAGGAGCAGCCGGGTACCGATATCCAGCTTTTCCCTTGCAAACACCGCGGGTAACGCCTCAACCTTGCGATCGCTCTGCCCGGTTAACAGATAGCCTTTCCAGGTCCCCGGCCAATCTCCAGGAAGCTCACTCCCTTTCCTGCAACGAATGACCCGGGCCTTTTTTCGTGCCGGCAGTACCTTCTCGGTGTTCACGGTTTTAGCAAAGACATCAACGCTTCTGGCCGGAAGGTGCTTGATCATGCCTCCAGCCAGCAGGACACCGGATCCTGCCATTACGCCATTGAGCCAGCGCAGCAGCCAGGCAAGATAGTCCGCCTGCCGCGGAATTCGCATAACCACAAGATCGAACGGTCCTTCAGGCGGGTTGATCCAGCTGTGCACCTGGCCAGATGCATTCAGGGAAGGATTAAGTGAAGCATTCTCATCCAGCGCTGCGAACAGGGTCGCGCTGTCGGCAACGATCACCGGTGACAGACCGGAAAGCCCGAGTGACAAGGCACCATATTGATCATCCACGATCAGGACTCTGGGCTCCGTAACACCATTGGCAGCGTTGAGGCACCCTTCAAGCAGAAGCTCGTCTGCCGCATCCCAGGCCCGCAGCGTCGGGTCGTCGGTACCAGGCCGGCTCAGGGTCAGTTCACCGTCGGCATAAACCAGTTCGGCAGTTGTCATTTCAGGCATCCTGCGGGCGTTTTGTCACAAAGTCGCCATTTTAGGCTGATTATTCTAGAAATTAACCCTAAGGTTACAGATGTTCACGCTGAACATCCCTTTTCCGGTTTGCTCCGTTGTTCTGGACGCGAACCTTTTGCCCCTCACCCCAGGGGCTTTTTTAATTCAGGGCCGGCGAAAAGCCCGGTATACCGTAAACCGGCGATCTTCCCGTAACCGCTCAACCGGGCCGACACACCGCTTCATCAGGGGCTCATAGGGCAGGAAACTGTTTGCGACCAGGCGAACCTCACCGCCAGGTCGGAGATGGCGTGCAACCTCGCGAAGGAAACGCTCGGTCATGGACATATCGGTTCTCACGCCGCTGTGGAAGGGAGGGTTGCTCAGTATCGCCGGCCAGACACCTTCAACACGGGTCAGGCCATCCGACGCCATTATTTCACCGGAAACACCGTTACGCTGATAGGTTGCCCGGGCACAGGTCACGGCCTGGGACTGCACATCCACCCCGTCAACGGTGATTGCCGGCTGTTCCATTTGCTTTTGCCAGGCATCGAGCCAGGCGCCGATCACCCCGGCACCACAGGCAAAATCGAGAATGTAACTGGCGCGCAGTGGGTGGTCGCTGAGGGTTTCGAGCAGCATCCGGGTGCCGTCGTCAAGCTCTCCCTGGCTGAAGATTCCCGGTAGCCCGGCGGCCTCCAGGTGAATACCCGCGCATTCCATGCCCGTCCAGCTCATCCATTCCTGAAGCTCAAACTCTGCCAGCGGTTCAACGGCTTCCGCACACCACACCTGGCAGTGCCTGGCACTGTCTACCTTGGCCGCCAGTGGCGCCACCGCTTTCAACTGTTTGGCAGCCCCGGCAATCCCCTCTTTTTTCTCGCCAACCACAACCAGCCGGGCGCCTTTTGCCGCCAGCCAACGGGCAAGTGCCAGCCGCAACTCCAGTTCGGCCCGAGCCTTTGGCAAAAACACCACAAGGGTGTTGAAGGCACCCGCATCAAAGGTCGGATCATCGTAACCGAAGGCGACCTTCCAGTTGTCCCGCCCCCGCAGAGTCTCGCACACACCCGCATGCTCACTCATGGCCATGCCGCCGTACTCAGACAGCTCAGACAACAGGCCAGCGGAAGTAACACCCAACAGGGCCACCTCCCCTGTGAGCAGGTGGCGATTCTTCAACAGGGCTTCGTGGGAATTGGGTAGAGACATTGAACAGACAATCCCGCTTGGGTGGCTCGGAAACGGGATACTTTAACCGGAATGCGCCGTCGAGTCTCCCATGGCGGGCCAGATCCCGGGGGCTTCAGAACGAAAGGAAACGAAGGCTTGCGGCATGCGCGCCCTTGGAATGGAGCCCAAGGCGCAATGGGAAGGGTGTTGCCGTGCCTGCACTTGCTATGTGTATTCACGTGCGTATAATTCGGTAAATTAACCGGCAAAATAATCGAATTTGAAATTTATTTTCATTTTAAATCATATAGTTAAAGTTTTGGATACCGGCAAATGACATCAGTAACGCCTTTCGTATCGCAAGAAAACGCTCCCGGTAAGCTTCAAGATGCCGTAGTGGAGCTCTACACCCTTGATTCTGCGCTGAACGCCAACATCCCGGAATCGCTACGCCTTCCCATGGTCAAACTACTTAGGGTGGTCAACTCCTTTTATAGCAATAAAATTGAGGGAAACCCAACTCACCCTGCAGAGATACTGCATGCACAGGAGGAAGGCGGGGCGAACGATCCCTCGGATGACCTGCTCGAAATAAAGCAGCACATTGAGGTACAAGCCCGGCTAGCAAACCTGGAAATTGGCAGAGGTGTCATCTGCACCAGCAAATTCTTTAGAGAGGTCCATAAAGAGTTCTACCAAGGGCTGCCCAAAAAGTTTCTTGAAATAAAAAATCCTGACACCGATGAAATCATACCTATTACTCCAGGCGAGTTTCGAACCCGAAACGTAAAGGTAGGAAAACACGTTCCTCCCGAGCATCAAGAGATATCCAGATATATGGGCTGGTTCGAAAAAGTCTTTAATCCAGCACATATCCATGGAACTAATCGCCTCTTTGCCGCTGCGGCAGCGCATCATCGGTTTATGTGGATTCACCCGTTTTTAGATGGAAATGGTCGTGTGGGGAGGCTATTCACTGACAATTATATGCATTGCTCAGGTCTCGGGGGCTATGGACTTTGGTCAATGTGCCGTGGCTTTGGAAGAGATACAGACGCATATTACGAGGCTTTGAGTCGGGCCGATATGGAAAGACAAGGCTCTACAGACGGCCGGGGTATACTGTCGGACAAGGGACTTCTCCAGTTTACCGAATACTTTCTTGATACTGCGCTTGACCAGGTGAAGTATTTTTCGGCACTTCTCGAACCGAAAAAACTGGATGAAAGAATTAACTATTATTTTGAAATGAGGAACAGGGGCGCTCTACTGTCATCAACAGGCGAAACTTTAAAGCCACTCAAACCTGAATCTAAAGAAGTATATTTCAAGCTTCTGCGTTCCGGACCGCAACAACGCGCTGACTTGCAGAGAAGTTTAGAAACCAGCGAACGGACTTTGCGGACGATTGTTTCGCAAATGTCTGATGCCGGACTAGTTGAGGCACCTGCGAAAAAGCCGGTCGCACTCGCCTTATCACCAAGCTCAATCGAAATGCTATTCCCTCACCTCTGGTGAGGGAGGCCAGACACACATAACAGCGGGCAAGGGTCACTTGTATCGGGCAACGGTGCCCACACGGAGAGCATCTTCCGGGGACATACCCCAGTCCTCGGGCTGCCTGTTATCAGAAGGCTTGCGCCCCCCGGGCGCGCTCATCTGACCCGGCGGAGACACCCTTACGATGGCTGAAGGCTGTCAGGGCTTTTTGCATCAGTTCTTTCACGGTTCACCTCCTCGCTTACAGCAGCAGTTACTCTACCAAAACGGGAGGTGACCAACTGTGATGACACCGAGGGTCAGGAAGTGACACTCATCACGAATTTTTGACGCAATTTTACATTTCCTGCTAGACGGTTTTCTGGCGTCCGGAGCGCACCGGCCTCAAAACCAACTCATCCAGGCTGGTTTGCCGGACACGCTCAAGACCTTCTTCGCCGGAAACCGACAGCCCCATATCCCTGAGAATACCGTCCGCAACGTCATAGACGAAACCATGAACCGTCAGCGGTTGGCCACGCTTCCAAGCTTCCTGGACGATGTTGTTCTGGCACACATGCCCTACCTGCTCAACCACATTCAGTTCACACAGCCGGTCTACCCGGTCCTGCACATCCGGCAGGGTATCCAGCACCTTCTGGTGCCGGTCACGCACGTCCTGCACATGTCGCAACCAGTTGCTTATCAGCCCGAAGCCCTCGTTGAGCAGTGCCGCTCTCACGCCACCACAACCGTAATGCCCGACCACCAGAATGTGTTTGACCTTAAGCACATCAATGGCGAACTGGAGCACCGACAGGCAGTTGAAGTCCGTATGCACAACCACGTTGGCCACGTTCCGGTGAACAAACAGCTCACCGGGCAGCAGATCGACAATCTGGTTGGCCGGCACACGACTGTCCGCACAGCCAATCCAGAGATATTCCGGTGCCTGCTGGTTGGACAGGCGATGGAAAAACTGGGGGTCCTGGGCCTTGATGCCATCTGCCCAGGACCGGTTTTTTTCCAGAAGATGGTCAAGCTGACCCATTACCTTACTCCGTTTAGTGATTCCCCGCCGACGATTGAACGGGAATCATGGTCTCAAAGCAATACTCAGTTTGTCTGAGCCTCAACCTCAACCTCGTCATGAGGCTGATGCATGGTAGCCTGAGCCAGATCCAGAAGCTCCCGCAAGGCCACTGAGAACATCGCATACTCCGGCTCTCTCACGCCCTTAAGCTCGGACAACATGGTTTTCCAGCGACCGATCATCTGGTGATGCCGCGCCATCCAGCCCTCCACACAGACAGGTACGTCTGCCGGTTTTTCTGCCAGCCTCAGTACACCCGTGGTCAAAGCCCGCTGCTGCCAGTCCAGATCCTCACGGAAACTCTCCCTGGCAAGGGCCTGCCAGTGGGAAGCCGGAGTCAGAGCGGCAATGGCATTGGCGAACCAGTTGAGATCAAGGCGGTCACCCAGCTCGTAGTAAAGATTGGCGACCGTTTTCAACGGCATTCCTGACGCTTCCTGTGCCTCGATAATACCGAGGGACGAGTACAGGTGCCCGGTACCGGAAACCACGGAAGCCAGCTCTGTCGGTAATCCGGCTTCCACCAGTGCCTGATGCCGCTTTTCCCAGGTGATCCGGGCCTGCTCTCCCAGATACTCCGGCAGTCCTGCGGTAATGGCCCAGACGCTGTCGGCAAAACGTTCCATGTGATTCTGGATACTCAGTTCCGCGCGACGGTTGCGCAACAGCCAGCGCACCGAACGGCGCATCAGCCGCATCAGGTCCTGCATCAATTGCATCTGAAGCTGGGCCGGCACATGAAAATCCAGATTCTCAATCCTGTCCCACCAGTTATCGATGCGGAAAACATCCCGGGCAATGATCCAGGCCAGTGCTATGGAGGCCGCATCAGCACCGGTGGACTGGTTCAGCCGCTCCACAAAGGTAATACCCATGTGGTTAACCATGTCATTGGCAATCTGGGTGGCAATGATTTCACGGCGCAACTGGTGCTCACCCAGCTCTTTCGAGAATTTCTGGGTCAGATCCCGCGGGAACACCTTGTACATTTCACCCGCCAGCATCGGATCGTCCGGCAGCGTGCTGTTAATCAGGGTCTGCTTGAGATCGCCTTTCACATAGGAGATCAGAACCGACAACTCCGGCCGGGTCAGCCCTTTTTTGTCCAGCTTGCGCTCAGACAGGGTTTCGTCATCCGGCAGGAATTCCAGAGCCCGATTCAGCTTGCCCTCACTCTCAAAGGTGTTCATCAGTCGGCGGTATTCCTCCAGGCGCGTCGCCGCATCCTCGTTGGCAATACTGATGGCCTGGGTCTGGCGGTAGTTGTTCTTAAGCACCAGCTCCGCCACATCGTCGGTCATTTCCTCAAGCATGATGTTGCGCTGCTTGCCGGTGAGATCACCCATGGCCACCACCCGGTTCAGCAGGATTTTCATGTTGACCTCATGGTCTGAACAATCAACGCCGCCGGAGTTGTCGATGAAGTCGGTATTCAGGCGCCCGCCCCTGAGGGCGTACTCAATACGCCCGAGCTGGGTCAACCCCAGGTTACCGCCCTCGCCGACAACCTTGCAGCGCAGCTCCGAACCATTGATTCGAAGGCCATCGTTAGCTTTATCGCCGACGTCGCTGTGGGATTCGCTTTTTGCCTTCACGTAGGTGCCGATACCGCCTACCCAGAGCAGATCCACCTGTGCCTTGAGAATATGGGATATCAGCATGTTCGGCGGCACCCGGTCCGGCTTGATGCCCAGCAGTTTTTTCATTTGCGGGCTGACAGGAATCGACTTGGCGTTCCGGCTGAACACCCCGCCGCCTTTGGAGATAAGCTTGCTGTCATAGTCGGTCCATGCGGAACGGGGCAGCGCGAACAATCGTTTACGCTCTATATAACTCCGCTCCGGATCCGGGGTCGGGTCGATAAAGATATGGACATGGTTAAAGGCAGCGACCAGTTTTGTTTTCTCCGAGGACAACAAGCCATTGCCGAAAACGTCGCCGCCCATGTCACCGATGCCGATGGCGGTGAATTCATCCAGCGCCGGGTTGATGCCCATCTCCCGGAAATGGCGTTCCACCGAGACCCAGGCCCCCCGGGCGGTAATGCCCATCTTCTTGTGGTCGTAGCCATTGCTGCCACCGGAGGCGAAGGCATCGCCCATCCAGAAGCCGTATTCGGCCGCCAGGCCATTGGCGATGTCCGAGAAGGTTGCCGTGCCCTTGTCTGCCGCCACGACCAGGTAATGGTCATCTTCATCGTGGCGGATCACCCGCTCCGGTGGGTGAATGCCGGCATCGACCAGATTGTCGGTAACATCCAGCAAACCACGGATAAAGGTTTTATAGGCTTCGATGCCCTCTGCCTGGAAGGCTTCCCGGTCCGTGGGGTCCGGTAGGCGTTTGGCAACAAAACCGCCTTTGGCGCCCACCGGAACGATCACCGCGTTCTTGACCTGCTGAGCCTTCACCAGGCCCAGAATCTCCGTACGGTAGTCCTCAAACCGGTCAGACCAGCGCAGGCCGCCACGGGCGACCTTGCCACCCCGGAGGTGCACACCCTCAACCCGCGGCGAATAGACGAAAATTTCGAACATTGGCAGCGGCAGGGGTACATCCGGAATCCTGGATGGATCGAATTTCACACTGATATAGGGTTTGGGGCCGCCCGCTTCATCCTGCTGGTAATAGTTGGTGCGCAGGGTGGCCTGGATCAGCTCCAGGAAAAGCCGTAGCACACGGTCTTCACTGAGATTTTCCACCTCTTCCAGACCCGCATTGAACTCGATCTCCAGCTTTTGCTGGGCCGCCTGGCATTTGCCCGGACTCTGGTACCGCTCCGGGTTGAAACGAACTTCGAAGAACTCCAGCAGCAGCTGCGTCAGCTCAACGTGGTTCACCAGCGTATTGGAGATAAAGGTCTGACTGTTGGAAAAACGGATCTGGCGCATATAACGGGCATAGGTTCGCAGAAGCGCAATCTGCCTCCAGCTCATGTATGAGGACAGCAGCATCCGGTTGAAGGCATCGTTTTCGGCCTCCCCGTACCAGACCCGTCGGAACAATTCTTCGAAAATCGGCCGGATACGATGAATGTCTACCACATCGCCGGTGTGAGCATGAAGGGTGAAATCGTGAATCCAGACTGTCTTGTTATGGCGGTCGGTCACCTCGAACGGATGCTCGCCAATGACACGGAAGCCCAGATTGTCGAAGATCGGCATCACGTCTGAAAGGGGCAGCGGTTCGTCCGGATAGAATAACTTGAAATGCAGTGTGCTCTCATCCTCTTCCAGCGCCCGATAGAAGCTCATGGCAAGGTCGCCTTTGATGGCGGACGCCGAGATATGCTCAAGATCGATCGCAGCACGCCTGGCCGAGAACATGTCGGTATAGCTGGCCGGGAAGCCGCCGGCCCAGAGCCGGTAGAGCTCATTGCCCTGCTCTTCACCGTATGCCTCGCTCAGTGCCTCGGCGAGGCCGTCACGCCAGGATTGCGCCAGTTCAATGACTTTCTCACGGATTTCGGCCGTTGGCAGCTGGCGGTTTTCAACCTGGGGTACACGGATGGTGAACTGGACCCGGGCCAGCACGGATTCCGAGAAATGGGTAACAAACTCAACGTCCTCGGCGCCGAGCCGGTCAACCAGCACCTGCTCCACTTTCAGGCGAAGTTCGGTGTTGTAGATATCTCTCGGGAAAAACGCCAGGCAGGTCACAAACTGGCCATAAACATCCTCCCGCATGAACAGCTCAATACGGCGGCGTTCCTGAATGTACAGGATGCTTTTGGCCACCTTCAGCAGCTCGTCCGGCTCGATCTGGAACAGCTCATCCCGGGGATAGAGGGTCAGAATCTGCTCCAGCTCCTTGCCGGCGTAGTCATCCCGGAGGAACCCGGAGCGCTTTATCACACTCTGGAATTTACGGCGGAGCAACGGAATCTCATCCGGCCGCTCGTTATAGACCCGGGCGGTATACAACCCCAGGAAGCGACGCTCGCCAACAACCTCACCCTTGCTGTCGAACTTCTTGACCGCGATATAGTCCGGGTAGGCCGGGCGGTGAACCCTTGAACGCTGGGCCGACTTGGCGAAGATAAAGATATCGTCGGTCCGGGTCATCTCATGCCGGGTGCGCTGGGGCAGCTCGTTTAGACGCACCCTGTCCGGCCGCTCGTTGTTGACTCTCAGGATACCCAGCTCGGAATTCTCGACCCGCCGGACCACCATTCCGCTCTTGTCTTTGGCAAAATCGTATTCGTCGTAACCCAGGAAGGTGAAGTGATCCCGTGCCAGCCACTCAAGAAACGCCCGGGCCTCCGCTTTCTGCTCGTCGTTGATACCGGCGGTGGTACTGTCCAGCTCCCCGATAATCTCGGTCACCTTCTCGGTCACCACCGGGAAATCGGATACTGCAATCCGGACTTCATGGAGCACGTTCTGCAGCGTGTCTTCCAGATCCCGGAGATCCTCGGGGTTACTGTGCCGGTCAATTTCCAGAACGATAAAGGCCTCATAGGCGGATCCGGAGGTACTCTTTTTTGTGCTGTGCAGCTTCTTCAGTTTGCCTTCTTTGTCCCGCTCGACCTGAAGAATTGAGTGCTGGATCGAGTGAGTACCGATTTCGCGCTGATTAATGGCAATGCGCAGGGAATCAATCAGGAACGGCATATTGGGGTGCAGAATAAAAACGACAGTATGGGTCGACTCCCAGCCGTCGCTTTCCAGGTCCGGATTGAAAACCGCAACCGAGGTTTTTTCGGCGGAGCGCTTCTGCAGAAATTGCCAGGCCGCCAGTACGGCACCGTAGGTATCTGAGAATCGTCGGCTGACCAGCTCTTCCAGGGGGATGTGCGCATAATGCTGCTTGGCAAATTCGCTGATTCTTTTGGCTTCGGTTTTGGTAATCTTCTTTGCAAAGGCGTCAGCCAACTGTTCAAAGAACTGATCCTTGCTGGCCACTGTCAGCGCATTCATGGTCGACCTCAGTTAGTGTGAAATAAACGTAATCGCAGTATCGTCACATAAGCATAGTCAAGCCCTTGATTTTTGCCGGCCAGACGCCAAAACTGCGGCAACTACCTACGCACGATACGGGTTTCTCCGGAAAAACCTCAAACAGAGAGGGAGCAGTCACTTCCAATGTCGTTACAGCATACGTTCGGTGAGTTACGGGCACAGTTAGCCAAACGGATAATCGGGCAGGAAAAACTGGTGGATCGCCTGCTGATCGCCCTGCTCGCAGACGGTCACCTGCTTGTGGAAGGGGCTCCCGGCCTGGCTAAAACCACCGCCATCAAGGCCCTGGCAGAACACCTGGAAGGGGATTTCCACCGAATCCAGTTCACTCCGGACCTGCTGCCGTCAGACGTCACCGGCAGCGAAATCTACCGGCCGGAAACGGGACAGTTTGAGTTCCAGCGCGGCCCCATTTTCCACAACCTGGTGCTTGCCGATGAGATCAACCGTGCGCCCGCCAAGGTGCAATCGGCGTTGCTGGAGGCCATGGGCGAGAGACAGATCAGCGTGGGCATGCGCACCTTCGCTCTGGACCAGCCGTTCATGGTGATGGCCACCCAGAACCCGATTGAGCAGGAAGGCACCTATCCGCTGCCCGAAGCGCAACTGGACCGATTCCTGATGCACGTGGTCATCCATTACCCGTCGGCGGAAGCTGAGAAAGCCATTCTCCAGCTCGCCCGGAACGATTATCGGCAGGGCATGCCAAAGACAGACCTCCGCCTCACGGCCCAACAGGTTTTTGAGGCCCGGACGGAGGTGGCCGACATCTACATGGCAGAGGCGGTCGAGCAGTACCTGCTCGCACTGGTTCTGGCGACCAGGGACCCGGCAGCCCTGGACCCGGAACTCGCCCGCTGGACCGCCTTCGGCGCCAGTCCCCGCGGCACTATCGCCCTGGATCGCTGCGCCCGAGCCCTGGCATGGCTTGATGGCCGCGACTATGTCACGCCCGACGACGTCCGGGCCATGGCCTTTGATGTGCTGCGCCACCGCATTCTGCTGACCTTCGAGGCCGAGGCCGAAGGCATGACTGCAGACACCGTGATCGAGCGGCTGATCGAACGTGTTCCGGTGAGTGCCTGAAACCGACGACGGAAGTAATTCACGGGAGCCGTCAGGAATGCCGAACACCGACACAGCAACCTACATCAGGCTGGCGGATCTCATCCGCCTGCAGGCGGATGCCAGGGCATTGAAGCTGCCTTCGGCACGGCCGGCACGTTCCCGTCAGGCCGGCCTTCAGCGATCGCCCCAGCGGGGCCGGGGCATGGCCTTTGCCGAAGTCAGGCTATACCAGCCCGGCGATGACATCCGCAGTATTGACTGGCGGGTAACCGCCAGGCGCCAGGCGCCGCATACCAAGCTCTACGAGGAAGAGCGGGAACGGCCGGTACTGCTGTTGTGCGATCTTGGCCCGAGCCTGTTTTTTGCCAGTACCGGCGCCTTTAAACAGGTGCGCTGTGCCCAGCTTGCCGCTATCCTCGCCTGGCTGGCTCTCTGGTCCGGAGACCAGGTGGGGAGCATTGTCTTTAATGGTGAAACACTGAGCGTTCAGCGCCCGGCCCGGCGCAAGAAATCGGTACTACGGCTGCTGGATACCCTGGCGGAGCAGCAACACCGGGCGAGTCACGAACCGGCGCTGAATGAAGGTGCCAGCCAGGGCAGACTGGATACCGCCCTGACTGAGGCACGCCGGGTTGCCCATACCGGCAGCCGGATTTTCGTGATCAGCGATTTTCTGGAGATCTCCCCGGAGACCGGGAAACTGCTGGGCGCCCTGGCCCGCCACAATGCTGTCAGTGCACTTAGAGTTGTCGACCCCCTGGAAAGGGAATTACCAAAAACCGGGCGGTTCGCGGTAGCGGGCCCGGACGGCCCGGTCTGGTTTGATGCCGCCAATCCGCGCTTCCAGAGGGCCTGGCATGAGAAGGTGGCCAGCCATGAACGGCAGCTCGAAGACTGCTTCCGGACCTCTGGCGTTACTGCGGCAACTGTTTCGACCGGAGACGATCCAGCGGTGGCCCTGAAATCACTGCTCGGACCAGGGGGGCGAATCGGGTGAATCCGCAAGACCCGCTCAGCCAACTCAGAGACATTCACCTGCCCGGTCCTGGAGGTTTCTGGCCACCGGCGCCCGGCTGGTGGATTCTGGCCATTCTGGCGATCGCTCTTATCGCTGCAGTGACCTGGCTGATCCTCAGGCGCAGGCGCAGGAACCGCTGGCTCCGGTCGGCACAGTCGGAACTGGCCATGCTGGAGCGCTCAGCGGCCCCCGATCCCCAATGGTTTGTGCAACTGAATACGCTCCTGAAGCAGGCCGCCCGGGAACGATACCCTCAATCGCACCCGGAAGCCCTGACCGGTGATGCCTGGGTGGAATTCCTGTTAGCCACAGCCCCCGAACACCGGGTTGCCTCAAGACCGGTGACTGAGGCCCTGGTAGAAAGCGCCTGGCGGCCTTCGGTTTCAAGCGAGCCTGCTCAGGCACTGACATTTGCCAGACTGTGGCTGGGAGGCCAGAAATGCTGAACCTTGCCTGGCCCTGGGTGTTGACTTTGGTCATCATTCCCCTGCTGCTTCAATGGCGCAAACCTCAGGGGCAGTCGGTGGATGCGCCGGTTCTGCCGGTTGGCCACTGGCTGTCAGACCTGCCCGGCGTCAGCCGCCGGGGCAACGCTGTGCCGCTGTGGCAGAAACTGCTGCTGCTCCTGATGTGGGTATTACTGGTCATTGCCCTGGCCCGGCCGCAGCACGTTGGCGAACAAACGCAGATGCCGGTGTCCGGCCGGGACCTGATGCTCGTGGTGGATATTTCTCCCAGTATGGATGAGCAGGACATGGTGCTTCAGGGCCGGAGCATTAACCGGCTGCAAGCTGTAAAGCGGGTCCTTGATGACTTCATTTCCCGCCGCCAGGGCGACCGGCTGGGGTTGATCCTGTTCGGCACCGAACCCTACGTCCAGGCGCCCCTGACCTTTGACCTTGAAACCGTCAGAACCCTGATGCGGGAAGCCGGCCTCGGTATGGCCGGCCGTGCCACCGCCATCGGTGACGCCATTGGCCTTGCCACCAAGCGGCTCCGGGACAGACCCGAAGGCCAGCGAGTGATGGTGCTGCTCACTGATGGCGCCAACACCGCCGGCGAAATAACACCGGACAAGGCCACCGAGATTGCCACTGCCGCCGGCATTCGGATTTACACCATCGGCATCGGCGCAGAGTCCATAGTGCAACGTGGCCTGTTGGGGTCGCGCCGCGTCAACCCGTCCCGCGATCTGGATGAGAGCCTGTTGACCCGGATGGCCCAGCAGACCGGTGGCGAGTATTTCCGGGCCCGTAGCCTGCCGGAGCTTGAGCTCATCTATGAAAGCATTGATCAGCTGGAGCCCATCGAACTGGAGGGCAAATACTACCGCCCTGTCACTGAACTCTATGCATGGCCCGCCGGCCTTGCGGTGGCCTTGTGGGGCATGTTGTTTCTGTACCGGCGGATGGGCCAGATAATGGCCACGCGTCGCCAGCAAAGAGAGGGGGAACCGGATGTTGGCTGATTTTCACTTCCTGCGCCCGCTCTGGCTGCTGTTGGTTCTCCTGCTGCCATTGATGTATCTGGCGTTCCGCCAGTTACATCTGGGGGACAGCGGCTGGTCCCGGCTCATTCCGGCCCGCTTGCTGTCGCCTGTCATACGCCACGAAGGCACATCAGGCAGAACCTCGAAATCCCCTATGTTACCGGCTGCCATTGCCCTGGTCGTTCTGGCCACTGCCCTTGCCGGACCAGCATGGCGGGAAGCGCCTACCCCGCTTAAACAGCCGGGTGACAGCCTTGTGATTGCACTTGATCTCTCACTCTCCATGCTGGCAACAGACGTAGAACCCGACCGTCTGACCCGGGCCAAACGGAAAATCCGGGATATTCTCGCGGTACGGCAGGGCAGCCTGACCGGGCTGCTCGTGTACGCCGGTGATGCCCACGTGGTCACACCGCTGACCGACGATACCAGAACCATTGAGGGCATGCTGGACGTGCTTGATCCGGTGATTATGCCAGCCACCGGCAATCGCGCTGACCTTGCCATCGCCAGGGCGGCCGATCTGCTGACACAGGGTGCACCGGGTGACGGCCGGATTCTGATAATCACCGACCAGATCAGTGAACGCTATTGGCCTGAAATACGGGATACCCTGTCCGAAACCGGATATGCGCTCAACAGCCTGGTTGTGGGAACCGAAGAAGGTGGCCCCATTCCCCTGGCCCGCCGCGGATTCATTCGTGAAAACGGCGAAATTGTGATCAGCCGTGCCACCCCCGATGCCCTGTCGGAACTGGCCCGGAGCACCGGGGGCCAGAGCCACGAACTGACCCTCAACAACACCGATATTGAATCCCTTGAACTCAGTCCGAAAGACACCGGTGGCTGGCAGGATACAAGTGCAGGGCTGACCGTCAGCCGCTGGCAGGATGACGGTTACTGGCTGCTCTGGCTGGCCGCCCCCCTGATTCTTCTGGGATGGCGCCGGGGCGCATTTACCGCCCTGGCCCTGGTGCTTTTACCGGCGTTTCCACAGCCGGCAGCAGCCATGACCTGGGCCGACCTTTGGCAGCGCCAGGATCAGAGAGCCCCCGAACTGATCCAGAACGATCCGAAGCAGGCAGCCGCCCGGCTGGATGATCCCGAATGGAAAGGCTCCGCACTGTATCGGTCTGGCCAGTATGATGCGGCCGCCCAGGTCTTTTCCCGGGCCGAAGGGCCCCGCGCCAGTTACAACCGGGGCAACGCACTGGCCAGAGCCGGCAAACTCGAAGAGGCCCTCGCAGCTTATAATCATGCCCTGGCAGAGAGTCCGGATATGGAAGATGCCCGCCACAATCTGAAGATTGTCGAAGAATTACTGAAGCAGAAAAATCAGGGCAATGGTGACAGTCAGAGCAACAAACAGAAAGACCCATCAGAATCCCCGGGCAGCGATGGCAACAAGCCGCAGGATAATCAGAGCCAGCCGGGAAACGATAAAAATCCCGGTGACTCTGGCAACGAGCAGCAGCAGAACTCCGGGAACAGCCAGCGTTCATCCGGGAACCGCGAAGAACCAGGCGAACCGGATAAGCAGAGGGATGAACAGGAGGGGCAGACTCCGGAACAGGCATCGGGAGAACAGGAGTCACAGACGAACCAGCCCCGGGCTCCTGCGCCAATTTCTGAAACACCCCTGACACAGAGCCAGGAGCAGTCGCTCAGACGGGTTCCCGACAACCCGGGCGGCCTGTTACAGCGCAAGTTTCTGCAACAGTATCAACAACGCCAGACTCCATCCGATGAGGGCGATACACCATGGTAAAACGGTTGATCACAGCGGCTGTCTGTCTTTTTCTTCTGGCGGCAATCTGGCTGCCGGTCCAGGCGCAAGAGCTCACAGTCGAGCCAGACAGAACCCGGCTTTACGAGGGTGAGGTGATGACCCTGACGGTCAAAGGCAGTATGGAAATCGATATCAACCTGGGTAACCTGTTCGATTTCGACATGTCCAACCTGCCCAAACCCGATATCGAGAAGGTACAGCCGGATTTCGAGATCCTCGCGCAGAACCAGCAGTACAGCATCCAGACCATCAACAACCAGATGGTGGGTGAGATCACCTGGACCTACCAGCTTGCCCCGACAACCACCGGTGAACTCACCATTCCCGCCCTCACTTTCAAGGGCGCCGTTTCCGAGCCTGTCACAGTGGAAGTTGTGGACGGCACGCCACCGGATCAGGCGGACACCGGCCGTGACAGCTTTATTGAACTGTCTGCCGATAAGGCCGAGGTTTATGTGCAGGAGCAACTGATTCTGACCATTCGCCTGTTCTTCCGCGGCAACCTGATCCGGGGCGAACTGTCGGAACCCCAGCACCCCAATGTCGTTATCGAACCGCTCGGCAAGCAACAGGAATTCTCACGCTACCGTGACGGGGTGCGCTATCGTGTGGTGGAACGCCGCTATGCCCTGTTTCCCCAGCGCCCGGGCAACTTCAGGCTCCCGCCGATCCGGTTTGAAGGGCAGTCCCGGGACGCCCAAGGCAAGCTTAAATTCCTCAGGGACAGCGAGGAGCTGTTTGAAATACCGGTCAAGGAGGTGCCATCGCAGTTCACCGGGAAAACCTGGTTGCCGGCAAGCAGCGTAAGCCTGACAGAAGCCGGGTTGCCGCCAACTCTTGACGTCAAAACTGGTGAAAACATCACCCGGGAAATCCGCCTGACAGCAGCCAACCTGCCCTCGGAGACGCTGCCGCCACTGCCGGATGCGGTACCACCGGGTTTGAGGAGTTATCCGGAACAACCCGAGCGAATCACCGAGACAATGCCCGACGGTCTTTCCTCATCCTTGACGCAGTCAGTGGCCCTGGTGCCCGTTGAGGCCGGGCAGATGACCCTGCCGGCCATCCGCATTCACTGGTGGGACACGGAAGCTGATCGCGAACGTGTTGCTGAGATTCCGGAAAAAACGCTGACGGTAACGGGCCCTGATGCTGCTGGCGCAGTACCGCCGGAGAACACAGCTAAAACAGACGGGGAGACACCCGCAAAAAACGTGGCGTCCGATTCGCCGGATAACCAGGCTCCGGACCGGACCAGCCTCTGGCAATGGCTCAGTCTGGTGTTGGCGGTGCTATGGGGCGGCACTTTGCTGGCTTGGTGGCGGTCACGGAGGAATCCGGCAAAACTGCCGGTTACCAGCGAAAACAGAAATGATCGGGCCGCCTTTAACCGACTCATCAAGGCCGCCCGGGACGGTTCTGCGACAACGCCGGAACTGCTGGTGGAATGGGCCAGCCTGCACACACCCGGTCACGGCTTTCATTCTGCGGCAGACGTTGCCAGCCATTTCCGGAACGAGGCGTTAACCGCGGAGATCAGAAAACTGCAGGCTCGCCTTTTCGCGCCCGGACACGGCACGGACGACTGGGATGGACGCCCCATGGTCGGGGCACTGGAGCAAATAAGGGAAGCGACCGCAAAGCCGGAGGCCCGGGCTGACCTGCCGCCGCTCTATCCCCGAGGGCTTGCCTAAGAGCCTGCGGGGCCGGTCAGTTGGTCAGCTGCTGATCGATCACAATGGCGACCGGCTCGCCCCGGCCATCGCCCACCGCCACCGGCATATCCGTGCTGCCCTGCCAGTCTCCCGGCTGGGCGCTCACACTTCCGGACCGGCTGAGCCGGGCAGTAATCACCACTTCTTCAGCATCGGAAATTCTGGCTTGGGGTGACATGGAATAGCTGTCGTCCAGGCGTATTTCTGCAGGCAACTGATCCGCCGTCAGTCTTGCCACTGCCAGCGGCGGCCCTTGCTGGGCGCCAGCCTGGCGTGCAAACAGGAACAGCGTGGTATGCGCAGGCACCTGATCCCTGAAAGCTTCAATCAGTGTTACCCGCACGGTAACCCCTGTGCCGGCAGCTTCGGATTCGGCAGCCAGTTCCGGCGGTTTCTCTCCCAACCGGGTGTAGGCTTCACGTATTCCCTCACGGATGGAAGCAATCTGGGGATGATCCGGAGCGACGGTCTCAATCCGCTCCCAGTATTCGATGGCCTCGCGATAATGTTGCTGGCTGAACGCGTTGATACCCAGCAAGCCAAGGACATTAACCTCATCCGGGTTCAGCTTGCGCGCCTGTTCGATGGCGGCAGTGACTTTTTCTGTCATGGCGCCCTCGCTGTCAAAGAACAACGCCTGGGCCGCCAGGCCATAGGCAACGGATTCGGAGCGGTCATCACCCGCGACGCTCTCTGCCAGTTGCCGGAATGCCCAGGCCGCATCGTCGTACCGCTCCAGACTCATATAGGTGCGCCCCAGCATGGCCCAACCCTCCGGGTTATCCGGGCTGGCTTCAAGGCGCTCGCGCAGCTGTTCGGCAAGCCCGGCCATCTGAGTCTGCCGCGCGCCATCGGTGGCGCCCATTTCCTGCATGGTGATGAACTGTTCAACCCGGTCCATCGCGCCCCACCGCTGATACAGGTAGAACGTTGCCGCCGGAACCAAAAGGATAGACACAAGAGCGACGGCCATGGCGCTTCCCTGGCCACTGATGACCGGTCTCGGGCGCTCGTCCTCCGGCACGTCATCCAGCATGGCACCGGCCAGTTCTTCCTTCAGCTGTTGATAGTTTTCGTTGTCCAGGGTGCCGGCCTCATACTCCCTGTCCAGTTCCTTCATTCTGGAGCGATAAGCCATCAGGTTCTGGCTTTTAAGATCCGCCTGTTTTCTGGTACCAGTCCGGTGAAAAAGCACCGGGTAAAGTACGAACGCCAGGGCAATAATGATGAGTACCGTTGCGGCAATCCAGAAAGTTTGAGTCATGGAATTCCAGTCACAGGTTCAGAATTAAATCGGGTAACGGTGTGAAAGCCAGAGGGCAAAATTTCAGGAGGTTCCGTCCTGTTCCTTCTCTGCCAGCATCCTGGCTACACGGGCTTTCTCTTCAGCGCTGAGCGCGGGATTTTCAGCTCCTGCCCGCCGCCGGGAGCGGATAATCACGACAGCCACGGCCAACAACCCACCGAATACGCCGATCACTGGTGTCGCCCAGAGCAGGAACGTGCGGCTGTCGAACTCCGGTTTATAGCGCACGAACTCACCAAAACGCCCGACCAGCGCCTCGACAATCTCGTCATTGCCGGCACCGTCCTTCATCATTCGGTAGACCTCATCCCGCATATCCCTGGCGATCGGCGCGCTGGAGTCGGCGATATTCTGGTTCTGGCATTTCGGGCAGCGCAGCTCGGCGATCAGATTCTGATACCGCTGTTCCTGGGCCCGGTCCCCGAAATCATAGACGTCAGCCACCTCCGCAGCTGCTACCCCGGAGATCAGAACCGCCAGGGCAAGAAAAACAATCCTCGGCATCAGCCATTCCCCTGCAATTCGTTGATCACCGGTTGCAATGCCTGTTCCCAGACCGCCTCATTGATCACACCAACGTGGCGGTAGCGAACAATGCCCCCGGCATCAATGACGAAAGTCTCGGGGGCACCGTAAACGCCCAGATCAAACCCGAGTGTTCCCCTCGGGTCGTAGATAATGTCCCGGTATGGATCACCGAGACGGTCGAGCCAGACCAGGGCATCTTCACGGTTGTCCTTGTAGTTGAGGCCGATGATGGTCACGCCTTTTTCTTCCGCCAGCCAGATCAGATCATCGTGTTCATCCCGGCAGGCCGGACACCAGGTGCCCCACACATTCAACAGGGTAACCCGACCGCGAAACAGGCTCTGATCCAGCATGGCATCGGGGTTGTGCAGATCCGGCAGGCTGAACTCAGGGACTGGTTTGCCAATCAGTGCCGACTCCAGTTTGGTGGGGTCCCTGCCGATGCCTGCAAACAGCACTACGCCAATCACGACGGCAACGAGTAACGGGAGAAAGAGCAGGAACCGCTTCATGATACGGCTCCTGCAGGGCGTGCCGAGCCAGCATCTGTAACGGGCGAACCGGTGCCGGCCTTCTCCTCTGCCCGCTCCCGGATCCGGTAACGGCGATCGGAAATGGCCAGGAAGCCTCCGGCCGCCATGAAGAGCGCGCCCAACCAGAGCCAGCGCACCAGCGGCTTGTATTGCAGACGGATGGCCCAGGCATCGTCGGAAATGCGTTCGCCAATGGCCACGAAAATGTCCCGGAACAGGCCGGCATCGATGTCCGCTTCCGTCATCACGCTCATGCCAACGGAGTACTGGCGCTTTTCAGGATGCAGCTCGGCGATGGGCTCACCGTCCAGCATCACATCAAAACTGCCGTACTGAGCGGTGAAATTGGCTCCGCGACGCTCGCCGATGTCCTTGAATACAAACTGGTAATCACCCACGATCGCCACATCGCCGGGCACCATGCGAACATCCCGCTCAATGCCGTAGTTGGACACCACCGTGGCCCCTGCCATGGTAATCGCCAGGCCCAGGTGGCCGAGCACCATGCCGTAGTAGCTGCGGGACTGGCGCCTGAGGCCGTGGATGCGACCTTTTCTGGAGGACGACTTGTCCCACAGGTCCCAGAAAGTAGCAACGGTTACCCACATGGCGGCAAACACACCCAGGAATGCCCAGGGTCTGAAGCCGCCGTAGCCGGTCACCACGACAGTACTGGCGATAACGCTGACCGCCAGGGGCCACAACAGTTTGCGTGCCAGCCAGCCACCGTCGGTCTTCTTCCAGCGGGAGAATATCCCGGCACCCAGCAACAGGCCGGTCGCCACGGCCAGCGGGCTGAAGGTGAGGTTGAAGAACGGCTCACCGATCGACAGTTTGCCAAGTTCCAGGTAATCAAGAACCAGCGGGTAAAGCGTGCCAACGGCCACCAGCAGCGTGGCTGAAACCAGCAGCACGTTATTCAGCAGCAGGAAGATTTCCCGGGACAGCGACCCATAACGGGAACGGACATGCACCACCGGCGCCCGAAACGCATAGAGCGCCAGGCTGCCAATTACGGTTACCGCCAGCAGCGCGAGCAGGAAGGTACCCCGCTCAGGATCGGAGGCAAAGGCATGAACGGAGGTCAGTACTCCCGAACGGACCAGGAAGGTACCCAGCAGACTGAGGACGAAAGTGACAATCGCCAACAGCACGGTCCAGCTCTTGAATACGCCCCGTTTTTCAGTGACCGCCAGCGAGTGCATCAACGCGGTGCCCGACAACCAGGGCAACAGCGACGCATTTTCCACCGGGTCCCAGAACCACCAGCCACCCCAGCCAAGCTCATAGTAGGCCCACCAACTGCCCAGAGCGATGCCAAGGGAAAGGAAGGCCCAGGCGACGGTAGTCCAGGGCCGTGACCAGCGTGCCCAGGCAGCATCGAGGCGGCCGTTGATCAACGCCGCAATCGCAAAGGCAAAGGCTATGGCAAAACCCACATACCCCATATAGAGCATGGGAGGATGAATGATAAGGCCCAAATCCTGGAGCAACGGATTAAGGTCCGCCCCGTCTGCGGGCACGTTGGGCAGCAGGCGATCAAACGGGTTCGAGGTGACCACGATGAACAACAGGAATCCGACGCTGACCATACCCAGGACTGAAAGCACCTGAGAAATCATCACCGAAGGCAGTCGACGACTGAAGATTGCCACGGCCAGCGTCCAGCCTGAGAGCATGAATATCCAGAGCAGCAGCGAGCCCTCATGGCCGCCCCAGACGGCACTGAACTTGAAATACCAGGGCAGCATGCTGTTGCTGTTGTTGGCAACGTAGGCCACTGAAAAGTCGTCTGTCACAAAAGCGTGGGTCAGCACAGCGAAGGCAAGGCCAACAAAGACAAACATGCCGGCCGCCAGAGGCCTGGCAAATGCCTGAAGATTGTCTCTGCCAGTCAGGGACCCCGTCAGGGGTACTACGGAAAGGAGCACTGCCAACAACAGCGCGAGTATCAGTGCAAGCTGTCCGAGTTCGGGATACATCAAAGCCCTCCAGAAACCAGGCTGTTAGGTGAAGCGTTTAAGTTCAATAGGATACAGTTTTCGCACTCTCACTGGCCTTGTTCTGGCCTTTTGATGCCTTCTCCAGCGCATCAGCGACTTCCGGCGGCATGTAATTCTCATCGTGTTTGGCCAGAACCTGATCGGCCACAAAGCGGCCGTAATTATCCAGTCTGCCCATGGCAACCACGCCCTGCCCTTCGGCAAACAGATCCGGCAGGATCCCGGTGTATTCAACCGGTACCGAAGCGTTGAAATCGGTGACCCGGAACTCGACCGTGAGGCTGTCCGGATCCCTCACCACCGATCCCTCCTCGACCATTCCGCCCGCCCGGATTCTGACATCCACCGGCGCTTCACCGGCGGAGATCTGGCTGGGGTCATAGAACAGGTTGATGTTCTGGCGCAGGGCATAGGTTGTCAACGCTACAGCGATGCCCAGCCCCACTAGCAGGAACAGGACAATAGTCAGGCGTTTTTTTCGGATCGGATGCATCAGATACCTGCCATCAGTCGTGGGAAACGTTTACGCGGGTGAAGGAAGCCGCAGAGCCGCGGACAGCCTGTTGTTCGCTCCTGCCAGCCTGAAGCTCATAACCGCGCCGGCAGGATTCAATCGCTGCCTTGCGGCGGAGTACAGACCAGACCATCATCGCGACCATCAGGATGAAGAAGACACCATAACAGGCCCAGACATAGGGTCCGTGGCCTCCCATCACCAGAAATGCCGAAAAGGATTCAAACGCCATACATCAGCCCCTCCCGACCATAACATACTCTTTTACCCAGCGAGTTCGCTGCTCGCGGAGCAGAATCTCTGTCTGCATCCGTAAACAGGCCAGCCAGCCAAACAGCAGATACAGGCCAAGAACCGAAAGCAGCAACGGAACCCACATGTCCGGGGGCATTGAGGGCTTTTCAGTCAGCTTGAAGGTAGCCGGCTGGTGCAGGGTATTCCACCACTCCACGGAGTATTTGATAATCGGGATATTCACTACCCCGACCAGTACGAGAATAGCCACCGCCCGGGCCGCCGACTTTTCATCATTGATGGCCCGGTCCAGGGCAATCACGCCGCCATAAAGAAACAGCAGGATCAGCATGGATGTCAGCCGGGCGTCCCAGATCCACCAGGTTCCCCAGGTCGGCCTGCCCCAGACAGCTCCGGTAAACAGCGCAAGGAACGTTAATACCAGCCCTACCGGTGCCACCGCCTTAATGAAAACATCCGCCAGCTTCATGCGCCATACCAGGGTCACCACCGCCGCTACGGCCATCATGATGTAAACGGACTGGGCAAGAAAGGCGGTCGGTACGTGGATAAAAATAATCCGGTAACTGTTGCCCTGAAGATAATCCCTGGGTGCGAATGCCAGCCCCCAGACAATGCCCGCCATCAACAGGAGTATGCCGCCCGCCAGCAGCCAGGGCATCAACCGGGTTGCAATCCCGAAGAACCATTTGGGAGAACCCAGCTTGTGAAAAAATTGCCACATCAGATAGTCACCGTCCTACCGTTACCTTGTTTTAGCCGTTAGACAGGCTGATACGCAGCGCTGCAGCCGATGCAAAGGGCGCCAGCGTCAGCGCCAGCACCAGACATGCCCCCATCAGGGCCACGTAGGCACCGACCTGGGCTCCTTCCGCCGCGGCGGCCACTGTCCCGGTACCAAAAATCAGGACCGGAATGTACAGCGGAATGATCAGCAGGGACAACAGCACCCCTGCCGAACGTAACCCCAGGGTCAGGGCTGCACCAATTGAACCAATCAGACTCAGCACCGGCGTTCCGATCAGCAAAGTTAGACACAAAACTCCGATGGAGTTCCCGTCAAGATGCACCATGACGCCAAGAACCGGCGTCAGTATCACCAGCGGCAACCCCGTTAACACCCAGTGCGCCATGGTTTTCGCCAACACCAGGAGAAACAGGGGCTGAGGCTGGAGCACCAGTTGCTCCAGCGTGCCGTCATCAAAATCATGCCGGAACAGATGATCCAGCGAAAGTAATACCGAAAGCAGCGCAGCTACCCACAGGATACCGGCACCGGCCTCCCGCAGAAATGACACTTCCGGGCTAACCCCGAGGGGGAAAAGGGTTACAACCATGACAAAGAACAATAACGGATTCAGCAAATCCTGTCGTTGCCGGAAAGCCACCTTCAGGTCCCGGCCAAAGACGCCCCGCATTGCCGCCAGGGCTCCTACTGTATCATCCCGCAGCTTCAGAACGGGTCGGACATCAGCATTCATCAGATGATCCTCCACCCAGAACAATACGCTGCATTCCCGGCATCCGGAGATCGTGGTGGGTCGTCACGACCACTGCACCACCTTCGGCGGCGCGCTGCCGCAGTAGATTTTCAATTGCGCTAACGCCGTCCGCGTCAATCGCGGTAAAAACTTCATCCAGCAACCACAGCGGTTCGTCGGCTATCAGCAGTCTCGCCAGGGCCACGCGCCGTTGCTGGCCGGCTGAAAGATTCCGGCAGGGCACGTCCTGAAAGCCGGCCAGCCCGGTGCCCTCAAGTGCCTGGCGCAGCACCGGGTCTGGCACAGGGCGTCGCCCGGACGTCAGTGCCCGAAGATTTTCCACTGGCGTCAGCAACGGCTTGATGCCCGGCCGATGGCCAAGGTACAGGGAATTTCTGAAGAATTCTTCCCGCTGGCCGGACCTTGGCCTGCCACACCATAGAAGCTCGCCGGACCAGGCATCGTTCAGGCCAGCCAGCATTCGCAGCAGGGTGGTCTTGCCGGAGCCGTTGGGACCCTCGACACGGGTAACTGTACCGGGCAGTATGGAGAACGACAGGTCACGGAAAAGGATCCGTTCGTCCCGTTCGCACTGCAGATCGACAGCCTGTAATAACGGCTCAGACATTAGGGCCCCGTAACCAGGACGATGCGCGTGTGTACGGCATCGGGTGCATTCGTGACAGAGACGGCGGATGCGCCATTATTCGCGCATGGCCGGCCGGCGCGGCGTATTATAACGAAATAGCTTGCGGATTACTCTTGTCCAACATCAAATCAGCGACGATGAAACTACCCAGCGGACAACAGCCTCCTACTCCTCCTGCCCAGCCGGCACCCCAGACGGCCCGGCCAGCCGGCACCACAGAAGTCAGCCGCGAGCCCGTCGCCGCGTCAGCCAGACAACTGCTGGCCCAGATCCAGCTGGCAAACCGGGAAACCACCCTGGCCCGAGTTGCGGAGATCGTGAACCGGCAAAGCGGAAGCAGTGCCGATGTGTTGCTGGATATTCGTGGCAAATCCCTTCTGGTTCAGGCAACTATCGGTAAAACCGAGCTCTCGCCAGGTGACTGGGTAAAGGTGATGCGGGCGGGTAACGAGCTTCAGCTAATGGGCAAACTGGCGCCGGCTCCCGAAGCAGGCATTGCCCGGGCCCTGGCCCAGCGATTGCCCTGGCAGCAAACGCTCGACACCGGTCTGGCAAAACTTATGGGCACCCTGACCCAGGGCCTGAAGCAGGACCCGCTGCCCGGCCAGTTGCCTTCACCACGGCTGACCCAACCCCTCCCGGAGGCCGCCCGGCAGGCGATCGAACAGCTGGTGGCAAGGCTTCCCTCGGGAGCCAGTCTGGCACCCGGCACTGGCGGTCAGGCTGCAACACCACAGCAGGTTCGGCAATGGCTTTCCGAAAGTGGCCTGTTTGCCGAATCCCGCCTGTCCCGGACGCCCGCTGCCCAACTCCCGGATCTCAAACTGGCCCTTGGCAGGGTAATTACCGCATTGCTGGCGCAGCAGGGCAGCACTCCGGAACAGTTCAACCGTTTGACACCCATATCAACACCCGGATTAATGCAGGCACCCCTGCAATTTCCACAACCTCTGGCGACGCCCCAGGCGTCCGGAGACGGCGAGCCACCCGGTGTCGGGCAGATGCTCCGTCTGCTGGCAGGGATGCTCAACCGCATTACGGTGAATCAGTTGCACAGTCAGGTGCTGACAGCCCGGGGCGGTAGTGATGCCGCAGCGCCAACCGCTACCCTGCTATTGGATCTGCCCTGGCTGACCCCCCAGAACGAGCCCAGGCTGGCGCAACTGCGAATTGAACAATATTCGGAGGACAAGGAGTCGGAACGGAAATCCGCGACGCCGGCTACCACCGAATGGCGGCTTGCACTGGCGATGGATCTGGATGAGGCCGGCCCGCTTCATTTTGACGTCGCTTTGCGACAGCAGGCGGTCAGCGCCCGGGTCTGGGCGGAGAAACAGACGACGCTGCGACGGGTGAACCAGGAGCTCCCCGTACTGAGGCGGAGTCTGGCAGACCTCGGGCTGGAAGTGACGGACCTGGAGTGCCGCCGCGGAACACCCCTTAGCAGCGTCACCCGGCTTGAACACAGACTGGTGGATACCCGGGCATGACTTCAGAAACACAGCACACGGACACCAGGGCCGCCGTCGCACTCAAATACGATGGCGACAAAGCCCCCACCATCAGCGCAACCGGCACCCACGAACTGGCGGAGGAAATCATCCGCATCGCCCGGGAGCATAACGTTCCGCTGTATGAGAACGCCGAACTGGCAAGCATCCTGGCCCGACTGTCCCTTAACGAGGAAATCCCCGAGGCGCTGTACCGGGTTATCGCCGAAATTCTGGCATTTGCCTTCCATATCCGGGGGGTTACGCCGGACGACAGGAAACCGGATGCCTCAGTGGATCAGTGAACGGAGCGCCCAGGCCTGCTGCCAGTTGCCACCGCGCCGGGGCGCAACGGCTGTCTCGAAATAATGCCTCAGCCGGCGGCGATCTTCCGGTTGATCCTTGAGGGCTGAGCCAATGATATGGTGCATCAGCAGCTCAACCGTCATGCTGCCGCCGCCGTAATACCAGGCATTCAGGCTCGCCGCGTGGGCCACGGAGACCGCTTCGGCGGTGGACAGGGCCGAGCCCGCCAGACGATCAGTACTGCGGCCATCGAGAGTCTGACCGTTGCGCAGCTCGTGGAACATGGTCACCAGAATCTCGATCACCGGTTCATCAAGGTCCAGTTCGACGCCTGCCCGGACATTGGCTTTCCGGACCTCACGGAGTACTACGTCCATTTCATCCGACAGGTTGCGAATCGGGCGAATTTCCTCGAAGTCCATTCGTCGTTTCAGGGCGGCACTCATCCGGTGAACATCCTGATCGACACTGTTCGAGGTGGCAATGACATTAAACCCTTCCCGCGCCAGAACCACGCCTTCCTCGCCAGCCAGTTCCGGAATCACCACCACCCGGTCAGACAGTACGGACAGCAGCGCATCCTGCAGCGCCTGGGGGCAACGGGCAATCTCCTCGAAGCGGACCATCCGTCCTTCCATCATTCCCCGCAACAAGGGGCTTGGCACCAGCGCTTTGAGGCAGGGCCCTTCGTTATGCAGAACGGATTCGTTCCAGCTATACAGCAACTGCCCGACATGGCTGACTGCCCCGCCCTGGAGTGTCAGGGTGGAGCTGCCGGATATGGCGGCCGACAACAATTCGGAAAGCCAGGATTTGGCCGTCCCCGGCTCCCCTACCAGGAGGCACCCGCGGCTGGTACACAGGGAAATGATGGTCCGGACCACCATGGCACGGTCGGCGACGAACTTTCGTTCGATGCCCAGCTTTTCATCCCCCCTCACAAACTTTTCCACAGCACGGGGTGACATCTGCCAGCCAGGTGGCACCGGGCCATGATCCATCCCTTTCAGGTTCTCCAGCTCCTGAGCGTACACAACTTCTGCGGGCTCACGCTGCACGGCCTTGATTGCCTGATTCCTGGTGCTCATTCCTGACTCCTCCGGCCGCCGCGAACTTCTGGCGCCATACGCTCTCTGGGAAGGATCCGTGGCAATTCCGAAAGCGGGATAATGCCTTCAATGACATGGTCCAGCGCACTGTCCCGCATGGTAATCAGACCGGCATCCAGGGCCCGCCAGCGAAGCTCTCCGATCGGCGGCTGGCAGGAAATCGCATTACGGATATCGGAATCAACTTCCATATATTCCACGATCGCCACCCGGCCCCGGGTACCCCGGCCGTTGCATTTGTCACAGCCGGCGCCCTCAAAACACCGGAAATTTGCCGGCGGACCGTCCGGAAACATCTCGGACAGAATCACCGGGTCGGGCCTGGCAGGTTTGCGGCAGTGCGTACAGATTCGCTTGGCCAGGCGCTGGGCAATTACCGCCAGCAACTCACCGGCAATGGAGTTCGGGTGAACACCAAGATCGTAAAGGCGCTGCAAGGAATCCACTGCGTCATTACAATGCAGCGTCGACAACACCACATGCCCGGTCTGCGAGGCCCTGATTGCCTCCAGTGCGGTTTCCTGATCGCGGATTTCGCCAACGAGAATGACATCCGGATCCTCGCGGACAAACGCTCTCATGGCATCGGCAAAACCAAAACCTATCTCCGAGCGCACCCGGGTTTGCTGGATGTTATCGATAGAGTACTCAATCGGATCTTCCACCGTGATCACTTTCCGGCGGCCGTCATCGGCCAGGGTCTGCAGTCCGGCATAGAGCGTGGTCGATTTGCCAGACCCCGTAGGTCCCACGACCAGAACCAGTCCTGCCGGGTTATCCAGCAAGCGCTGATAACGTCCACCGATCACCGGCGACATGCCGAGTTCGGCAATGGTCATGGCGCGCCCGGTTTGGGGTAACAAGCGGATGATAGCGTGTTCGCCATGGAGCGACGGCTGGGTCTGGATGCGCAGGTCGTAGGCCATGTCACCCAGTTGCAGCCGTGAACGGCCACCCTGCGGGAGCCGGTGTTCAGCGATGTTCAGTTCCGCCCGAAGCTTGATCACGTTGATCACCCCTTTGATTTCCCGGGGCGACAACTGGTACTGGGGCAGATCGTGGAGGTCGCCGTCTACCCTGAGGCGTATGCGAATCCGCTCTCCGTATTGTTCTATATGAATGTCGCTGGCTTTTTCACTTACAGCATCCAGCAGGATCGCCTCATAGACCGACACCAGATAGGGACTGATGTGCCTGTTTTTGGCGTCGCTGCAAAGCAACTGATCATTGCACTCTCCCGCCTCAGGCTTGGGATCGGTGCAGGCACCATGGTTCGCGGCGAAATGACTGCCCTTGACCGTCAGGTCCAGGGCCGACCAGATGCGACGGAAATCCGTCGGTGTCACCAGCAGGCAATCGATCACCTGATTTGAGCTGAGGCGCTCGAGCTGGTCCGTGCGCGCGTCCGGATCATCGGTCACAACGGTGATCGTTCCATCGTCCTGGGCGACAGGAATCAGCCGTGACAGGTCCAGAAAGGTCCGGGAGAAGCGTCGGAACAGCGCAGGGTGGAGATCCGGAAGGAGTTCATCCGCGTCGGTGAAGGTCATGCCCCGCTGCCGTGCGAGGGAGCGGTACAGATCAATTTCTTCAAGATTCAGTTTGCGCCGGAGAACATCAAGTACCCGGCAATTCTGTTTCGCCGCTTCCGCTTTCGCCTCGGCCAGGACCTTGTCATCCACGACGCCCTGATCAATCAGAATCTGTTCCACATTGCGGTTGAAGTCGACCCAACCAAGAGTCCGGACCCGTTCCAGCCGGGCATCACGCTTCACAAACATGGCCAGACTCGGCACCGGACCGGCACGACCCTCAAGGCAAACCAGGTGCCCCCCTTCCCGAAGGAAACGAGCCAGAGGATTGCGCTCTTTGATAAACGTGGTGCACAGGACAAGATCGCACAGCTGGTCAGGCTCCGGAGCCTCTTCCACGCTGGCAACCAGAACGTCCACATTGTGCATGCCAAGACGGAAAAACCGCTCCCGGGCGGCTTCCGCAACAACCGCATTTTTCTCCAGGTAAACCACCCGATGGGCCAGCTCAGAGAGCACTGCGGCAAGATACCCGGAGCCGCCGCCGACATGCATCACCACCTGATCCGGTTCGATCTCGGGGATCAGGGACAGGATATGACTGACGGTTTCCTCGCGGGGGATGGAGTGCCCGGTGATTGAGGGAACCAGATCGGAACCGGAAACAAAATCATGGCGGGATACAGATCGGAGGGCCTCAAGGGCCCTCGTGTAAACTCTCTTCATTCAGCAGCGTCCGTAACAGCTTTATATCAGGCCGCCTGACGTTTTCTGAGTACTGACACCAGCTCGGCCTCGGGACGGGATATTCCGCACGTGTTCATAAGATCGTCGATATCGGCACCGAGATCAACCAGTCTCGAGGCTTCGTCGCCCCCTCTGTCAGGGTAGCTGGAACCTCACCCGATGTTAGACTCTCTCAATAAAGTTGGGCGAGACAGAGGTTTTCATGAAATATTCACCAGAACGAGTGTTCATGATGGGTACTGGAAGCACAGGCAACTAAAAGCAGCTAAGGGTTGCTAAATGCAATATAATTTTGAATGGGATCCCAACAAAGCGCACGTCAATGCTCGTAAGCATGGTGTAACCTTTGAGGAAGCCACCAAGGTCTTCGATGATCCGATGGCCTTAACGGTTTTTGATGATGAGGAATCCAGCGAGACAGAGGACCGCTGGGTAACGCTTGGTCAAATCGTCGGGCAGCATTATTTGGTTGTGGTACACACTTTCCGCAACGCCAATGAAGATGCCGTGACCATCCGTCTGATCTCAGCGCGGCCAGCCACGAAACACGAGATTCGGCAGTACGAACAAGGGTGATCTCTATGCGTGAAGAGTATGATTTTTCAAAAGGCGAACGTGGTAAATTTTTTAATCCAAACGCGAAAAAGAATTTGCCTGTTTACCTGGAAGCTGAGGTGCTGGACTATTTTTCAGAGAAGGCCAAAGCCAAAGGCGTTGAATTAAACACTCTGGTCAATGACCTGCTGAAGAAAGACATTGCCTTGATTGAAGGGGTTAAGTAAAAGGGAATCCCAGAGCTTTTTCTGCTGGAGTCATATACCCACTAACACGTTCATGGCTTGTAACATTGCCGTTACCAACTTTAACCATCACGCTGGCATTATTCCGTTGCCGCCCCGTAAAGGAGGTTCAATCGTGCAGCAAGCTCATACCGCGAAACAAGAAGCATTGGATGCCATCGAGCGCATGCCTGACAACGCCGACACCGAAGAGATTATGTACCGACTCTATGTGCTGGAGAATATCCGGCGCGGCCAGCAGGATGCCGCCGAAGGCAAAACCCAACCGGCTGAAGAGGTGCTCAAGGAAATTCAAACATGGTGAAGTGGACGGCTCACGCCAAAGCCCAACTTCATCATATCTGCCAATACATCGCTGAAGATTCGCCGCTTTATGCCAAGCGCGTCAGTGAAGAGCTGGTTCAGAAAACCATTGGCCTGGATGAATTGCCCCGCAAGGGGCACAAGGTGCCGGAATTGAACGAAGGCGCCGTGCGAGAACTGGGCCTTTACTCCTACCGGATTCTTTACGAGATCAAATCTGATCATCTCATTGAAGTGCTGGCCGTGATTCATAAACGACGGCATGTAGAGCCGGAGGATATTCCGAGGGAGCAATAACGTACGAGCCCGCCAAAGCGGGCCTGGTTGTACCTGATCGGTTACTGCGAACATGAAGACCTGAAGATCCGCAATGCCCTGGCCGAAACGACATCCGTCCATTTGCCCTGGGACGCCGGGCATGGTTATTCGCAGACACCCCCCCAAGGGGGCAAACGCAAGCGCCATCTGCTCCGGCATATTACTGAGTCAAGTGGATTGATTTAACGGCGTACTCCCGGTAGACCATCAATACTCATGCATCTTCCGGTTGAAGTCGGGATCGCGCTTCTCCAGGTAATAGGTGATCTTGTGGGGCTTGAGCTGGTTCTCGTCGAGAATTCGCCAAACCGTACTCTTGCCGGCTCTGGCAAGACGCGCAAATCCCGACCGCTCCGCTTGTTCGGACACATAGCGCGCCAATGCCGAGATACTCCACAACTCGGCCGCCAGCCCAAGTTCCTTCGGTTTGGTGCAGGCTATGCTATACCCACTACACACTTGGCAGATTGCAAAGAAAACCACTGACCTTAACTCCCTGTCCCTAAACCGATACATTTAACTCCGTTTATGTTCACAGATCATACAGACCTGCCACAGACAAAACACAGGGGAATTAACCAGGAAGATAAAAGTGTCGCAGGAGCCAGACAGCCGCTGAACAACATGGCTGACTTCCCCGCCCTGAGGTGTAATAAACTCTCTCCAGCAGCGTCCGTAACAGCTTCGTATCATGCCGCCTGACGTTTTCTGAGTGCTGACACCAGCTCGGCCTCGGGACGGGATATTCCGCACGTGTTCATAAGATCGTCGATATCGGCACCGAGATCCACCAGTCTTGAGGCTTCATCGTAGGAGATTCGCAGCGGATCGTTCTGGCGCATCTCGTCCAGTGTGGTCCGCAGTTCATGCAGTTGGCGCTCGCAGGCCACAAGGCGCTGCCCCACCCCCATGCTGCCACTGGTGGTGGCATGCAATTCACGGCCGAGGGTGTCGCAACGCTCTTTCAGGGATGCCTTCAGGCTGCGCACCTGGCGCCCCAGAATCAGCCCCTGAACGAGCACCAGAGACAAGGCGGCAACAGTCAGCGCCCAGGGAAGATAGGAAGGAATTTCTGCAAACATGACGGATATCTCCCGTTAATTGCCACGGAAGGCATCCATCATCTGGCCTGTAACGGAGTGCTCCGGTTTACAGTGCCGCGATTTCCGCCCACTCGTGGTCTGACAGCATCTTGTCGAACTCGACCAGTATGATCAGTTCGCCATCCTTGTTGCACACGCCCTGGATAAACCTGGCACTTTCCTCGTTACCCACGTTCGGTGCAGTCTCAATTTCACTGGCTTTCAGGTAAACCACCTCGGCCACCGAATCCACCAGGATACCCATCACCTGATTGGCCGATTCCATCACCACAATCCGGGTTGCATCGGTCACCTCCGCATCCGAAAGACCGAAGCGCCGGCGGGTGTCGATTACCGTAACCACGTTACCCCGAAGGTTGATGATGCCGAGCACGTAATCCGGAGCACCCGGAACCGGCGCAATCTCGGTGTATCTCAGTACTTCCTGGATCTGCATGACGTTCAGACCGTAAGTCTCATCATCCAGCCGGAAAGTAACGTATTGCAGTACCTGATTACCCTGGGCCTGATTGGTTTGTCCGCTCGGGGATGCCATAGCGATGTGTCTCCTCTTGGGCTGCCCGGCGGGCAACCTGATCGTCAAAAAAATATCGTCAGTGCCCAATACTATAGTTAAGGGCACAAACCGTGCCAGCATGGCTCGGTTTCATTCAGTAACCATTGTTTGCGTCAGCTCAGATCCAGATGGTGCTCCCGCTCGGCCCGCACCAGCAGGTCTGCCATGGTGCGTACATCAATAAGCGCGCACATCTGGTTAATCACGGTTCCCGCCAGCCAGGGGCGCTTGCTGCGAGCTGTTCGCCAGCGCACTTCATCGGGTCTCAGGGTAAAGGACTGGGCCACGTCGTCGCAGGCCAGCCCCCACTGGCTGTTATCAAGCCGGATCACAAACCGGTAGTTGACGCGGGCATCCGCCGGCGCCCGGTCCGCCATAATCCATTCCGCGGTATCCACCACCCGGAGATTCTGGTCCCGGTCGGGCCGGATGCCCATATACCAGCGCGGGCTTCCGGGTATCGGCCGGATCTCTTCCTCAATTCGGTGGATGGCGCCGAGCAGAATCAGCGGCACCGCCAGTTGCAGCCCGGCGACGGTGAAAATAAGGCACTCAAAAGGCTGCCCGGACCACTCGGGGCGCGAGGGTGGCGCGGCCGGCCCTGGTTCAGGCGTGGCAACGACTTTTGGTTCCGGCACGGCAGTTTCCGGTGCCAGACGACCCACTGGCCGGACAGCCTCGGCGGGCTTTTCCCGCAAAGGTTTGGGCGGCTCTGGCCGAGCCGCCGGTTTTTCGGCGGTTTTCTCCGGAGCGACAACCTCCTCTCGCAACGCCGTATCGGTCGCGGTATGTAGCAACTCGTCAAGATAACTGGCGATTGCGGATTCAGGGCTCGCCAGCCTTGTCAATTTCTCGTCAGCCATGCCGACGCTCCTTCACGGACCCTACCCGGGCCATCAGGTCGTCAAGGAGATGGCTGTACGCCCGGACACCGTGCGTCTCGGCGTCCAGCGCAGAGGGAATCAAACCAGCCTGGCTGGCATCCCGGAATTTGGTATCCACGGGAATGGCAAACTGCCACAGGGATTCCCGGTAGGTTTTGCGTAGCAAATTGAGGCTTTTCACCGAAGCCTGGGTGCGCCGGTCGTAGAGCGTTGGCACGATGGTGTAAGCCAGCTCGTTCTTCTGGGAACGCATGATCATCTTGAGCGTGTGGAGCATTCGCTCAAGGCCCTTGATGGCAAGAAACTCGGTTTGCACCGGAATGATCAGGTGCTGGGCCGCAGCCAGGGCATTGACCATCAGCACCCCAAGGGACGGCGTGTTATCCAGAAGCACATAATCGAAATCATCCCAGAGCTGGGTCAGCGCCCGGGAGACAATCAGCCCCATGCCTTCCACGCCGATCATCCGGCGCTCCAGGGTGGCCAGTGCAGCGCTGGCCGGCAGCAGGGACAGCCCCCGGCAACTGGTCTCGGTAATCAGCTGGGCCGGCAGCCCCTCGGGGACTTTGCCCTGATGCTGGAACAGATCGAACACACTGTGGGCGATGGTGTCCGGATCGTATCCGAACCAGCTGGTAAGCGAGCCATGGGGGTCCAGATCGACAACAAGAACGCGCTTGCCCCGCTCAGCGAGCAAGCCGCCCAGCGCAACAACGGATGTGGTTTTGCCGACACCACCTTTCTGATTGGCTACTGCCCAGATTCGCACGCTTTGACTCTCCAGAGAACACATCGGTATGGCCGGATTCACAGGGGCCACAGTCCCGTTTATCGGCAGCCCCCCGGGCAACTTGAACGAATAGCAGGGGGATTTCCGGCAAGCTCTTGCCGTCGCCTTTTATGACCGGGAATGAATACAGGAACCGTGCCAACGGAACCATACGCATCTGCCGAGGAACGGTATTATCGCATGGCACCCCGGATACTGGCGTCGCGGGAAATCAGCAACACCACCCGCCGGTTTCTGCGCCGCCCCTCTTCCGTGTCATTCCGCGCAACCGGCTGATACTGGCCGTAACCGACCGCGGCAAGGCGCTCCGGTTCAATGCCTTCCATGGCCAGCATCCGGATAACGGCCGCCGCTCGGGCAGCGGACAGCTCCCAGTTGGAAGGGAAACGGGGCGTACTGATGGGCAAATTGTCGGTGAAACCCTCAACCTTCACAGCGTTATCACGGTTGTTCAGGACTGTGGCAATCTTCTCGACCACCTCGAAAGCATCGTAATGGGGTTCGGCATCACCACTTCCGAACAGCAGACTGTTGGGCAGGTTCAGCTCAAGCCAACGGTCACTGGTTTCCAGCGTCACCACACCCTGGCTGATAAGCTCGTCGAACTCCATGGTCAACTGGTCAGCCATGGCACGCAGGGCCTCGGTCCGGGCCTGGGCGTCCATTTCCGGGTTTCGGGGAGCTTCGGTGACCGCCGGGGGTATCACGTTTTCAGCGGGCGCGTTCAGAGACTGCGGAGGCTGGTCGCCGATCTCGATGGGCTGGAAGGACCGCTGGGGCGCGTTGAAAACCCCGGTCAGGGTTTCAGATAACACCTTGTACTTGCCTTCGTTCACGGACGAAACCGAGTACATCACCACGAAAAAGGCGAACAGCAGGGTGATGAAGTCGGCGTAGGAAATCAGCCAACGCTCTTTATTGTGCAGATCGTCCTTAGGTTGCCTACGGCGCCGCATAGTCTGGCCTGCGCATGCTCACTGCAGGAAGCCCCGCAGCCGCAATTCGATGGATTTCGGGTTTTCACCCTCGGCGATGGCAATAATGCCGTCAATCATCATATCCTCGTAGCGGGTCCGCTCCCGCACGATGCCGCGCATCTTGTTGGCCACCGGAAAAAACAGCAGATTCGCCAGGGCGACACCGTAAATGGTCGCAACAAAGGCCGTGGCAATACCGCTACCGAGTGACTGAGGATCTTCCAGGTTGGTCATCACCTGGATCAGACCCATGACCGCACCGATAATCCCGATGGTCGGGGAATAGCCGCCCATGGCCTCAAACACCTTGGCGGACTCGAGATCCCGCTGTTCACGGGATTCCAGATCCACCTCCATAACACCCCGGATGGTTTCCGTTTCCGCACCGTCCACCAGCAGCTGCAGCCCTTTCCTGGCAAACGGTTCCGGCTCTCTCTCAGCCAACCCCTCAAGGCCAAGAAGCCCCTGCTTGCGAGCCTTCACGCTCCAGTCAATGACTTTCCCCAAGCCATCTTCCATGTTGATGAACGGCGGAACAAAAACCCAGCGCACCTGAGTAAAGGCTCTTTTGAGCATGGGCCACGAGGTCTGGAGAATCGTCGCGGCGAATGTGCCACCAACAACAATCACCGCCGCGGGGCCATTAAAGAGCGAGCCCAGCGCCCCGCCTTCCAACAGGTTGCCGCCCAGTATGGCGGCAAATGCGAGAACAACCCCGAGAAGGCTGAGGATATCCATCAGCTGACACCTTCCACCAGCCGCGGCCCGATTTCGTCCAGTGACAGAACTTCATCGGTCAATCCTGCCCTGGCAACGGCCATGGGCATTCCGTAAATGACCGACGATTTTTCGTCCTGGGACCAGATATCCGACCCACTCTGCTTCATCATCCGGCAGCCCTCCTTGCCGTCAGACCCCATGCCGGTGAGGATCACGCCCAGGGTCTTGCCCGGGAAACTCCGGGCCAGTGAACCAAAGGTCACGTCTACGCAAGGCTTGTAATTGAGCCGCTCGTCACCTGGCAGGATCCGGACCCGGGCCTGCCCGCCCCGGTTCTCAATCATCATCTGTTTACCGCCGGGCGCCAGTAAGGCAAGCCCCGGGCGAAGGACATCGCCATCTTCTGCTTGCCGAACCTCTATGCGGCAGAGTTTGTTCAGCCGCTCGGCAAACGCCGGCGTAAAACTGGCCGGCATATGCTGGACCAGCACCAGTGGCGCCGGGAACGAAGCAGGCAAGGCGGTCAGTACCCGCTGCAGCGCCACCGGCCCGCCCGTTGACGTACCAATGCCGACCACCGCGTAATGTTTGGCGGGGCCCCGGCGGGCATGACGCCTCGGGACTTCAGCCTCGCCTGTGGCTCCCACACCCGGGGCCCGCTCCTGAATGCCGTGGCGCGGACGCAGGGTTGGTTCAGGCCTGGAGCGAACCGGTGCCGCATCAACGGGCGCCCGCGCCGCAGGAGATGGCACTTCGGGCCGGGACGGAGCAGCCGGACGGGCGCCAGGTCGGCTGCGGGCGACATCCAGAACCCGGTCGATCAGGATTTTCTGGAGTTGACTGTTATCCCTGGCAATTTCCTCGAAATTCTTCGGCAGAAAGTCAACAGCGCCGGCTTCCAGGGCATCCAGGGTCACCCGCGCACCTTCGTAGGTGAGCGAGGAAAACATAAGAACAGGCACCGGATGCTTGCGCATGATTTCGCGCACGGCAGAAATACCGTCCATAACCGGCATTTCGTAATCCATGGTTATCACATCCGGACGCAGCCTCTCGGCAAGCTCCACGCCTTCCCGGCCGTTGGTGGCAGCGCCGACGACCTTGATCTGGCCGGAGCTGGTCAGGATTTCCGTCAGCCGTTTTCGAAAAAACCCTGAATCGTCAACGACCAGGACAGAAACTGTCATCCACTTCTCCTACCCATTCCATTGTCACCTGCCGGTCACGACTTAACCGTAGTGTTGCAGCAGGCTGGGAACATCAATAATCAGCGCGATTCGACCATCACCGGTGATCGTGGCGCCGGCCATACCCGGAGTACCCTGGAGTGCACGACCCAGCGGTTTGATCACCACCTCTTCCTGCCCGACCAGCTGGTCGACCACAAAGCCTACCTGTTTGGTGCCCATGGCGACGATCACCACGTGGGCATTCTCCGGCGCTTCCCGGGATCCGTTGTCACGCACCAGCCAGCGTTTGATGTGGAACAGCGGGAACACTTTTTCCCGAACCACGATGCATTCCCGGCCGTCGACAACGTTGGTTTTGGTAAGATCCAGATGGAAAATCTCGACCACGTTCACCAGCGGCAAGGCAAAGGACTGGTCGCCGAGCATGATCATCAGGGTGGGCATGATCGCGAGCGTCAACGGAACCTTGATAACAATTCGCGACCCTTTACCCAACTCCGACTCAATGCTCAGTTGGCCATTGAGCTGGCCAATCTTGGTCTTGACCACATCCATGCCGACCCCACGGCCGGAGACATCCGAAATCTGATCCTTGGTCGAAAAGCCCGCGGCAAAGATCAGGTTGTAGCACTCGGTATTGGTCAGGCGATCAGCTGCATCCTGGTCGTAAATCCCCTTTTCCACCGCCTTGCGACGCAACACTTCGGGATCCATACCGGCCCCATCATCCTCGATGAACAGCAGGATGTGATCGCCTTCCTGTTCTGCCGACAGCGTGACCGTGCCCTGGCGCGGCTTGCCGGCCTTTTCCCGGACATCCGGCGCCTCAATACCGTGATCGACGGAGTTGCGGACCAGGTGCACCAGTGGGTCGGAAAGTGCCTCCACCAGGTTCTTGTCGAGGTCGGTTTCCTCGCCATGCATCACCAGATTCACCTCTTTCTTGAGGCTTCTGGCAAGATCCCGGACCACCCGCGGGAAACGCCCGAACACTTTTTTGATCGGCTGCATGCGGGTCTGCATCACGGCAGACTGAAGATCGGTCGTTACCACATCCAGGTTCGAGACCGCCTTGTGCATGTGTTCGTCTTCGCTTGCCGCACCGAGGCGCTGTAAACGGTTCCGAACCAGCACCAGCTCGCCCACCATGTTCATGATGTCATCCAGGCGCTTGGTGTCGACGCGCACGGTGGTTTCTGCGGCCGGGGCATGCTCCCTGGATGGCATGGCCGGTGCCGCACCGCCTTTGGTGCCCGGTCTGTCAGCGGATTTCGGTTCTTCCTTCGGTTTTTCCGCCTTGGGTGGCTCGGCTTTCGGCTTCTCCGGTTTTTGCGGCGAAGCCGGCTGGCCGCCGACGGTCGGGCTTCCGCCCTTGCCGTGGAGATCGTCCAGCAGCTTCTCGAATTCATCGTCTGTGATCAGGTCATCGCTGCCGCCGGTTTCAGTCTTCGGGGACGGTTTTTCGTCTTCCTTGCCGGGAGTCTCATCCCTGGCAGGCGCACCGGCAAACTGACCTTTGCCATGCAACTGGTCCAGAAGCGCCTCAAACTCATCATCGCTGATCTCGTCATCACCGGAACTCTCGTTCTTGCCGGCTCCAGCGTCGGGGCTGGACGGCGATGGGGGGGCGCCGGATGGCTCGTCATGCAATGCATCCAGCAACTTCTCGAATTCGTCGTCGGTGATGTCGCCCCCGTCTTCCGTCGGGTCGTCTTCCGTCGTTTGTTCCTGCTGTGGGGTGGTGGCCGGGGCAACACTTTCGACCTCCGGCCGTGCCAGAGCGTCGAGCGCTGCAATCAATTCGTCGGGGGCGGGCGTCAGTTCTTCGTGGTTCCGGACCTGCTCAAACATCGCGTTGACGTTATCGAGGGCTTCCAGAACCACATCCATCAGCTCTGAATCCACCTTGCGCTTGTGATTGCGCAGGATATCGAACACGTTCTCGGCGGAATGGCAGCAATTGACCAAAGCATCAAGCTGCAGGAAGCCTGCCCCACCCTTGACAGTGTGGAAACCACGGAAGATGGCGTTGAGCAGATCACTGTCATCAGGATGTTGCTCAAGGTCTACCAACTGCTCTGACAGCTTTTCGAGTATTTCGCCGGCCTCTACCAGAAAGTCCTGCAAAATCTCGTCATCAGCATCAAACGCCATGCGTTACCCTCTCTATTCAGAAACCGAGACTGGACAACAGGTCATCCACATCGTCCTGTCCCGAGACTACATCTTCACGCTCATCGGCCTTGATCTGGGGCCCGACGCCCTTTTCCGCAGATTCTTCCTGGTCATCAATCTGGTGCACGGTGCCCGTCAGCTGATCAACATGACTGGCCATCACCACCAGACTGAGCATCTGTTCCTCAACCTCTTTCACCAGCGTGGTGACTTTCTGGATGACCTGCCCGGTGAGATCCTGGAAATCCTGGGCCAGCAGTATTTCCGAGAGATTGTTGTACATGGTGTCCGCGTCCGTGGCCATGCCAGCGAAGAACTTGTCGATCCGGCCATACAACTGGCGAAATTCTGCCGGCTGCATCTCCCTGCGGCGCAAACGTTGCCACTCGTCCCGCAAGGCTGCCGCCTCGTCTCTCAGTGCGTTGGCTACCGGCATGGTTGCCTCGACCAGATCCATGGTCCGGTTGGCCGCTTCACCGGTCATATGCACCACGTATTCGAGACGGTCAGAGGCATCTGTCATTTTTGACAGCGCTTCCTGTTGTTCAGCGTTACGGGGATCTATCTGAAAGTTCCGGATCGCTTCGTGCAGGCTTCGGGTCAGTCGCCCGACCTCCCGGTACAGACTCTGATCCCTGACTTCGCTGAGTTCATTGATCAGGGTCATGGCTTTGGCATATTCGCCGGCATTGACGCTTTCAGCCAGTTCGGTTGCCTGACGCTGGAGCTTTTCCGTCACCTCTGGTTCGAGGCCCCGATGGTTCTTTTTGCTATCGCTCATGAGAGCCATCCGACCTCTGGTTACTGGATTCTTTCAAAGATTTTCTCAATCTTTTCCTTGAGCACCGCAGCAGTAAACGGCTTGACAACATAGCCATTCACGCCTGCCTGGGCAGCGGCAACAATCTGGTCCCGCTTGGCCTCTGCGGTTACCATCAGCACCGGCAGGGTTTTCAGGTTCTCGTCAGCCCTGACGGCCTTGAGCAGATCGAAACCGGACATGCCCGGCATATTCCAGTCGGTTACCAGAAAATCATACTTTCCGCTTTTGAGCATCGGCAGCGCCGTGTTGCCGTCATCGGCTTCATCGGTATTGGTGAAGCCAAGATCGCGCAGCAGGTTCTTGATGATCCGTCGCATTGTGGAAAAGTCATCCACAATGAGAATTTTCATGTTCTTGTCCAATGGGACCTCCAGTTAGTAACACCCGGAATTCGTTTGACCTTTCGGCTCGAAGTCTAGCAGGCCGCTGTTTTAACCGCTTATTGTCTGATCTTTGCTTCGGTTGTAAAGCATCGGTTACCAAAAACTACAGACTGCTCCGCTGCAGACACACAAAGGCGGTGATCAGTTGCCCGTATCCTGGCGCCAGTCCGATAACCGTCCGCGAAGGCGCAAGGCCGCCTGGCTGTGAATCTGGCTGACCCGGCTTTCACTGACGCCGAGCACCGCGCCGATTTCCTTGAGGTTCAGCTCGTCCTGGTAATACAGGCTCAGCACCAGTTTTTCCCGCTCCGGCAGTTCCTCTATAGCCTCAGCAAGACTGCGGCGGAACGCGTCGGACGAGAGTCCTTCGAGCGGATTATCCCGTGGCTCTGTCTGTTCTATCGGCAGCTCGCCGGATTCATTGAGCTCATCGAGACTAAAAAGTCGGCCGCTGTTGGAGTCGGAGAGGTAGGAATGGTACTCGGCCAGCCCCATGCCCAGTTCTTCAGCCACTTCCAGATCCTGGGCTTCCCGGCCGAGACGATCTTCAACGGCCTTGATGGCCTGGGAAATGCGGCGGGTATTACGGTGCACAGAACGGGGAACCCAGTCGCCCTTGCGGATCTCATCCACCATGGCACCGCGAATCCGGATGCCTGCGTAGGTCTCGAAGGTTGCGCCCCTGGTGGCGCTGTAGCGTTGAGCCGCCTCGAGCAGGCCGATCATTCCGGCCTGCATCAGGTCGTCAAGCTGCACAGAGGCTGGTAGCCGGGCCATCAGATGAAGGGCAATTTTCTTGACCAGAGGCGCGTGCTCCTCAACGAGCTGGGAAGGCTTCTGCGCGCCTGACTGGTTATAGATTCCGAGGTTTTTCGCCAATGTCATGTATCCGGTTTTTTTGTTTGACTGGATCCGATTCAGACTTCGACGAGCCGCTCCACAAAGAATTCCAGATGCCCACGGGGAGAGGAAGGCAGCGGCCAGTTATCAACTTTTTCCGCCAGCGCCTTGATCGCCAGGGAAGCTTTCGCCCTGGGATAGACATCCAGCACTGCCCGCTGCCGCTGAACCGCTTTTTTCACGGCTTCATCGTAAGGCACCATGCCGACATATTGTAGTGCCACATCCAGGAAGCGCTCGGTGACCCGGGTCAGTTTTTCAAACAGGTGCCGGCCTTCCTGCTCATTTCTCACCTGATTGGCAAGAATGCGGAAACGGTTGGTGCCGTAATCACGGTTCATGAGTTTGATCAGGGCGTAGCAGTCGGTGATGGAGGTGGGCTCGTCGCACACCACCAGGAGCAGCTCCTGGGAGGCTCTCAGAAAGCTCACCACTGATTCGGAAATGCCCGCGGCGGTGTCTACGATCAGCACATCAATCTGGTCACCGAGTTCGCTGAACGCGTTGATCAGCCCGGCATGCTCCATGGGGCTGAGCTGGGTCATTCGCTGGGTACCGGAGGACGCCGGTACAATCTTGATGCCACCGGGGCCATCGACCAGAACGTCCTTGAGGTCACAGTCGCCCGCCAGCACATCCTGAAGGTTCCGGTTGGCGGTAATACCGAGCAGTACATCGATATTGGCCAGCCCGAGGTCGGCATCAAGAAGCACGACTCTCCGGCCTTTCTGTGCCAGGGCAATCCCGAGGTTAACCGACACGTTACTCTTGCCGACTCCACCTTTTCCGCCGGAAACTGCAATCACCTGTACCGGTTGTGCTTTGCTCATACTGTTTTTTGTCTCTCGCCACGTTTAGCCGGGTGCTGTCTTTTCGGACGCTCGCTGTCAGTCTGTCCGCTCTCAGCGCCCGCTCTCTCAGGCTCCTTCTGCGACCGCCTGCTGTTTCTGGAGAGTTTTAAGCCGGTCCACGGCCAGCCGCACCAGCGGAACCGCTTCCGCGTGGTGCAGGTCTTCGGGAATCTTTTGCCCGTCAGTGTAGTAGGCCACCGGCAAACCGGTTTCCATCACAAAGCCGAGAGACTCGCCAAGTGTCAGGGCCTCGTCGATCTTGGTCATCACGCAGCCCGCAAGATTTGCCATCTTATAGCAATGCCAGACGGATTTCATGATGCGCGGCTGACTGGTGGCCGAGACCACCAGATGCGTCTTGACATTGTGATGGCTGCGCGCCAGTTCGGCCAGCTGTTCCTGATAGCCTTTGTCCGCACTGGTCAGCCCGGCAGTGTCGATCAGTACCAGATGACGGTCTGACAGCTCGTCCAGAATATCATCCAGACCGTGGCTCTCGTCGACGACTCGCACCGGAACATTCAGGATGCGACCGAAGACAAACAACTGCTCGTGGGCCGCCACCCGGTAGCGGTCAGTGGTGACCAGGGCCACGGAATCGGCACCATGCCTGAGCACATACCGCGCCGCCAGCTTGCCGATGGTGGTGGTTTTTCCGGAACCGGTGGGCCCCACCAGGGCAAAGACCCCGCCCTGATCCAGCCATTCTATGCGGGAAGTCCGTACGCCGGTGCACAGCATTTTGAGGGATTGCTTCCAGCCATCCTCCAGTCGCCCGGCCTTGTGGCGGCGAGAAATTGACCCCGCCAGACCGCTACCGAGACCGAACTCCTGAAGCCGCTCGGCCAGTCTCTGCTGAACCGCATTGGCTGCCGGCACCTCAGGCTCAGGCTTACCGCCCTGCATCAGGTCCTTCAGGGAACGGATCTCCGCACGCATCTGTGCCAGTTCATCGGAATAGGCCTCCCCGGACCGGACCGGAGCCGGATCCTGATCATCAAATCCGGAACCCACCACCTCCTGAACCGCCGGGAACGACGTACCGGCATAACCGCCCCCCTGGGCGGCCCGCTTTTCCCGGACCTCTCGGATTCGATCCCGGGACCGGCCGAGTTCGTCCTCAAGACGACGGTGCTGGTCCGCCTGCATTTCAGCCAGGCGGGAGCCGTTAGTGGCTTCCTGCGCCTGGTCACCCAATCGCTGACGCGCCATGTTTTCGTCGTAGTCCAGCGCCGTCACTATTTCGACGCCGCCGTCTACCCGGCGGTTTGAAAGAATTACGGCGTCTGGCCCCATCTGTTCACTGACCTGTTTCAGCGCCTCTGCCATGGTCCTGGCAAAAAACCGTTTTACTTTCATGATGCCTCTTCCTCCACCGGCAACGCCGTGCCGGCGCCGTCCGCTCTGTCATCCGCGCCGTTACTGGCCAACGGACGCCACGATCGTGATCTGTTTGTTATCCGGTATTTCCTGGTACGAGAGCACATGCAAACGCTCTACCCCGTAGCTGGCGAATTTCGCCAGTACCGGCCGCAGGGGCCCGGAAACCAGCAAAATGGCTGGCTTACCCAGCATTTCCTGCCGCTGGACGCTCTCCTGAAGGGAGCGCTGGAGCTTTTCAACCATATTCGGCTCCAGGACCAGGCCAATGTCTTCCTGTCCGCCGGATTGTTGACTCTGCTGAAAAGATTTTAGCAATAACTGTTCCAGATCCGGATCCAGGGTAATCACCGGTATCTCCGCCTCATTGCCGCAGATGCTCTGCACGATCATCCGCCGCAACGACTGACGGGCAACGGTAGTCAGCAACTTTGGATCCTGGCTCTTCGGATGGACATTGACGATAGCCTCGGCAATGGAGCGCATGTCCCGGATCGGCACTTCTTCCCGGAGCAGGTTTTGCAGCACCTTGAGAAGCAGACTGATGGAAACGGTGGTCGGTACCAGCTCCTCGGCGAGTTTCGGTGAAATCTTCTCCAACTGGTCCAGCCACTGCTGAACTTCCTCGTGGCCCAACAATTCATGGGCGTGCTTCTGCAGCACCTGATTCAGGTGAGTAGCCACGACCGTGCTGGCGTCCACAACCGTATAGCCGAGAGTCTGGGCCTGATCCTTGCGGTCCGGTTCGATCCAGCTGGCATCCAGGCCGAAGGCCGGGTCCTTGCCCTCAATGCCTTCAATTTTTCCGAATACCTGACCCGGATCGATAGCCAACTCCCGGTCGGGGTGAATCTCAGCCTCGGCGATGGTCACACCCATCAGCGTGATGCGGTAGACGTTGGGCATCAGATCGAGATTGTCGCGAATGTGAACCGAAGGCATCAGAAAGCCCAGATCCTGGGACAGCTTTTTTCGCACGCCCTTGATGCGGCTGAGCAGTTGGCCACCCTGGGACTTGTCCACCAGCGGAATAAGCCGATACCCCACCTCCAGGCCCACGATGTCCACAGTGGCCACATCGTCCCAGCCCAACTCTTTGGTTTCGCCCGGCGCCGGCAGTTGACGACCCTGGTCGGAGCCGGCGTCACCGCCCGGCGGAAGATCGCGGCCAGCCGGTCGAGGCGCGCCCCCGGCCCCACTCCGTCCCGGGAATACGCCCTCTTCTTCTATCGTCTGGCGCTGATGTTTCCAGATATACCAGGCGGCACCGCCGGCCAGGGTACCCAGCCCCAGGAAGGCCACATGGGGCATACCGGGAATCAGGCCAAGAATGATCAGGATGGCTGCGGCAATTGAGAGTGCCTTGGGCGCGCTGAACATCTGCTGCAAAATCTGCCCGCCCATGTCCTGGCTGGAAGTAACCCGGGTAACCATGATGGCGGCGGAGGTAGACAGCAGCAGCGACGGGATCTGCGCCACCAGACCATCACCGATGGTCAGCAGCGCATAGCGCTCCATGGCCAGGCCGAAATCCAGGCCATGCTGGAGCATACCAATGGCGACCCCGCCAATAATATTAATGGCCAGAATCAGCAGGCCGGCAACGGCATCGCCCTTCACGAACTTGGAAGCACCGTCCATGGAGCCGTAGAAGTCGGCTTCCTGGGCAATCTCTGCCCGGCGATGCTTGGCATCATCCTGGTTGATCAGACCGGCGTTCAGGTCGGCGTCGATCGCCATCTGCTTGCCTGGCATGGCATCCAGCGTAAACCGGGCACTTACCTCGGAAACCCGGCCGGCGCCCTTGGTCACCACCAGGAAGTTGATGATCATCAGGATCGCAAAGACCACCAGCCCAACGGCGTAGTTGCCGCCTATCAGCACCGCACCAAAGGACTCGATAACCTTACCCGCGGCATCCCCCCCCTCGTGGCCGTTCAGCAGCACGATCCGGGTAGACGCCACATTCAAAGCCAGGCGCAGCAGCGTCGCCACAAGCAGCACAGTCGGGAAAGAGGCGAACTCCATGGGCCGGAGGGCATAGACACACACCAGCAGGATGACGATCGACAGGGTGATGTTAAAGGTAAAGAACACGTCCAGCAGGAAGGCGGGCATGGGAAGAATCATCATGCCCAGCAACCCCATCAACATGACGGGTACGCCCAGATTGCCCCGCGTCAGGGTTTTGACGTTATTGAGGACCAAAGCTCTGTCCATGCCGGAAACTTCTCCGATTGCCGCGCCTGAAGGCGTTATGAAGGTCGGGATTCTGACGCCGGGACGTCGTTTGAAAGGGTTATGGCAAGATCCGTACCACTCCTGAGGGAATTTCACGCGGAGCAGTGCTCCGCAGCCTGACTCGCCTAGCCAGATACGGTATCCTTGCGCCATTTAATTGAGACACTGAAACCACAATCAGACACACAGGTGACCCCATGCCAATCCACGAGGTAAAACACCCGCTTATCCGCCACAAGCTCGGCCTGATGCGCCGGGCGGATATCAGCACCAAGAATTTTCGTGAGCTGGCGCAGGAAGTCGGTGCCCTGCTGACCTACGAGGCCACCAAGGATTTCAACCTGCAGGAAAAGACCATCGATGGCTGGGCCGGCCCGGTGACGGTGGAACAGATCCACGGCAAGAAAATCACCATTGTTCCGATTCTTCGTGCGGGTCTTGGCATGCTCGACGGCGTACTCAGCCTGATCCCGGTCGCCCGGGTAAGCGTTGTCGGCCAGATCCGCAACGAGGAAACCCTGGAAGCCAGCACCTATCTGGAAAAACTGGTTGGTGAGCTTGACCAGCGCATGGCACTGATTGTCGACCCGATGCTGGCTACCGGCGGCTCCATGATTTCCACCATCGAGCTGCTCAAGAAGGCGGGCAGCACCGAGATCCGGGCCCTGGTTCTGGTCGCCGCTCCAGAGGGTATTGAAAAGGTCCTGGAGAAACACCCGGATGTGTCTGTCTACACGGCCTCAGTTGACGAACGCCTGAACGAGAAAGGCTATATCCTTCCGGGTCTCGGCGATGCCGGCGACAAGATCTTCGGCACCAAGCAGAAGGACGTTTGAGCATGCAGGACCCTACCAACGACCCGGTCTGGAAACAGGCGATCGCCGGCTCCCAGATGCTGTTGGTGGCCTTCGGCGCCCTGGTTCTGATGCCACTGATTACCGGGCTGGACCCCAACGTGGCCCTGTTCACGGCCGGCCTTGGCACCCTGATCTTCCACCTGGTCACCGGCGGCCAGATTCCCATCTTCCTGGCCTCCTCCTTCGCCTTTATCGCACCGGTTATTGCCTCCAAGGGCCGGTTTGGCATGGAAGAAACCCTCGGCGGCCTGATGGCTGCGGGTATCCTCTACATTATCCTGAGCGGGCTGATTCGCCTGAGGGGCACCGGGTTTGTACGCCGTCTTTTGCCTCCGGTCGTTATCGGCCCGGTGATCATGACCATCGGCCTTGGCCTGGCGCCGGTCGCCGTTCACATGGCGTCGGGCCGCACCGGTGATGGCGCCACCCAACTGATCCCGTACAACACCGCCATCTGGATCGCCATGATTTCCCTGGCGGTGACCATCATCATGTCGGTCTGGGCCCAGGGCATCTTCCGGCTGATCCCGATCATGTTCGGCGTTATTACCGGTTACCTCCTCTCCGCCTTCGCGGGCATCGTCGATACCACACCGATTCAGGAAGCGGCCTGGTTTGCCGTCCCCAACTTTGTTGCGCCGGCGTTCAGCTGGGGTGCTGTTCTGTTCATGATTCCGGTCGCCATCGCCCCGGCCATCGAACACATCGGCGACGTACTGGCCATCGGCAATGTCACCCGCAAGAATTACCTGGAAAAGCCCGGCCTTCACCGCACCCTGCTGGGTGACGGCCTGGCCACCAGCGCCGCTTCCCTGCTCGGCGGACCGCCTAACACGACCTACTCGGAAGTCACCGGCGCGGTCATGCTGACCCGGAACTTCAACCCGAAGGTGATGTGGTGGGCCGCCTGCATTGCTATTGTCCTGGCCTTCATGGGCAAGTTCGGCGCAGCCCTGCAGACCATCCCGGTGCCGGTCATGGGTGGCATCCTGTGCCTGCTGTTCGGTTCCATCGCCGTGGTTGGCCTTAACACACTGATCCGCCATCAGGTGGACCTGTCACAGTCCCGCAACCTGGTTATCGTGGGTGTCACCCTGGTGTTCGGTATTGGCGGCATGGTTCTGGGGAACCTGGAAGGCATTTCGCTGAGCGCGGTGGTTGCCATCACCCTGAACCTGGTGCTGCCCGGCAGCCACGAGGCCTGGGGAAGAGCCATTTATGAGCAGAAGACCGACTGACAGCTCCGGCATCAGTTTCACTGCCCTTTATACCGGCGCCGTCTGGCACCGGCACGGGCTGTCGGACGACACCCTGGCCACCGGGAAGGGTCGCTGGCTGTACCGCCTGATGACACCGTTCGAGGCCGTCAGCAAGGCAGCGGTTGGCGGCAACATCCGGACGTTCCTGCTCCAGCGCCACCTGATCATTGATCACCTGATTGACCGCGCCATTGCCGAACGGGGCATTACCCAGGTTCTGGAAATCGCCTGCGGCATGTCACCCCGCGGCATCCGCCTCCGGCAAAAACACCCCCTGATCCACATGGTCGAAGCCGACCTTCCGGACATGGCCGGCCGCAAAGCGCTACGGCTTCTGGCCACCAACCGGCTGGGCGACCATCATCAGGTTACCCCCATCGACATCCTCGCGGACCAAGGTGAATACCAACTGGAAAAGGTGATCGACCGCGTGTTCGACAACACCCGGCCGGTGATCATCATCACCGAAGGCCTCACCAGCTATTTTTCACTGGCGACCATCACCGACTTCTGGCGCCGCCTGTCCGCCGCCATGGCCAGACGCCCCGGCTCCGTTTACCTGTCCGAAAGTTACTACCAACCCAGCCAGCCACTGCTGAACACCACCCTCAAAGCCCTCGGCAGTCTGCTCGGGGCCGCCACCCGCAGCCAGGTCAGCTTTCACTTCCAGACCGACGACCAGGCCCGGGAGCATTTCCTGTCCTGTGGTTTCACCTCGGCCACGGTTCACGATCCCCGGTCCTGGTATGGGGTTCTGCCGATACCCGAAAGCCGCGGGGAGCCGATGGTTCGGGTTATTGAGGCTAGCTGCTGAGTTCGTTGTTCTGGGATTCTGGTAGCCTGCTGAGTTTTGGAGTTTGCGGAGGTACGGGCACCCCTCCCAAAAACCGCTACGAGCACGTCCATGTGCGCTTGTTTCCGGCCATCCCTGGCCTCCAACATTTTTGGGAGGGGTGCCCGTACCTCCGCTATCCAAGCCCAGTAATATATCAACAATGTCGATGGAACTTGATTGGAGACCAGGCGTTGCGGAACAACCGGATGTATTGAATCAGGCGAAACTGTAGTAAGCCTCAGGAATGATGCCCAAACATCTTTGGGCGATATCGATGGGCTTGAAAAGGCCGCCCACAACCACGCAACCTCCAACCCTGAAAGGCTGGGAAACCAGGCTAAACATCCCGCCGCAAATCCGAAGGAATCGGAAAATCAGGCATACCAGGCTTAGGCCCACGCCCCTTGCGGAACTGCCGCAACTGGAACACATAGGCAAGAACCTGTGCGATAGCCATATAAAGGCCATCGGGAATCTCCTCGCCAATCTCGGTGTTGTGGTAAACCGCCCGGGTCAGCGGGGGCGTGCGCAGGATTTCGACTGTGTTCTCGCGGGCGATTTCCATGATCTTGAAGGCAATCTCGTCGGCACCCTTGGCCACCACCATGGGCGCGGCCATGGCCTTCTGGTCGTATTTCAGGGCGACTGCGTAGTGGGTCGGGTTGGTGATCACCACGTCTGCCGAGGGCACGTCCTGCATCATCCGGCGCTGGGCCATCTCGCGCTGGAGCTGGCGAATCTTGCCCTTGACCTCCGGCTTGCCCTCGGTGTCCTTATACTCGTCCTTCACTTCCTGCTTGGTCATCCGGAGTTTTTTCTGGTGATCGAAGATCTGGAAAGGCACGTCAATCATCGCAATGATGATGGTGGCGCAGGATAACAGGAAGAAACTCCAGCCAAGGGTCCAGAGCACGTGCTCCATCGCCGGTACCACCGGCTCTTCGGCAATGCTGAGCAGGTCTTCGGTGTGCAGGTTGAGGATCAGGATAGCTAAGGCCATGACCAGGCCGACTTTGGCAATGGCTTTGACCAGTTCGATCAGGGAGCGCATGGAGAACATGCGACCCAAGCCCTTGATGGGGTCCATGCGATTGAGTTTTGGCGCTACGGCTTTGCCGCTGATCAGCAAACCGCCGATGCCTATGGAGCCGAATACGGCGGCAATCAGGAGCATGACCAGGATGGGTGCGAGCGCCCAGGCGGCTTCCTTGGCGGAAGCTAGCAGCTGGACGCTCATGTGCCGGGTGTCGAAAATGGCGGAGCGTTCAATAACGAAGCTGTCGTGCATGATGGCTTCCAGTGAGGCGCCGAGGCTGGTGCCGAACATGAGCAGGCCGCCGGCGCCGGCCAGGAGAACGGCCATGGTGGCCAGTTCCTTGGAGCGGGGGGTCTGGCCCTCCTCCTTGGCTTTTTCCAGCCTTCGGGGGGTGGCCTCTTCCGTTTTTTCCTGACTGTTGTCGTTTTCTTCGGCCATTCTCTGGATCCAACTTTCTGAGTTGCGGTCGGGGGTGATGACTTCCCAAAACACGCTCCTTGCGGCACATCCATGTGACGCTTGGTCAGGGCTGCCCTTGCAACCCCCGCATGAAGTCAAAGGTGTCCCTCGTGTACTGATCAAAGTGTGGCAGAAAATTGGCGTGCAGCACCCATATCGCAAACAAACCAAAAATCAGGCCAATCGGGAAACCGAGGGCGAAGATGTTCATCTGGGGCGCGGCACGGGTCATGACGCCGAAGGAGATGTTGACAATGAGCACGGCGGTCACGGCTGGCAGCGCCAGGAGCAAGGCGGAGGCGAACATCCAACTGATCCGGTGGGCAAGTTCCCATACGCCGGTCTGACCCAGGCCCTCCATGCCAACGGGCAGGGTCCGGAAGCTTTCGATGAAGACTTCGAAGGCCACCAGGTGTCCGTTCATGGCCAGGAACAGCAGGGTGATTGTGATGGTGTAGATCTGGGACAGTACCGGCACGTTGACGCCGTTGGCCGGGTCGACCATGGAGGCGAAGCCGAGGCCCATTTGCATGGCGATCATCTGGCCGGCAACGACAAAGAGCTGCCACAGGGCGGTCAGCGCAAAGCCCATGCCGACGCCAATCAGGATCTGTTGCAGGGTGATTACCACGGCGTCGGCACTGAGGGCTTCAACCCGGGGTGCGGCCGGGATCATGGGCACGATAAGCACGGTCATCAGCAGGGCGAGACCCAGGCGCACCCGGGCCGGCACCAGTTGGCTGCCGAAGATGGGAATGACCATAAGAAAGCTGGCCATGCGGAACAGGGGCCAGAGGTGCTGGCCTACCCACTGGCCTATGATGTCCGCGCTGATGTCTGCCGGTATCATCCGTCAGCCGATCAGGTAAGGGATGCTGGAGATCAGGCGGTTGGCATGGTCCAGCAGTTGGGTCAGCATCCAGGGTCCCCAGACGATGATAACGACAAGCGTGACCAGCAGGCGTGGCAGGAAGCTCAGGGTCTGCTCGTTTATCTGGGTCGCCGCCTGGAAGGTGCTGACAACCAGACCGATAATCAGACCCGGTCCGATGATTACGGACGCCAGCAGGACTATCAACCAGAGTGCTTCGCGCAGGATGTCGATAACCGTTTCCGGAGTCATAAGGCCTCCTATATTCCGTAACTGGCAGCCAGGGTGCCCATGACCAGGGCCCAGCCGTCCACCAGCACAAACAGCATGATCTTGAAAGGCAGGGAGATGATGATGGGCGACAACATCAGCATACCCATCGCCATGAGAACACTGGCCACTACCATGTCGATAATCAGGAACGGGATGAACAGGATAAATCCGATCTGGAAGGCGGTCTTGAGCTCACTGGTGACAAACGCCGGCATCAGGATCCAGAAGGAAACGTCCTGCGGGGTGTCGTACTGCACGTCGGAAATTCGCATGAACAGGGCCAGATCGCTTTCCCGGGTCTGTTCCAGCATGAACTTTTTGAATGGCTGGCTGGCCTGCTCAACCGCCTCAAGAGACGTGACTTCTTCCTGCAGATAGGGCTGCAAACCTACCCGGTTGGCCTCTTCCAGTACCGGTTTCATGATGAAGATACTGAGAAACAGGGCCAGCCCCAGCAAAATCTGGTTTGACGGTGTGGACTGCAGGCCGATGGCCTGGCGGAGGATCGCAAACACCACGATGATACGGGTAAATGAGGTCATCATCATCAGCATCGCCGGCAGGAAGGTGAGCGCGGTCATCAGCGCCAGTATCTGCAGGGTCACCGAATATTCCTGTACGCCCTCGCCTTCCCCCGGCGTGACCGTAAACGCGGGAATACCGGGAATACCGGTAGATTCCTGAGCCAGAGCCAGTGGCGCCCAGGCCAGGCCGGCGAGCACAACCAGGGTCGGAATCAGTCGCTTGAGAGTCGCGGCAAGCATGGGCCTAGTCGTTCCTCGTCGGGGCGGTCCAGGATTTGCCGATCATGGTTTGCAGACGGCGGGCAAAATCACCGGAATTGGCATTGCCGGCGTCGACGACAGGCTCGTCAAACACGTGCAGGGTTCTTATGGCCGAGGGCGTAATCCCCAACAGGATCTGCTGACTACCCACCTCAATCAGGGCGATGCGTTCCCGTGTTCCGATGGCCATGACCGAAACCACCTTGATGGCGTTGTTGTTCATGCCGGTCATGCCGTTCATGCGGCGGATGATCCAGGCGCAGCCATAGATCACCGCAATCACGGCGACAAGGCCCAGACCAAGGCTGACAATGGTGCCAAGGGTATCCGGCGACCGGATCGGGGAAGCCGGAGCCGCAGTGCTGGCCGTTTCCTGAGCCAGGGCCGGAGTCACCAGCACCAACAATGAGATGCCCGGGAACTTTGACCACATATTATTTCTGCAACCGTTTGATTCGTTCGCCCGGGCTGATCACATCGGTCAGGCGAATGCCGAACTTTTCGTTCACCATAACAACCTCCCCGTGAGCAATCAGGGTACCGTTTACCAGGACATCCAGTGGTTCACCCGCCAGCCGGTCCAGCTCGATCACCGAGCCCTGGTTCAGCTGAAGCAGGTTACGTATCGGAATCTGGGTGTTGCCTACTTCCATTGATATGGTGACCGGAATATCCAGGATAACGTCGATATCCGGTGACAGGCCATTGCCCTGGGCGGGCTCGGTTCCCGTATCGAATTCCTCCATGGGGGCCGTCTGAACGCCATTGTCGGCCTCCCCGGATTCACCGGCCTCGGCCATGGCGGCAGACCACTCGTCCTCACGGCTGCCCTCATCGCCGGATTCTTCCATGGCTGCTTCCCACTCGGCAGCCAGCTTTTCGTCTTCGCTGAGTTCCTGCTCGTCGTTCTTGTTGTCGTCAGCCATTGCGTCCCACCTTCAGTTGTTTCTTTACTTTGGGCAGCGTTGCCCGTTCGTGAATTCTCAGTGCCAGTTTTCCGTCACGGGTCCCCATCGTGGCTTTGTAGATGGGAATGCCGTTAGCGGTAACGGTCAGGTGATCCGGCATCTCCACGGGGATGATGTCTCCGGCCTTCATTCTTGCGATGTCCCGCAAGGAAATCCGCCGGCGACAGACCGTGGTGTTGATCGGCACGTTCACCTCCTTGATGTCTTCCTGCAGCGCGTTAACCCAACGCTCATCAACATCATCGATATCACTCTGTACCCCGGCGTCCAGTACGTCGCGGATAGGTTCTATCATGGAATAGGGCAAGGCGAAGTGGAGTTCTCCGCCGCCACCGTCCAGTTCGATATGGAAGGTGCTGACCACCACCACTTCGCTGGGACTGACGATGTTGGCCATAGCCGGATTTACTTCCGAACTGAGGTACTCGAAATCGACCTTGAGCACCGCATGCCAGGCTTCTTTCATATCCTGAAATACCTGGTTCAGAACCATCTGGACGATGCGGGTCTCGGTCGGGGTGAATTCCCGGCCTTCGATCTTGGCATGGCGCCCTTCCCCGCCGAAGAAATTGTCCACCAGCTTGAACACCAGCTTGGCGTCCAGCACGAACAGGGAGGTGCCCCGCAACGGGCGTACCTTGCACAGGTTAAGGCTGGTGGGCACATACAGCGTGTGAATGTACTCACCAAATTTCATGATCTTGACGCCGCCGGTGGAAACGTCGGCGTTGCGGCGCATGAGGTTGAACAGACTGATTCGGGTATAGCGGGCAAACCGCTCATTGATCATTTCCAGGGTCGGCATGCGACCACGGACGATGCGGTCCTGACTGGAGAGGTCGTAGGGCTTGATGCCGGAATCATCGGCCTCTTCGTAGGTATCTATGTCACCATCATCCACCCCGTGGAGGAGGGCATCGATTTCATCCTGTGACAACAAGTCCTGCATACTTAATCCTGCCCCTGATAGGCTTCGCCCATGCCCTATTGCACGACAAAATTTCTGAATAGCACCCGTTTGACGGCGGGCTCACCTTCCTGTTCCAGCACCTGGTTCACGGTCGTCAGCATTCGCTCGGCCAGGCCCCGGCGCCCCTCGGGTGTCTGCAACTCATTGAACTCACTGTTACCAAGAACCATGACCAACTGGCTGCGAATCAGTGGCAAGTGCAGTTGCGCCGCTGCCAGAGCCTGCGGATCAGTCGCTTCCAGCGCCAGGTAGACCTGGGCATAACGCTGGCGCCCCTGGGCTTGCACCGTCGTAACCAGAGCCTTGTCAATCAGTACGTAGGTGCTGGGAACAAAGCTTTCTTCTGCTGCCTCGCCCGCTTCCCCATCGTCTTCGCCCATTCCTGGCAAACCACCACCGAGAAACCACAGGGTGCCCACAACAGACAGTACAATCGCCAGAATCACGACCACCACCAGCATGATGATCAGCTTCAGTTTGCCTTTTTTGGCGGGAGCCGTTTCAGACGCGTTATTTTCAGCCATAGTGTTCGCTTTGCCAGAAATCCGTCAGAGGGAGCGTTTTTCCGTGACTTTTTCAGATTGGATGCAAGGGATGGGCCAGAAACCCCAACCTTCCCGTTCAGGACAGCAGTTTAGCGTTGCCGGGAAGGATGGGCAAAAGAGATTGGAAGAGCATGTCGGGAGCCGTCAGGCGAAGATGTCCACTTCGCCTTTCCAACTGAGATCAAGGTTAACCGAGTTCAGGCTGTCGTCATCCTGCCCGGTATCGGCAAGTGGCGATGCCGTGGCTGTACCAGAGGCATGGCTGTCGCCGGCTCCCTGGTCACCGGTCTGCTGCCGGGGCGAATCAGAAACATCAAATCCTGCCAGAGACAGACCCTGCTCTCCCAGCATGTCCCGCAACCGGTGGGAATGCAGTTCCAGCTGGTCCCGCACCACAGGGTTGGCAGAGTGAACAGTGATGTTCGCCTGTTCATTCTGAACCCGGACCTTAACCTCCATCGGCCCCATGTCGGGCGGAGTCAGGTGAATTTCCGCCACCGACATATTCCGGGCGGTCAGCCAACTGAGCTTACCGACCAGTTTGTCACCCCACTCAGCGTGGCCAACCGGTACATCAATGGAGGTGGCGTAACTCCTCAGCGGGCCCGCCGTCTCGGCAGTCAGCTTTGCAGCGGCATTGGTGCCGCTTGCCCCTTGCTGCGACACCAGGTCAAGGGCCGACTGGAAACGACCGGAGGTAAGCACTGTGCCCGAATCCGCGTTCCGGCCAAGGTCCGTGAGCGCCGCAGCTTTCACGGCTTCCGTCACCGTTGCATCCGATGTGACACCGGCAGGGGTCTTGGCGTTCTGGCCAGGAACGTTCGACAGGAGCCCGTTGAACAGTCCATTGCCCGGGGTCAACTGACCGGCTACTCCGGCCGGCACCCCGGACCCGGTTTTGGGTGCGGCTGCAAACAGGCTGGCCTCGCCCGGGCTAGCGGATTGCGGACTTAGCCAGGCCTGCAATTCGGCAAAGGTAAGCGGGAGCACAGTAGCGTCCGGGTCTGTTCCATCCTCGGCGACCTCAGTCTCAGCGGAGGTTGAGCTCGCCGCGTCAAAGGACCCGACGGCTTCTTCATCACCTTTCGTGACGGTGCCTGTGGCGCCGGAAGCCTCACTCTGGCCGGTGTCAGATTGGGCAGGCTGTTGCTCATCGGTGGAACTTGCCTTGTCGTTTCGCTCCGCCTTCTGGCGATCCATACGTTTTTGCTCCGCCTCTGAGACCGACTCAAAATCGCGTTTTCTTTCAGCCGTATCGCCACTGCTGGCGGATCTGGAAGGGCCGGATTCCTTCTGAATCCCGGGCGCAGGAGTTTGGGGAAGAACCATTTGGGCCATGGCAACCTCTTGCCGCTTTTGTCACGTTGGCGCCCTTACCTTGCCGGACTCTGGCCGATGCACGGGCGATTGTTCCACTATTGCAAAAGGCTAAGCAAATGCGGTGCCAGGCACTCTGGTTTGATAAAGCGGGCGCCAATTAACGCACCAGCAGACCCTCCAGCCTTTGGGTTACCTGATGAAATTCCGCCTCAATGGCATCCAGCAATGCCGGAGCCTCTTCCAGACGAGATTCTTTTCCGGCCATTTCGGCATTCAGGCTCAGTTCACCGAGCCGGGGAGCGCCGATATTGATACAGCTGCCCTTGAAACTATGGGCTGTTTTGATGAAGGCATCGCTGTCATTTGCCTCCAGCGCTTCCCGCAAACTCCGGATCCTGTCCCGGGAATCCGCAAGATAGGTCTGTATCAAAACGTCGAATTCGTCTTCCATGACGTCCTGAAGCTCAGCCAGCGCTTCCTCGTCAAGGTGTGGTTTATCACTCATGACCGACCCCCTGGTACGTTTGATGACATTTAACGGGCCATATCGCCCTGGTTTGCCGCGGCGCCACTGAAGTGCCAATCATAGACAATTTCAACATGATTACCCTGCTCATGAAACCTGACGGATTCAGAAAGACGTTTCAACAGCAGCAGGCCCCGCCCGGCATATCGCTTACTACCTTCGGGGTAAGCGCTGGATGTGACACCCGGATGGCTTTGGAAATCAAACCCCCGTCCGCTGTCCTCACACACCACACGCAGCCGGCCGCCATCCGGTTTCAGGGAATGATGAAGGGTAAAGCGAATATAATGGCCCTCGACATTGCCCAGACGCCGCTTACGCTCCAGATAGTAACGGCCAAACCCTTCCGGGGAATGTTTCCACTCCGACGGCAGTTCCAGCACCCCGTGTTCGAGGGCATTGTTGTAGAGCTCCGCCAGCAGCGTATAGATCTCGCCGCTTCGCCGGCGAAGGCCCGGGACCTCCATGCAGATATGCAGAAGCAGCGGCAGCGGACTGAACTCCCCGAGGGTCTGCTCCCGGATCTCATAGCTGCAACGCCACTCCGCAGGGCCGGCAAGCGAGGAAGGCACCGTCCGGTCCGGCAAAGCGGAAAAACCCGCCTGGTCGCTCATTTCCAGACAACAGAGCGTCAGATCGTCGCCATCTTTGAGGTCCCCGGTAAACCGGTGTACCGCCGACATCATGATATCAAACGGGTGCTCACTGTTATCGGAATGTGCCAGGGCATCAGCCACACCCTGCTCGCCAAACACGTTTCCTGTGCTGTCCGCGGCTTCCAGAAACCCGTCGGTCATCATCATCAGACGGTCGCCGGGGCCGGTACCAAGCCTTTCGAACTCCGCACTGAACTGGTCCGGCGCGAGGATACCGAGGGGCAGGTGCCGCGAAGGCAGCGCCTGCCGGTCATCCGAAGAGCGAATCAGCCAGCCGTCCGGCAAACCACCGTTCCAGACCTGAACCTGATTGAGCTTGAAATCCGCCTCAATCATGGCGCCGCAACAGAACATGTCGGTGGGAAGAATGCGCTTGAGTTTCTGGTTGATCTCCCGCAACACATCCTGGCCGTTAAAGCCTTTGCTGGCCATGCCGTAAAAGATTTCTGCAACCGGCATGGCGCCAATGGCTGCCGGCAATCCATGGCCGGTAAAGTCACCCATGAAAATGAGCATGCCGCCGGCCGGTCTCGGAGACGCAAACAACACGTCGCCATTAAAAATGGATTGCGGCGACGCATGGTAGCGAATGTTGCTCGCGTCCAGGCAACCGGAGTGAGCAACATTGTCGAATACCCGCTTGGCAATTTCCTGCTCTTCGGTCAATTGCCGGTTCCGCTCCCGGATCAGATCCCGCTGGTCAGACAGGGCCTGGTGCATCAGCCGCATCCGGTTGAAGGCGTTGATCTTCGCTTCGATGATGATCCGGTTGTAGGGTTTTCCCAGAAAGTCATCGCCGCCGGCTTCCAGGCACCGGGCCAGCGCCCCGGCTTCGGACAGGGACGTCAGGAAAATCAGCGGAACCAGCCGTTCGCCGGCCAGGGATTTGATCTGCCTGGCAGCCTCCATACCATCCATCAGCGGCATCAAGGCATCCAGCAGAACGAGATCCGGCGCTTCCTGCCGGAACAGGGAGACGGCATCGAGGCCATTCGAGGCATCCAAGACCTCGTGGCCCAGGCGCTTTAAAAGGGTTTTAAGGATGAGGCGATCGCTGTCCGAATCATCGGCAATAAGAATTCTGAGTGGGCGGTGTTCTGCAACGGCATCATCCATGAGAGCTCCACCAGTTCGTACGCATCAGCGAATGTTGAACAGTTGCTCGAAATTGGAGATGGAGAGGATTCGCCGGACGTCGTTATTGCAATTCTCAATCACAATGCGGGCGCTGTCGCCGCCGGCATAATCCCTGAGCAACAACAGCATGCCCAGCGCCGAGCTATCCAGGTAGGTTGTATCCGACAGGTCTACGACATACCCCCGGATGTCCGGATCGCCATGCTCGTAGGCATCCCGGAACGCCTGGTGGGTGCTGAAGTCAAAGCGCCCCTCAATTCTGATAACAAGGGTCCGACCGCTATTATCGCGGCGCGTCTGAATCGGCATTCCCAAACCTCCAAAGGCGTCAAGAGCAGCATTCAACCGGCCCTACCCACCGGCTCTTCTTCGGTTAAGGATAGCTGAGTGACCTGAAATTGCATCCGCATTTGCTTGATGCAGGACAAAATTCAGCGCTGCCGCCGGCTAAAGGCCCGGCCTGCCGCTTCATCCGAAAGCTTCTGGTCACGAAGGTCCTGCTCTGTGCGTTCCTGTTGTCGGCAGGTGTCGATGTATTTTTCCATGCCACGGCGCCGCTCCCAGGCTTGCTGCCATTCCTGCTTGCGCACCTCGAACACTTTCTCCGCTTGATCCAGCTGCGTCTGCTGCTGCCGGATCACCTGGTCGAGTTGCGCAATGAAGGCCTGCCAGGCCTGCAGGCGAGACACCTGCACCACCCCTTGCTGGCTGTTCCGGATCTGCTGGCGATACTCCTGCTGGTAGCGGTTCAGGTTTTCCACCTGTTCACGCTGCTGGTCAACCAGTTTGCGGGCTTCGCCCATCCGCTCCAGGGCCTCCTGCTCTTTGCGCACCTCAAGGGAGAGAACCACTGCCAGTCGCTGTGACCTCAGCATCAGCCGTCACCTGCGCCGCTGGCGGGATTCGGTACGGCAGACTTGCGCCGCTCAGGAGATCGGCGCTCAGGCACAACCGCCAGCAACTGCTCGATACTGTCTTTCAGCGGTGCACTCTCGTTCAGCCCCTGCTGCAGAAACTGTCGCATATTGCCGATGTGAGTAATGGCAAAATCGGTTTCCGGATCGGAACCCTTCACGTAGGCACCAACCGATATAAGGTCCCTGGCCTGCTGATAGCGGGAATACACCTGCTTGAACCGCTGGGCCCGGGCGAAATGCTCGGTGTCGGTGACCTGGGGCATCACCCGGCTGATCGAGGCTTCGACATCGATTGCCGGGTAATGGCCCTCTTCCGCCAGCCGGCGGGACAACACAATATGGCCATCGAGAATTGCACGGGCGGCATCGGCGATCGGATCCTGCTGGTCGTCGCCTTCGGTCAGTACGGTATAGAACGCAGTAATGGACCCACCACCCGGGCGGCCATTACCGGTTCGTTCCACGAGCTGCGGTAATTTGGCAAACACCGATGGCGGGTAACCCTTGGTCGCTGGGGGCTCACCAACGGCCAGGGCGATTTCCCGCTGCGCCTGGGCGTACCGGGTCAGGGAATCCATCAAAAGGAGCACTCGCTTGCCCTGATCCCGGTAATACTCGGCAATCCGGGTGGTCAGCATGGCCGCGCGCAGGCGCATCAGCGGTGAATCATCCGCCGGTGAGGCCACCACCACCGAGCGTAAAAGTCCTTCCTCGCCAAGGATGTCCTCAATGAACTCCTTGACCTCACGGCCCCGCTCGCCAATCAGGCCGACCACGGTGATATCGGCATCGGTAAACCGGGTCATCATGCCCAGCAGCATACTCTTGCCCACGCCACTTCCGGCAAACAGGCCCAGGCGCTGACCCTGGCCAACGGTCAGCAAGGCATTGACGGCGCGAATGCCGACGTCCATGGACTGGCGCACCGGCGCACGGTTCAGGGGGTTGATAATATCGCCGGCCAGGGGCACCCGGGCTTCCGCCTGTAAGGGGCCCTTGCCGTCAAGGGGCTCACCGCTGCCATCGACCACCCGGCCCAGCAGTTGCGGGCCCACCGGTACGCGGCTTGCCGCCGACAGGGGCACCACCCTTGCCCCCGGCTTGAGGCCCTCAATCGCGGTGAGGGGCATCAGGTAAACCCGGTCATCCTCAAACCCCACGACTTCGGCTTCAACATTGCCGGCACCCTGGCCAAAGATCACACATCGGTCACCCACCACCATGGGACAGCCAACGCATTCGAGGGTCAGACCGACCATCCGGGTCAGCCGGCCGGATAGCTCCGGTTCGGGCTCATTGCCAAGAAAGCCCTTGAAGCGGCTCAGGCGGTCAGCGAGGTTCGAGGTCATCGCCGTCACCTTCGTTCGGCACCGGCTTCGGGCCTTCCCGGGAGTCCTCCGGCTCCTGCGAACTCAGGACATCGCGATGGAAACCGGTCAGATCCTCCATCAGCGAATCCAGTTCTTCGGTTTCTCCGCTTTCGCTCTCGCTCATCTGTTGGTCCAGCATGCTCTGAACGGCTCGCTGGAAACGCTTCTCCACGGTGAAATCAACCAGGCTATGGCGAGTCTCCACCCTGCAGCCACCGGGCAGGATGTTGTCGTCTTCAATCACCGAAGCGGATGTTTCGAGGCGTGCAGTAACTTCCCGGACCATTTCACAATCTTCCGGATGAATATGGATGCGGATGTTTTCTGCCGTGGAGGGAAGGGCATCCAGTGCCCGGCGAACCACATGCCGAATCTGGGAGGAATCGATAGTAAGTTCCCGGTAGACCACCGCCCGGGCCAGAACGGTGGTGAGATTAACCAGGGCGGTTTCCAGCTCGTCTTCGTGGCGCCGGATGGGCAGCAGCAGCTCGCCCAGCAGATGCTCAAGCCGGTCAAGTTTGGTATCAGTTTCCTTTCGGGTATCCTCGTAGCCCTGGCTCTTGCCCTGCTCCCGACCTTCCGCCAGCCCGGTTTCCAGGCCTTCCTGATGGCCCTGTTTACGTCCTTCCGTGAGCCCGGCCTGATAGCCCTGCTCCCGGCCTTCGTTATAGCCATCTTCCCGCGCGGCCTGGCGGATCCCGTCAATGTCCGCCACCGTCAGGGGTTTGACGTCCCTCTCCTCTTCCCTGGCCACTTCGTTGCCACGCGCATCCAGCAAGGGCAGCTCCCAGCGCTCATAGGCTGTCAGTTGCTCTTTCGGAATCCGGTTGAGGTCGCGGGTGGAATCTTTCATCACATCATTTCTTCGCCAGCGCCGCCGAGGGAGATTTCACCGGCCTCCGCCATGCGGCGTGCGATGGTAATGATGTCTTTCTGTGCGGATTCAACTTCGCTGACCTTAACCGGCCCCTTGGCCTCCAGATCATCCTGAAGCAGTTCCGCCGCACGCTTGGACATGTTCTTGAAGATCTTCTCCTGCACCTGGTCGTCGGCACCCTTGAGCGCCACCACCAGAACCTCCGAGGACACCTCCCGCAGCAGCGCCTGGATACCGCGATCGTCGACCTCCTTGAGGTTGTCGAACACGAACATGAGATCTTCGATGGTGCTGGCAAGATCCGGATCCATGTCCTTGATGGAATCCATCAGGTTGCCTTCAATGCTCCGGTCCATGAAGTTCATGATGTCCGCCGCCCGCTTCACGCCGCCAATCCGGCTGGTCTGGGAGGCGGCGCCACCGGAGAACTGTTTCTCCAGAATATCATTCAGTTCCTGCAGGGCCTGGGGCTGGATGCTCTCCAGCGATGCCACCCGCATCATCACATCAAGGCGGACTTTTTCATCGAGTGTGCCAAGAATCTCCGCCGCCTGGTCCGGATCCAGGTAGGAGATAACGATGGCCTGGATCTGGGGGTGCTCGTAACGAATGATGTCACCCACGGCCCGGGGTTCCATCCATTTGAGGGTATCCAGCCCCGTGGTGTTGCCGCCGATCAGGATGCGGTCAATCAGGCTGGCGGCCTTATCGTCGCCCAGAGCCTGGGTCAGCATCGCCCGGATGTAATCGTCATTGCCCACGCCCAGACCGGTCTGGCCACCCACGGCATCGACAAACTGATTCAGTACAAAGGTCACGTCGTCCTTGCTGACGTCTTTCATCTGGGCCATGGCAACGCCGACACGCTGAACCTCTTTAGGCCCCATGTGTTTCAAAACCTCGGCAGCATCGGCCTCGCCCAGGGACATCAGCAGAATGGCTGCCTGCTCAACCCTCGGAATCTTCCGCTGGGGTTTCTGCGGTGCGCTGGTGCCCTGCTGGTTGGCTTGTTCAGTCATCGACGTTCACCCACTGGCGCATCACCTGTGCGACCCTCGCCGGGTCCTCCGCGATCAGGCCTTTCAGTGCATTCAGCTGCCTATCATAACTGTCTGTCGCGCCCGGCAAAAGCAGGTCATCCTGTGAGGACATGGCCTTGCGCAGTTCATCACCGCCTTCAATCTGGCCCAGACCACCATAACCGCCATCACCGGAATCCATGCCCCGTTCCCGCTGGCCACCGCCAGAAAGGCTCTTGAGGGTCGGGCGCAGCAGGCCAAGCACCAGAACCAGAACAACCAGCCCGGCCAGCACCTGCTTCATCAGATCCCAGAACCAGGGCTGCTCCCAGAATCCCGGGGCCTCGAATTCAACGGTTTCTTCCGGTGCGAATGCGGTGTTCATTACGGTAACGCTGTCGCCCCTTGCCGCTGAATAACCCACTGCATCCCGCACCAGCATACTCAGGCGTTGCAATTCCTGCTCAGGCCAGGGCTCATAGCTGACCTCACCGGTCTGGGGATCGACCACTCTCATGTCGTCCACGGCCAGTGCTACGGTAATTCGTTTGATCCGGCCGAGCTCCTGGCGCACGTAACTGACCGTGCGGTCCATTTCATAATTCCGTGTCGACTCGCGACGAACATTCACCGGCGGGGGCGCAGCGCCTTCGCCATTTCCTCCGACGGCCTGCTCTGGCACCGTCGCATCTGCCGGAGGCTGGTTGGCCAGCGCACCTGGAATCCCGCCCGAGGCCCCGGCCGCGCGCTGTTCGGTAAGCTCCCGCTCACTTCGTACGGCTTGCTGCTCCGGATTGAAAAGCTCTTCCGCCTGCTCAACAGAAGAGAAATCAAGATCCGCGGAGACCTCTGCCCGATACCGGCCATCGCCTACAATCGGTGAGATCAGGGACGCGACACTGCGCGTCAGCCGTTCTTCAATCCTGGAGGTGTAGTCATACTGATCTGCCATCCTGTCAGCATCACCCTGGCTTTTCTTGCCGGTGAGCAGGTTGCCGTTCTGATCCACGACAGTCACGTGTTCCTTGCTCATCATCGGAATGCTGCCAGCAACCAGATTCACAATCGCGCTGATCTGCTCGTGCTCCGGCCGGCGGCCTGCGAACACTTCAAGAAACACAGAGGCAGAGGGCTCCCGGGCATCACGGACGAAAACCGAGCGCTCGGGAATGGCCAGGTGAACCCGGGCATTGCGCACACCTCGCATGCTGGCAATGGTGCGGGCCAGCTCACCCTCAAGGCCTCTGCGGTAGCTGATGGTTTCCATGAACTGGGAGGTGCCCAGTCCGCGCTCCTGGTCGAGCAACTCGTAGCCCATGGTTTTTCGGTCGGTCACACCCTCGGCCGCCAGCTTCAGCCGCGCGTTGTAGACCTGATCCGACGGTACCAGCAAAGCGCCGGTGCGCGGGTCCATTTTGTAGTCGATGCCATTGCTTTCAAGGATGGAGGTAACGTCCTGCGGGTTGTAGGAGGACAGATCCCCCACCACAGGCTGGTAATTCGGCTCCTGAGCCCAGAGCACCACGGCCAGCCCCAGTGCCACGCTGGCAGCAAGACCAACCATCAGGCCAATCTGGCGCAGCAGGTTCAGTCGGTTGAACCCGAGGAACAGATCGCTCCGGCTCTCCGGCGCGTCGCCATCCCGGGCTGCCGGAACATTGGAGGCGTTGGTTTCTGCGGGTACGCTGGCCATGACTCTGCTCCGTTATCAGATCGGCATGTTCATAATGTCTTCGTAGGCCCGGACCACCCGATTGCGTACCTGGGTCAGTGCTTCGAAGGAGACAGAGGATTTCTGGGCGGCGATCATAACACGGGTTATGTCCACATTCGGGTCGCCCATATCGTAAGCAGTGCGAAGTTCACCCGCGGTTTGCTGGAGTTCATTCACGTTGTTCACAGCCTTGCCCAGCATATCGCTGAAGCTGGGGGTTTCCTGGGTTTCCTGAACCTGGCGGGGGCCGTCGACGCGGCCACGAACCGATTGATCCTGCTCGACTCGCTGGTTCTGCATCATTTGTGAACGCAGGGACCGGATATCGGACAAAACACTGTTGATGTCGGCGCGCTGAACCATAACTCTCTCCTGGCTCCGTCCTGCCACGGACGGAATTGCTCCTGGGACTCTGTTACTCCGAATTAAGCAATCAGCAGGCCAACTGAAATTTATTATTATACGTCAGACAGTTACGATATATTCTCTGGGAGACCGGGGGATCAATGACGGACTTTTGACGACGCGCCGGGAGTTACTTGAGCCCATGACAGAAAGGACAAAGAAAAACGGCACCCAAAAGGGTGCCAGTGAAGGAGTTCGTCTTGCAGTGGGTCAGGCCATGGCCATCTCGGCATCCAGATCGATTCCGGCATCACGCATCTGGGCCAGTTTGTACCGGAGCGTTCTGGGGCTGATCCCAAGTTGCTCCGCGGCCCGGTTGCGACGCCCACGCTCTTTCCGGAGTGTCTGGATGATAATACGGAATTCCTGCTGCCTCAGATCATCGCCCAAAGATCCCGCCGCCTCAGAGTCTTCATCGTGCCGCGGCTGCGCCTGTTCCACTGCAGCCACGTAATGGCTGGAAACATCCTCCACCGGCCGGAATTGGGAAACCTCAGCCGGCGCAGCGCTGTGCATATCCGGCCGGCCGGTAATACCAAGCTCCAGGCACAGATCGCCGGCGTGAATCACGTTGCCCTGATGCAACACCAGGGCGCGCTGAATGGCATTATCCAGCTCCCGGACATTCCCGGGCCACCGATGGTTCATCAGAGCGTTCCTTGCATCCGGTGCAAAGGTGATCCCGGTAAGCTTCATTTTCCCACAATGCTTTTTCAGCAGCGACGTGGCCAGCGGCATGATGTCCAACGGCCGCTCCCGCAGGGGCTGCCAATGCATGGGGAAGACAGTCAGCCGGTAGTAAAGATCTTCCCGGAACTTGCCTTCGCGAACGTAATCCGCCAGATCCCGGTTGGTCGTAGCCACCACCCGCACATCCAGGCTGATGGTCTTTCGACCGCCCACACGTTCCACTTCCCGTTCCTGCAACACCCGCAGCAACTTGGACTGAAGCCCCAGATCCATTTCTGAGATTTCATCCAGAAGAATAGTGCCGCCGTTGGCCTGCTCGAACTTACCCGGCGAAGAAGCCACGGCTCCGGTAAAGGCGCCCTTCTCGTGGCCAAACAGAATCGCTTCCAGCATATTCTCGGGAATCGCCGCGCAATTAATGGCCACAAATGGCTGACCGGCCCTGGGGGACTGTTGGTGGATGAAACGGGCAAGCACTTCCTTACCGGTTCCGCTTTCGCCGGAGATCATCACCGTGGAATCACTGCTGGCCACTTTCGTGGCGAGCTGGAACATGCGCTTGCTGATCGGATCTTCAGCCACCGGTTCATCACCGGATTTCTGGCGTCCGCCGCCTACAACCTTGCTGACCGCATCCACCAGGAACTGCGGCTCGAACGGTTTGACCAGATAATCGGTGGCGCCCGCCTGCATGGCAGACACCGCATCGCTGATCTGGCCATAGGCGGTGATCAGCATCATCGGCAAACCGGGATAAAGACGCTGCACCTCAGCCAGCAGCTGATGCCCGGACAGACCCGGCATGTTGACGTCACTGACCACCATATCGACCGGGGACTCCGCCAGCCGCTCCAGCGCCTCACTGGCGCTCGACGCTTCCCGGACACGGAACTTCGCCAGCTCCAGCGTGGTGACCAGCGCTTCCCGCAGGTCATGGTCATCCTCAACAATCAGAATCTGGGCCTTGGCCATGGTTGCCTCCGATCAGTATTTGTTACGCAGTTGCGGTAAACGCAAAGTGGCGACAGCACCGCCCTGCTCCGGCGATTCAATGGCAAAGCGCCCCTGATGCGCCTTGACGACTGCCTGCACCACCGCAAGCCCGAGACCCGTGCCATGGGATTTGGTGGTGTAGAAGGCCTCTGCCAGCCGGCTTGCTTCAGCGGGCTGAAACCCCGGGCCGTTATCCCGGACCCGGATCACCAGCTCTCCGGCCTCCTCCGCCACCTGCACAGCAACGCGACTGGCGCCGGCTTCGAGACTGTTATTGACAAGATTGGTGCAGGCGCCAACAAGAGCGTCGCGGTTACACATCAGGCGGCACTCGTCGGAAACGTCATCCTGGAGGGTCACCTCCGCACCGGGTACCGGCCTTAACCCTTCGACCGCTGAGGCCAATGCGGAAACCAGTTTGCCGGCAGAGAGCTCCTCGGCGAGCCGGGTTTCACCGCGGGCGAAAATCAGCATATCCCGCACCTGTTGCTCGAGATGGGTCAGGCGGGACATTAAACGGGATGCGCAACGCTGGCGCATCTCTTCATCCAGGTCTTCCTGGCTGAGGTGGCCACCGTAAAGAATGGCGGCTGACAACGGCGTGCGAATCTGGTGAGCGAGAGACGCCACCATCCTGCCCATGGCGGTCAGTCGCTGGGCGTGGGCCAGCTGTGCCTGCAGATGGCGGGTTTCAGTCAGGTCGGTGAGCAGAATCAGCTGCCCGGGCTGGTTTTCCATGGTCCGGATTTCAATGCTGACCCGGCGGCCATCACTCAGAGATACCTCGTGGCCGTCATCCCGGCGCGGCGCGAAGCAGCGCCGGATCACATCAACCCAGCGGGCGCCGTCCAGGGGTTCCCCCAGCAAGGCGATGGCAGCGGGATTGGTCTGGGTCACCACGCCCTGGCTGTCGAGCACAACCACACCGGCGGGCAGCGCATTGAGCAGGGTAGATAACCGGTCTGCAAGCTGCTCCTTTTCCTCCAGCTCCTGCTGGCGCTGCAGCGATTCCTGGGTCAGCTCACCGGACAACTGGTTAACCCGGGATTCCAAAGTGCGGTAAGAGTCGGTGATCTGGCGCGACATCCGGTTAAACAGTTCCAGGGCGGAATCCACCGCCTCATCGTCCTGTTGCGGAAACAACGCTGTAACCTTGTCGTTAACGTCCGCCGCCGCGTTGGCCTTTGCGCCGCCCGCTTCGGACTGAATCACAAACTGTGCCTGACTCATAACCTGACTCCCCGATCGGCCCATCGGCCTGGGCCGTATTGTTCGGATGCTTCGTTTGCAGGTTGTTAAGCCAGCACCGTGCCAACTTGAATTTTTCTATATATTTCAGACAGAAAGGGAATTACCTGGAAGGGGGATGACAATTTTACGTCGGCCAGAAACGAGAACGGCGCCTCAGGTTACGAACCTTTGACGCCATTGCTGGAAACGCTGTCACCCCTAAAAAAGGTTTCAGGACTCTTCGGACTCCTCCTCCCGAAGCCCGTACTTGCGCACCTTCTCCACCAGGGTTGTGCGCCGGATTCGCAGCTTTTCGGCGGCCCGAGCGACCACGCCGCCCGCCTCGTCCAGAGCCTGCTGGATCAGCTGCTTCTCAAGGTTCGAGAGGTAGTCCTTCAGATCAATCCCGTTCACTGGCAGCAGCGCTGGTGCATCCAGCCCCACCAGCCCGGGTATACCCGAAGGCATTCCGGTGTCCTCAACCGGCCGGTTCTCATCGTAATCGTCAACATACCGAAATTTCTTGGGCAACTCCTGCACACCGATGACGCCGTAAGGATGCATGATGGCCAGTCGCTCCACCAGATTGGCCAGCTCACGCACGTTGCCCGGCCATTCATGGCGACAGAGACTCATGATCGCCGCCGAATTCATCCGCAGGGAGCCGCGCTTCTCCTTTTCCATCCGGGAGATCAGCTCGTTAATCAACAGGGGAATGTCTTCCACCCGCTCACGCAACGACGGCATTTCGATCGGAAACACGTTCAGCCGGTAATAAAGATCTTCCCGGAAATCCCCGGCCTCAATCATGTCCTCGAGGTGCTTGTGGGTTGCTGCAATGACCCGGACATCCGCCGACTGGGTGCGATTGCTACCCACCCGTTCGAACGTGCGCTCCTGCAGAACCCGCAGAATTTTAACCTGCATATTGAGCGGCATATCCCCGATTTCATCCAGAAACAGGGTGCCTCCCTCTGCCAACTCAAAACGCCCCACCCGGGCGGTAATCGCCCCGGTAAAGGCGCCTTTCTCATGGCCGAATAATTCACTTTCCAGCAACTCGGCGGGAATGGCGCCACAGTTCACGGGTACAAATGGTTTGTCACGGCGGGAAGAATGATAATGAAGGTTGCGGGCCACTACTTCCTTGCCGGTACCGGATTCACCGGTAATCAGGACACTCACGTCCTTGTCGGCCACCTGCTCCATCAGCTGCCGTACATGCTGAACCTTGCGACTGGTGCCCACAAGGCTCCGGAAAAGCTGAAGGCCTCGCTGCTGGCCGCGCTCCCGGGAACGGCTGAACTGATCCCGGTAGACCTGCGCACGGTAAAGCGAATCCACGAACTTGGTATAGTTCAGCGGCCATTCTATGCGGGCAATAATACGGGCGCTGTCATCATCGGACACGCCCCTGAGCTCCGGATGGCCCAGCAAAAGCAGAGGAACCCCCTTAACCGCCTTGCACAGAGCTGTAATGTTGTCGGCGGCACCGGCATCTTCGCCGTTCACCACCGCCGTGGAAATATCCGAAAGGCTCTCCTCGTCGCCACTGCTCAAAAGCGCCTTCGCTTCGTCGCCGGCAAGGACCTGCTCCTCACCAATGAATTCAAGAATGGTGACCATGTCCCGCAATCTTGAATCATCCTCGCTCAGCACCAGCACTTTGTTATTTTTAGACATTCAACAGAATCTCTTGAGGGATTTGTGCGGTATTTAAGACTGTAAGGACGACTGAGTCAATTTTATGACGCTATTTTCGCGGATTTGAAGATATGTTTTGATAGGCCCTGGCCGCGCTGCGGTTCCGGTTGACACCTTTGAGGCCGGCTTCCGCTTCCTTGCGGGCAGTGCGGGCGGATTCATCCGCAGCGTCAATAAACTGCTGCAGTTGCTCCAGCCGGTGCCGCACCGGCTCCGGTTCCAGCTCTCCAGCCTCCAGGGCAGCCATCAGAGGCTCAACTGCAGGCTGAACCTTGTTGTTCAGCTGTGCCAGTGCGTCCCAGTCCCTGTCCGCCAGCGCGCGACCGAGATCTGCCATCAGCCGGTCCAGGTGTTCCAGTTGAGCCTGAGGATCTGCCATTGAATTCTCCTTTCAAATCAACGTCGCGCCAGGCCGTCGGTGCAGTACCGCTCCGCCTTGAGGTGGTAAGTCGTTTCCATGGTAGTCCAGAATACCGGCTCACGGTAATAACTGATATTGTAAATCCTCTCTGCGACCCTTTGCGACCACCCTTTGCGCTACCCTTTGCGAAAGACAGCTGCAGAAATTTTCTGTCAGAAATGGTATAGTGGCGGATTAATTTTCCGGGGTTAAGCCCAGGTTCCGGGATTGCAGGTGTTTCATGGCCTCACAATGGCATTCACTGGTTTCGCAGAAACTGTTCCTTGCCCGGACATTGCTCGGTCAACTTGACCGTGCAACGGCCCGGAATGAGGAACACGCACCCAACGAAGCAGAGCAGGCGTTACGTCGCGAAGCGGCGATACAGGGGGCCACGGAGTTACTCTTGAGGTCCAGACGCCTGCTGCTGGTAATGATTGCCCGGCTATACCAGAAAAAGTCTGAAGAGCCTTCAACACTGGACGAGCTGGCCAAGGCAATCGGAGAGGAGCCCAGCGAAGTAAACCGGCTGCGGGCGATTGAGCACAGAGCCGGAAGCTGGTGGAACCATCTGGATCAGCTGGAAATGGCCCAGAGCCGGCCGCCGGCAACCCGAAAAACGGTCAGTACGGAAAATGTCATTGCGGTATCCGCCGACTCAGGTCCGGACCGGTCTGCCCCGGCGTTGCTGAACACACTCAATGCCGTCAAACACTTTGCCGACGATCTGGAAGAACAGCATAGCGAGTGGTAAGTGCATAAGGCTGTCCATTATCCGGATCCCAACAACTGAAAGGTTTACTGAATGTCACCATCGTTTTTTGAAATTGTACAACTGACCAATGGCGACTATGCCCTGCGCCGCATCGACGACGACAGTGCGCCGCTGGTAAAGATCTCGTTCTCGGAAGAAGCGCGGGAAATGATGGAAGACCGCGACCTGTCCGTTGCCAAGGCGATGATCGCCGCGGGTATTGAAGCTGTCGGCAATGTTGCACACGATATCGACTGGGAAGACGACGAACTGGACGCCCCGGACGCCCAGCCCTCCTACACCCTGCACTGAGCGATTAACGCTGCCTTAACACCACACCGTGACTGTTACCCTGTGCGGACGCCTTTTGCAGGGAATTGAAGGCGACACGGCCCAGTTTCCGGGTCCACATGACAACCGCATGGCAAGTACCTGCGCTCAGGGCGCGCTCAGCCAGTTCCTGCGCAGGGTATTCCGTGGTTGAGCGGAGCACCAGCAGCTCTCCGGCAATAATCCCGTGCATCGTCTGCCATTTGCTGACCAGAGCTTGAGGTGGGTCAATCCACGCCAGCCAGCGGTTCTCCTGGTTCAATTGAGTCAGCATAGGCAGCAGCAACTGGAAGTTTTCCACCTGCCCCTGCGGCAGGATAATTTCAGTCACATTTCCGGCAGCAGGCGCTTCCGTGGCGTCCGGGGTGCGTCGGGCGCGAATGACGGAACGCCGCTCGCCGGCGGCCGCTGCCGGCACTGAACAGGACAGAGCGTTGTGTTGGTATGCCAGATTCTGGTTAAAGCTCAGTTGTTCCATAATTCACCCGTTTCTCAATAAATCCGTGGTTATCCGGCCTGATCAGTGAAGATCAGAGCGACGGATAACACCCACACCCAGACCTTCAATGAACAGTTCCTGTTCTTTCAGGTCTACTTCGATGGGCGCAAACTCGTCATTCTCGGCGATCAGGTAGACTTTCGGGCCTTCCTTGCGAAAACGCTTAACCGTGACTTCATCACCCACCCGGGCAACGACCACCTGGCCGTTATGGACATCCTGGGTGCTGTGAACCGCCAGCAGATCGCCGTCCAGAATACCAATGTCCTTCATGCTCATACCCCGTACCCGGAGCAGGTAATCAGCCGGTGGTGAAAAGAACTCCGGCCGAAGGGTGCAGTGATCCTCAATGTGCTCCTGCGCCAGTATCGGACTGCCGGCGGCCACTTGACCAATCACCGGCAAACCCAGATCCTCTTCTGCCTCGGGCAGACGGATGCCCCGGCTTGCCCCGGGCACCATTTCAATGGCGCCCTTGCGGGCCAGCGCCCGCAGGTGCTCTTCGGCGGCATTGGCTGAACGAAAACCCAGCTCGGCCGCAATTTCTGCCCGGGTGGGCGGATAGCCGGTCTCGTCAACGTATCGGCGGATGATGTCCAGTACCTGGGACTGCCTTGCTGTAAGCTTCATTGAGCGACTCCGCTTGATCAGGGCCGGTATTTCGGTTTTGAAAGAGGGGTGCCCCGTGGGGCGCCGGCCAACCTGTTTTTATATACAGTCATTTGACTATATACAGTGTTTTATCCAGTGTAAAGTCGACACCCTGATTTTCTTGCCAGTGCTTAAGGATGACGATCAATGCCGGTGTGATATGGTGGGGCCATGACTCACTACCTACCAGGGAGCACCATGACACGGACCAAGGCCTGCAGGATGCCCGATGTTCTGAAAACCGCGGATGGAAAGGAGCGCAGGGTTGGCGTTGAAATTGAAATGTCCGGTCTGGGCTACGACGAACTGGTGGCTCTTGCCGCAAAGCTTCTGGGAGGAACACCGGTCCTCCGGTCGCGGTACGTGACAACACTGAAGACAGAGCTGGGTGAATTCACGATTGAACTGGATTCCGCCCCCATCAAGGAGCTTGATCTGGCCGATGAGCGGCTTCCCCGTTCGATTCGGGAACTGGGCGGCCAGGCCATGGATGTGATCGATGCCGCCGCGGAACGGATCGTGCCACTGGAAATCATCAGCCCGCCGCTGCCATTTACCAGTCTGGAAACGGTCGAATCTCTGGTCGATAATCTCCGCGAGGCCGGCGCCCTTGGCAGCCGTGAGGCGATCTACTTCGCCTTCGGCCTCCAGCTCAATCCCGAGCTGCCGGACCTCAGGCCGGCAACGCTGGTGCGTTATTTCCAGGCCTTCACCCTGCTGTACGACTGGCTCAAGGCCAGGCACCAGCTTGATGTCAGCCGCAAGTTCACGACCTATATCGAACCCTGGCACAGCCGATATACCGAACTGCTCATGGAAGACGACTACCAGCCGGAACTGCCGCAGTTGATGGACGATTACCTGGAGTTCAATCCAACCCGGAACAGGGCCCTGGACCTTCTGCCCCTGTTTGCCCATCTCGATCATGAACGGCTGGATCGCCACGTTCGGGACCCGAGAATCAAAAGCCGGCCAACCCTGCATTACCGGCTTCCGGATTGCGATATCAACAACCCGGGCTGGCATTTCTCATCCGTTTGGAATGACTGGGTGGTGCTCGAACAATTAGCCAGCAATCCGGACGATCTGTCGGAGATGCGCGCTCTGTTCCGTGAAGGCGGTAAACTCAACCTGCATAATCTGACCCACAGCTGGCAGGAAACCACCGAAGACTGGCTGGCCAGGAAGGGCTATGTCTGAGCCGCCTGAAACCCCCGACCGGGAACCGGAAATACCGGGACTGACCATCGGCATCAGCGGCCCCGCACGAAAGAGCCTGGCACATCGGCTGATCGGCCTCGGCCTGAGACTGCATGGTGCCCGGACCTACTACATTCGTCCGGGCTCCCGGGTGGACGTCTCACTACTGGACGGACTGGTGCTCTCCGGCGGCACCCATGTTCATCCGGAGCGCTATGGCCAGGAGTCGCAGGTAACCGCGCGCTATGATCGCAAACGGGATGCCACCGACCAGGCGCTGCTGGAGCAGGCGGAAAGAATTGGCATACCTGTGCTCGGCATCTGCCGCGGCGCCCAGTTCATCAACGTTTTCCACAACGGATCCCTGTGCCAGAACGTGACACCTCTGCGAGTGAACACACGGCATCGCCCTCTGTTGTTACCACTACAGACGGTTCGTCTGGTTGAACCCAGCCGGCTACGGCAGGTGATGGATTCCCCGGTGATCGGTGCCAACCGGATTCACAGCCAGACCATCAAGCGCCTGGGCCGAAACCTGCGCGTTACCGCCGTCGACAACGATCTGTTTGTTCAGGCCATTGAAAACACTCGGGGCCAGTGGCTGATGGGCATTCAGTGGCATCCAGAGTATTTGCTTTACCACAGTGGGCACAGACGCATCTTCCGCAATTTTGTGGACGCCGCCCGCCGATTCAAACTGGCACGCCTGGAACCGGATACCGGCGAGGCCTGATATCAATGCTGTATGCACAGGAGGAACTTCCATGGCCGGACGGAACCAAGAGTCCCGTTGTCTTCTTACCCTGGCACTGATGGTGCCGGCTCTGACCCTGGCGGGGGAAGTCACCCTTACCGGCGAGGGCAGTGTTCGCTATGAGCCGGACAGTGCACGGCTTCAGTTTACCGCCAGCGCCGAACATGCACTCCCGCGGAAGGCGACGGAACAGGTGGCGGCTCTGGTGGCCCAATGGCGAGACGGCATCCGCCGCTATCGGGACCAGCTCGGGGAATATTCCGACTCCACCGTCCACCTTTATACCCGCACCCTGCCCCCCGAAGCACGGGGCGAAGATCCGCAAAAGCAGGCCGTGGCCTCCCAGACCATCAGCTTCAGCATCAATGACCTGACGCTGCTTAACCCCTTGTTGCAGCAGGCTCAGGCCCTGGGACTGGACTATAGCCTGGGGCCACACCAGTTTTTCCACTCCGATGAAACGGGCCTGGAACAGGAGGCATTGGCCAGGGCCATTGCCGACGCCAAAGCCCGCTGCAGTTTCGTGGCAGGCCAGTTGGACCAGACCTGCGGGGATGTCGTAACCATCAACGTCAATGGCGGCCATCGTCCCGTGCCAATGATGATGGCGGAAGCCAAAGCAATGTCGGATACTGTATCCAGCGTGGGTGAACGGGAAATCCGGGCTTCGGTCAGTGCCACCTTTGAGCTGGACTGAGCTCAGAAATCCCGGGTATAGAAGATATCCAGAGAAGCCGCCAGACCACTGGCGGCTTCCAGGTAAATATTCTTGCCAAGGTCATACCGCAGCGCGACGGTAGTAATCGGCTCGAAAATCCCCACGCCATACCGGACACTCAGTTCATCGGTCAGATAGCCACTGGCCACCACCGATGTCTGCTCACCCGAACCCTCTGCCTCGAGCGTCAGTTGTCGAATGCCAAACTCCTCACCAATCTGCCCTGTAACCTTGTTCGCCTGGGTCAGCCCCAGCGACAGCGCCGCCCGGCTCATCTGCCCCTCATCGCCCCGGCTCTGGGGTGCCCTGCCCAGAATGACATAGGACAGCGCGTCTGTCTGCGGCATATCGGGATTGGAGAAGACCTCCGTCTCGGGCGACTGCACGGGTCCGCTCAGGCGAATGCCGGCAACAACCGTATCAACGGTCCGCACTGCTTCAATGTCCAGATAAGGCTGGGTCAGATTACCGACAAACAGCAGTCGGGCCCGCCTCAGCTCAAGCTCCTGACCATAAGCCTCGTACTGGCCATTAACCAACTGAAGTGTGCCGCGCGCGTCCATGTCATTACCGATCCGCAGAGTTCCCTCAAGATCACCGGTTACCCCGAATGCCGCGAACGTGACCTTGTCTTCGCCCACCACAACCTTGACATCCATGTTCAGGGAGCGAACAACGGGCGCCTCCCGTTCAACCCCCACGATGACTTCATCCTCCGACACCGAAACCGCCTGCGCCGGCAATCCCTTGATCTCAATAGTGCCTCTCGGAACCCCAATGGCTCCGGACACCTGAAGGGAGCCCTCCCGGAACGCAATAGTGAGATCAGGCTCCACCTCCAGTTGGGCATAGGGCTCCAGGTTAAACGGCAAACGGCTGCCGGAAATGGTGATTTCACCCCGGGGTGCCTGCTGCCAGTCAAACTCACCATCGATGATCGTCCGGCTTCTGGAATTACTTTGAATCCGGCCGCTGAGCTTGGCGGAATAGCCCGCAAAATCAAGGCTGGCAACCACCTCTTCCATTGGCACTGGTAGCCGGGGATCCGACACCCTGCCGTTGGTCAGGTGCAGCACCCCGTTTACAGCGGGTCCCATCAGGGGGCCTGAGATACGGCCTCTACCATCCACCCGGCCGGCAACTTCCTGGAGTCCCGAGAGCAGACCGGCGAGGGCAATATCGAGCCCGTCGAGCTGGAAGGTTCCGTCGACAATACGATCTTCCGAGTTTGGATCCATCGCCATATCGAGGGCAACGTCACCCAGCTTCGGGCCGGAGAGACGGGCCGCCAGACTGGCCTGCCCGGGCTTGAGACCAACCTCAGTTGTCAGCGCATCATAGGAGAGGGACTCCCATTCACCATCCACCAGCAACTGAAACTCGCCGTCTCCGGCATCAAGGAAGATCCGCCCATCAGGTCCGGCATCGGTCGTCGTAAAATTGACTTCTCCGTTTATCCGGGCATTCCAGCGCAGGGTCTCCGGCAGCAGCGGCGCCAGGGCCTGCGCCGGGAACCGGTCTATACGATAGGCAAGACGGGGCACGGGAAGCAGTGTCTGATCGTCAGCACAGACCGCGCTCTGCTGCCAGCGCCAGCAGTGATTGCCAAAGGTAAGCTCGCCTCCTGCGCTGTAGTCCAGAGCCGCCGGCGATTCCAGTTGCCAGCGCTGGGATTGCCCGGGAAGGGCGATAACACCCGTGGACAGCGCCCCCTGCCAGGTCCTCCAATCCGCCCCGGCGCCACCCTCAAATCCGAGCTCCAGATTTGCCTCGGTGTGGCTGGCGCTGATGGTCAGCCTGTGCTGTTCCTGTTTGCCACTCGCTTCCAGGACAAGCGTTTCCAGTTCCTGCCCGAATGCGCGGAGGTTACCCGCCTCCACCTGGCTCATGAGCCGAAGGCCAGATTCGAGGCGCGCCTCCAGATTCAGGTTTTCTAAAGAGAATTCGTCCCGCCAGCGCAGGTCACGGGCATTTGCCGTCAGCTCTCCGGTCGGGTCTTCCAGCGTACCTCCTGCCTTCAGCTTCGCCTCCAGACGCCCCGCCAGGCCGGACAGTAATGCTTCGGGCTCTGGCATGCTCAGGGCCAGGTCACCGCGAATGGCGTTGCCCCAGGTCCCACTACCCTCTAACCGGTTGTCGCCTATTAACATTTCCAGGCCCGACAGCTCCCAGCTTCCTGAGGAGGTATCAAGGCGGCCTGCCAGGACAGCCGGATGGGTGCGCCAGTCACCCTCCAGGCTCCAGCTCGCATTCATGGCGGGGATCGAACCGTCCCGGAACTGCCCTTCGGTAGTTACATCACCGCTGAGACTGGCTTCGAGAACCGGCATCCAGTACCCCGGATTGAATCCCTCAAGCTGAAGCGCCGCCTGCCAGGCAAGGGGCCCGGAAAAATTCACCGAGCCATTGCCGGTCAGGGAACCGGCGCCGGTGCTGACCATCAGATCGGTCAGTGTGGTTTGTTGCGTGTCGCCGTCTACGGTAGTCGATATTTCGGCGCTGCCCTGAGGGCCATCAACACCTGCGGTCAGTTCCGCGTGGTAGCTTCCCTCGCGCCAGGACGCCGAGCCATCCAGCGAGCGAAGCAAAACCGCTGGTGGTTCAAGGCCGGGAACCAGGGTATACCAGGGAAACCCGCGCAATCGTAAATCCGCATTGGCAGCCAGGCCCTGGCGCCAGTCCACAGTACCTGTCGCCACTACGGTATCCTGACCTGTCCCGGCTTCCCTGTCAGTGGCCAGCTCAATACGGATATTCTTTGCACTCTGAGTGGTCACCAGGCCTTCCAGAGAAAGCTGCACCGGTCCGGTTGTACCTGGCAGTCTGGCCTGCCCCCGGGTACGGAAGCCTTTCCGCAGACTGCCATTGGCTTCGACAAACCAGTCCTTGAGCGTGAGGGTCGCGGGCAGCGCCTCAACCGCCAGGAACTGCTTCGAAGTCACCCTGATCCGCGCTGGCAGCGCCGGATCAAGCGGCTCGACTTTGCCCGACAGTTCGGCATCCAGATAACCACGACTGCTGCCCGTGACCATCAAATCCCGGACGCTGCCCGAAAGCGTGGCATCCAGGGTCCAGTCGTCACCGTAGGGTGGCGGCAGATCTGCCGTAACCTGCAGACTGACGGGCCACTCCCTGCGGGTTTCGATCCGTCCCGACACAGCAACGGTGGTGTCATCGAGCTGATACCAGGCATGATCAATGTTCCAGTCGGCCCCGGAACCACCGGCATCCAGTTCAAACCGGTCCCATATCCTGGTGCCATTAAAGTTGAACGGCCCCATTCTTACGTTGCTGATTTTCAGGCCCAGGGGCAGATCAACTCCAGGCAGGGATATTACCCCACCAGCCCCGGATTTTTCGGCCGGAGGCAGCTGGGTAACCTCGAGCTTTTCCGCCTGCAGCATTTCCAGGCACAACTGCTTACTGAACAGGCACGAGGGCGACCAGTCCACCAGCGGCGCCTCGACAATCAACTCAACCCCATAACCCCGCCATTCCAGGTGATCGGCCTGCCATTGGCCAAACAGCGAGCCGCGGTCATTTTCGGCCTGCAAGCCCGGAATCTGGTCAATCACCCAGGCAGTACCCGTCTCCGATCGCAGGGCAAGCAGAACAGCCGCCAGCAGTAACACGGGCACCAGCAGCAAGATGCCCAGACCCAGAAGCAGCCAGAACCGGAAGCGACGGGGTCTGGTCTGCGGCGCCTGATTGTTGTCTGCCGATGTTTCCGGTGTCTGCGTCACAGCTCGGGCCCCATGGAAAAGTGAATGCGCCAGTCCCCGCCAAACTCGGGGTTCAGCCCCTTGGCAATATCCAGCCGCAGCGGCCCGACCGGGCTGATCCAGCGAATGCCAACACCGGCGCCGGTCGCCAGTGGGTCGCTCAAATCGTTGATCGCGTTACCGTGATCCACAAACAGGGCTGCACGCCACTTGTCGGCAAACTGGTACTGGTACTCGCCACTGCCAACCATCAGGTAACGCCCGCCCACCGGCACACCATTATCGTTCTCCGGCGACAGGGTTTCATAGCCATACCCGCGGACACTCTGGTCCCCCCCCGCGAAGAACCGCAACGACGGCGGCACATCCTCGAACCGGTTGGTAGCCACCAAGCCCGCCTGAAACCGGGCGAGGAATCTGTGTTTGTCCGCCAGGGTAAACAACCCCTTTGCCAGAGCATTCACGTGCAGGATATCCACATCGGACAACGCTGCCCGGTGGGAACCCGTGACATCGAACTGCAACCGGTATCCCCGGGACGGATCCAGCGGCGAGTCGGTATGAATTCTGGAGTACCCGGCCCCCGGCAGAAGAAGCGTACTCGTGCCTTTCTCATCGTTTCCGATGTTGAAACGCTCACCCTCCCAGCGCAAAGACAACACCTGCAACCAGCCGTTATCAAGCTGATGCTGCCACTGCTGGCCCAGGGTCAGCAGTTCCGATTCGACATTCTCGATATCTTCTCGCTGATAGCCAGCGGTGAGTCGGATCAGATCTGTCATCGGCGGATCCAGCGGCAATTCATACCAGGTGCTCAGGTTCTGTCTCGGCACCGAAAGTTCCGTCTCGGCACCGCGCTTGTGGCCCATGGGATTGATCCAGTGTTCCCTCCAGGTGCCCCGGAAACGGGGACCCACATCGGTCGAAAAGCCGACACCCGCCGCCACCGAGCGAGCCTCCCGCCTGGTGAGCGCAACGCGCACCGGAATTGTCCCGTTTTCGGCACGGGCCGGAGAGGCGTCAATATCCACACCACTGAAGTAGCCGCTGTTCTGCAGGTTGCTGTTGAGTCTGGCAATTTCGTCGGAATGGTAGGGAATACCCGGCTCGAAGGTGACGAACTGCCTCAGAAGACCGGTTTCGAACCAGTGGTCTTCCTCAAACGTGACCTCGCCGAGACGGTACCGCTCGCCGCTGTCATAAATCAGGGTGACAGTAGCACTCCGGGTTGCCGGGTCCACCTCCAGGGTGCGGGTGACAAACCTGCCATCAAAATACCCCCGGCGGCGGGCCCGTGTCTGGATGGTGTCCCGGAGGTTTGCATACTGGCCGTGATTGAGAATATCGCCTTCCGCGGGGGTAACCGGGAGATCGGCGCCAAACCGCTCATCGGACGCCGCCGCGCCCCTGATTTCAACCGTCCGGGAGGTGACCCTCACGGGCTCTCCGGGACTGATGGTCAATACAAGCTTTGCGGCTGTGTCCGCGTCACCTTCCTTAAGCTGCCAATCAATCGTCGGGCTGTAATAGCCGAGAGCCCGCAACGCTTGCCGCGCCTGACTGACCGCCGTGGGCGCATACCGGCGAAGATTTCCGGCACTGCGGCCTTCCACTTCACCGATAAAAGCCTCCGCATTTTTCCTGAGGTCCGGGTAATCCCCCTCCATCCGCACGTCCACCTGTTGCGCGGAAGCCCACGCAGGTATGCAGAAAAGCAGAGCCACACAAAGCCGGATCCGGCCCGAATTCACAGCTTGGTAGATTGATAGCATCCGGCTATTTCAGTGTTGGTGGTAACAAGAAGGATTTCCGTTCAAGCGTGGGAGTTTAATGGCGCACGGTCAAGTTAATCCGCCGTTGGCCGAACGGCCTCCGGGCACTGGCGTCAGGGCGAGTCGTTTGTGGCGCTGAAATAAGCTAACCTGTCAGATACTTAGCTACAAACCGGACCCTGGCGAATGCTGAAGATAAATCGGGACAACCTCAAATCCAGCCACCAGCTCATCTGGTTCATCATCGATTTCCTGATGCTGGGCCTGCTGATTATCAACCTGGCGTTTATCATCTGGGACTCGATCTACAGCTTTGTCGCCATTCAGAATCTGCTGAAAGAGCAGGCACCGGCGATCCAGTCCCTCTACCAGCCGATCCACGAACGATTCATTTTTTACGATCTGATCTTCGTTGCCATCTTCCTGACCGAATTTTTCGTCCGCTGGGGCTACGCCATCAAGGCCAGGATCTATGACCGCTGGTATTTTTACCCCTTTATCCACTGGTACGACCTGGTGGGCTGTATCCCCGTTGGCAGCCTGCGGTTCCTTCGTATTCTGCGGGTGATCTCCATCATCTACCGCCTGCATCAGTACAAGATCATTGATGTTACCAACACCAAAATCTACCGGTTCGTTAACTTCTACTACGAAGCCTTTATGGAAGAACTGTCGGACCGGATCGTACTCAAGGTGCTCAGCGGTGTGCAGGAAGAGGTCAAGCGCGGGTCTCCGTTGTTTGAAAAGATACAACTGGACATTCTCTACCCCCGGCGCGACATGCTGTCCGACTGGATTTCCAGGCGGGTTGCCGAGGCGGCCCAGGAGGGGTATGTGCCCAACCGCGGCGCCCTCAGAAGCTATCTGGAGGACAGGGTCGATAATGCCCTTAAACAGAATCTGGAGCTGTCACGGCTGAAATTTCTGCCGGTGGTTGGCCCCACCATCCAGGAAACCCTTGAAGAGGCCGTGGGAGACATCGTTGCCCATGTCATCCACCAGATTCTGGAAGACCTCGCCTCGGCCTCCAATCACGCCTTCATTGAGGACATTGTCAATGTTTTCCTGCCAAACCCCGGTGAGGCACGGGAAGATGAGGCTCAGAACGAAGCTCTGATCAACCTGATTATTGAAGTCATCGATGCCATCAAGGGACAGGTGAAAGTAAAACACTGGCGTGATGAATTGCCCTGAGCAACCGGTATTTGTCCGTTAAATCCACAATAAAGAGAGCACTCATGGATGCACTGCACCTTCAATTGCACTATCAGCCGGCCCATGAACTCCTGGGACAACTGGAGGCCGGGACCCTGACCAGCGAAGCACTGGTTACCGCCTTACTGGACAGAATCCGGGACCAGAACCCTGCCATCAACGCGATTGTGGCGCTGGATGAACACAGCGCACTGGCCAGCGCCCGCGAAGCGGATAAGCAACGCGCGGCAAATACTGTTAAGGGCCCACTGCATGGCTTACCACTTACCCTGAAAGATACCTGGGAAGTGGCAGGCATGGCCTGTACCGCAGGTGCGCCGGCGCTCAGCAACCACAGGCCGGAAACCCACGCTGATGTAGTGCAACGCCTGGAGGACGCCGGGGCGATCATACTGGGCAAGACCAATGTGCCGATCTATGCCACCGACCTGCAGAGCTACAACAAGCTGTTTGGGGTAACCAACAACCCCCACAACCCCGCCCACACACCCGGCGGGTCCTCCGGTGGTGCCGCTGCGGCACTGGCGGCCGGCATGACGCCCCTGGAAGTGGGCAGTGATCTGGCCGGCTCCATCCGCACACCTGCGCATTTCTGCGGAGTGTTCGGCCACAAGCCCACACGCTCGCTGGTTTCCTTCCGCGGCCACATTCCCGGCCCGCCCGGCACCCAGTCCCGACCGGATCTGGTCGAGGGCGGCCCCATGGCCCGCAATGCCCGGGATCTCGAGCTGCTGTTGAAGGTCATTGCCGGGCCCCGGCCCTCGGAGGAGCGCAGCTGGGCCCTGAACATGGCGCCGTCCGGACTGCAGACCCTCGATCAGGCCCGGGTCGGTTTATGGCTGGAGGATCCGCTGTGCCCAGTGGAGCATGAGCTCACCGGGGGTTATCGCACCCTGGGCAAGTCCCTGGCCGACAGGGGCGCCCTGGTGACCGAAGCCAGCCACCCCCTGCTCAGCCTGGAGCATATCCTGCCCGCCTACTTCAACCTGCTGGGCAGCCTGCTCAGCACCTCCCTGAAACCCGCCCAGCGCCGGCAGATGAGATGGATCGCCCGGCTCGAACCCTGGCTGAAGTTTCTCGGACCCATGACCCCGTTTATCGGTGAATACGGGCGAGGTGTGAATCAGCCCGTTTACCAGTGGGTGGCCTGGAGCGAAATGCGTGAGAAAATGCGGGCGGAAATCGAATCCCTGTTCCGGGAGGTGGATGTGTTGCTCACCCCGGTCACACCCACCACCGCCATCCGGCACGACCATAGCCACCCGGTATTCAAGCGGCGCATCACCGTCGCCGGCCAGCCACGGGCCTATATGGACCAGTTCTGCTGGATCGCCTTCGCCACCCTGCTGGGCCTGCCGGCCACTTCGGTACCCATCGGGCGTACCACGGATGGCTTGCCATTCAATGTGCAGGTCATCGGCGCACCGGGGACGGATCTGACCACGATCCGGTTTGCGCGGTTGCTGGAGGAGGCCGGGCTGGCAGGGTTTGTGAAGCCGGAGGGTTTGTGAGAGGGATTCCGGGAATTTCAGAGCTACCGACCCGGGCCGAAGTAAGCCAAGATCATCCGGAAATACAGGAGTAAGTCCGGATGGCCGGAAAAGACTTCCGTAGTTCCGGTAACTCCTGCAAGCGTCGCAGTTTCCGATAAGGTTTGACGAACAGCAGTTGCCTAATAAATGATAGTTTACCTACTTTTTAACCCACTGAAACTTGCTGGGAACAGCGTAAGGATGGAAAGGCATGAGTAGGGAATCCTTGCCGGAAGGCGGGCACCTGGTGTCCCGGGAAAAGTTAACGGAAAAGACGAGCGCAATTCACCGTAATCTTTTTCTGCAGGCGTTGAAATCTCTCCAGTTCGGTTCGTTATCGCTTACATGGCCAGATGGAAAGACGACGCGCCATGAAGGAAAACAAGACGGTGTGCATGCGGAAATGACATTGCTGCAGTGGGATGTCATTGATCGCCTGATCACCCACGGTGACGTGGGATTGGGAGAAGACTACATGGCAGGCAAATGGTCCACACCCGACTTGCTTGCCCTGATGCGCCTCGCCGCAGGCAATATCGTTGTTTTTGAGCGGGTTTTGCATACCAGCGTATGGCTCAGGTTGTGGCATTGGTGCAAGTACCGGTTGTCTTCCAATACACTGAAACGCAGCCGTAAGAACGTTCAGGAGCACTATGATTTAGGCAACGACTTTTATCAGCTCTGGCTGGACAGGAGCATGACTTACTCCTGCGCCCTGTTTGACGGCAATACGTCCCTCCCGCTTTACGAGGCCCAGAAAGCGAAATATGAACGCATCCTTCAGCGACTGGCACCGGAACCGGGAAGCCGCATTCTGGAAATAGGCTGTGGCTGGGGTGGTTTCATGGAAATCGCAGCCACACACGGATGTTATGTGACCGGTGCTACCCTGTCCGGCGAACAGGCGGATTATGCCCGCCAGCGACTCGAATCCGCCGGACTGGCGGAAAATGCCGAGGTTCGTTTACAGGACTACCGGGACCTGTCCGGCCCCTTTGATTACCTGGTATCAATCGGGATGTTTGAGCACGTTGGCGAGTCGTATTGGCCCGCTTACATGAGGGATGTGCACGACTACCTGAGACCGGGCGGCAAGGCAATGATACAGACCATTACCATCGCCGAGGAGCGATTTGAGCGATATCGCTCCGGCAACGACTTTTTGAGGGAACATATTTTCCCCGGTGGTATGCTGCCTTCCAGAGAGCGTTTTGAAGCTGTTGCCGCCAATAGCGGCCTGGTGGTGAACGATGTGTTCGAATTCGGGCAGGATTACGCCATTACGCTGGAAAAATGGCTGGCGAACGTCGACGAACAGATACCGGCGATACGGGCGCTGGGGTACAGCGAGATGTTCGTGCGAAAGTGGCGGTTCTACCTGGCCAGTTGTGCCGGCATGTTTCGCGCCGGAGGTATCAATGTGATGCAGGTGGAGTTAAGCCGGGAGTAGCGACCCGGCTTTTCCGCAGCGACGAGCGTTATTGGCTGCAGGCATGGGAGCCTGCAGCCATGGGAATTATTCTTGACTTCGGGTGCGATCCGCGGTTGCCCCCCAGCGCCATTGGGTAACCTCCGGCATATCCACGCCGTACTCGATAATGTAATGCTGGTGCTCGATCAGCCGGTCGCGCAGCCACTGCTTGAGATAGGCGGCCCGTGACCCCAGTTGCGGAACCCGATCGATGACATCGGCCACCAGGTGGAAACGGTCCATGTCGTTGCGCACCACCATGTCGAACGGCGTGGTGGTGGTGCCTTCCTCCTTGTAGCCACGCACGTGGAGGTTCTTGTGATTGGTGCGCCGGTAGGTCAGGCGATGGACCAGCCACGGATACCCGTGATAGGCGAAGATGATCGGTTTATCGGTCGTGAACAGGGTGTCGAAGTCCTTGTGTGACAGCCCGCTCGGGTGTTCCGCCTGGTCCTGCAGGGTCATGAGATCCACCACGTTGATCACCCGCACCCTGAGCTCGGGCAGGTGGCGGCGCAGGATATCCACCGCCGCCAGGATCTCCAGGGTCGGCACGTCACCGGCACAGGCCATCACCACATCCGGATCGCTGCCCTGGTCGTTACCCGCCCAGCCCCAGATGCCGATACCGGCACTGCAGTGCTTGATGGCTGCGTCCATGTCGAGCCACTGGGGCTGCGGCTGCTTGCCGGCCACGATCACATTAACGAAATTGCGCGAGCGCAGGCAGCTGTCGGTCACCCACAGCAAGGTGTTGGCATCAGGCGGCAGATAGACGCGGATAACGTCGGCCTTCTTGTTCACCACGTGATCGATAAAGCCGGGGTCCTGGTGCGAGAAGCCGTTGTGGTCCTGGCGCCAGACATGCGAGGTCAGCAGATAATTAAGCGAGGCGATGGGACGGCGCCAGGGGATCTCCTTACTGGTAACCTTGAGCCACTTGGCGTGCTGGTTGAACATCGAGTCGATGATGTGGATGAATGCCTCGTAGCAGGAAAACAGCCCGTGCCTGCCGGTCAGCAGATACCCTTCCAGCCAGCCCTGGCAGGTGTGCTCGGAGAGGATCTCCATGACCCGGCCGTCCGGCGCCAGGTGATCGTCTCCCGGCAGCGTCTCGCCCATCCAGGCACGGTTGGTCACCTCGAACAGCGAACCAAGCCGGTTGGAGTTGGTCTCGTCCGGGCCCATAACGCGGAAGTTCCGCGTCTCCGTGTTCAGTTGCATGACATCGCGCAGGTAACCGCCCATGATCCGGGTCGATTCCGCCTGTTCCGTGCCGGGGCCGCTCACCGCGACGGCATATTCACGGAAGTCGGGCAGTTGCAAGTCCCTGAGCAGCAGACCGCCGTTGGCATGCGGGTTGGCGCCCATACGCCGTTCGCCCTGCGGTGCCAGTGCCGCCAACTCCGGTTTCAGGGCCCCGGTCCGGTCGAACAACTCTTCGGGACGGTAACTCTTCATCCAGTGCTCAAGCAGCTCCAGGTGCTCCGGCTTGCTAGCCAGTTCCGCGAAGGGCACCTGGTGCGAACGCCAGGTACCTTCGGTCTTCCGGCCATCGACTTCTTTCGGGCCGGTCCAGCCCTTTGGGGTGCGCAGGATAATCATTGGCCAGCGCGGGCGCACGGCCGTTCCCTTGGTGCGGGCTTCGTTTTGGATCGCCCGGATCTCGCCGATCACCGTGTCCAGGGTCGCCGCCATACGCTGGTGCATCAGTGCGGGCTCGTCGCCCTCGACGAAGTAAGGCCGGTAGCCGTAGCCGATAAACAGGCTCTCCAGCTCCTCGTGGGGAATGCGCGCCAGCACGCTGGGATTGGCGATCTTGTAGCCGTTCAGGTGCAGGATCGGCAGCACCGCGCCGTCCTGCGCGGGGTTGAGAAATTTGTTTGAATGCCAGGCGGTGGCGAGCGGCCCGGTTTCGGCCTCGCCGTCACCGACCACGCAGGCGGCGATGAGATCCGGGTTGTCGAACACCGCACCGAAGGCATGGGACAGGGCGTAACCGAGTTCGCCGCCTTCGTGGATGGAGCCCGGGGTTTCCGGCGCCACGTGGCTCGGCACGCCGCCGGGAAACGAGAACTGCTTAAACAACCGCTGCATGCCGACGGCGTTCTGCGGAATGTTCGGATAAGCCTCACTGTAACTGCCTTCCAGCCAGGTGTTGGCAACCAGACCCGGCCCGCCGTGTCCGGGGCCGGTGATGTAAATGACGCTCAGATCCTGCGCCCTGATCATCCGGTTCAGGTGCACATAAATGAAGTTCAACCCAGGCGTGGTCCCCCAGTGCCCCAGCAAGCGCGCCTTGACGTGCGCCAGGGTCAGCGGCTCGGTGAGCAGGGGGTTGTCGCGCAGGTAGATCTGCCCCACCGAGAGGTAGTTGGCCGCGCGCCAGTAGGCATCCATCCGGCGGAGTTCGTCCGCCGCCAGCGGAGTCGGCCCGGCACTGGCTTGTTCGGTTTGTATGGATTGTTTCAAGATCAGTTCCTCCACAAAGGTCAGGGATAGGAGTGCGTCAGGTCAGGGCCCTACCCGGGCAGGCTCAGGTTTCTGTTGCGGCCGGATGATTTGCAGGCAAGCCCAAACTTCCCAGACCAGGAAAACCGCCAGCGCGATACGCTCCGCCAGCCCCGGCGCGATATCCAGCTGAATGGCGATCACGAACGCCGTCACCGCCGTCGCCGCGATCACCGAGAGCGTCAGCGAGACAGGGCGCTGGCGGCGCCAGACGCGCTGACGGCGAAAGGCCGCCGAAAACACGAACAGCGCGGCGAGTTCCAGTGCAAACGCTAGGCTGGCTGCCCCCCGATGTATTTGCCCGGGCAGGTTCGGTGCCTGACCGGGTGCCTCGATGGGAAACAGCGCCGCCAGCAGAATACCGACCGAAGCCAGTCCGAACAGCAGTACTGCCCAGGTCCGCGGCGGCCCCGGGCGCAGCGCGCCGCGCAGGGCCAGGGTCAGCGCCAGGTTGCCCCAGCCATGCACGAAGGCGCCAACCATGAACAGCCAGCCGAACGGCTGGTTAGCCAGGTCGCTGACATAATCGTACGTCCAGTCGACCCCGCTGCCGGTCAGGTGCAGGGCAATAATTGACGCCCCGAATACCGCAACCCCCGCCAACCCAAGCAGCGCAAGCCGGCGCACCGGCCATGAAAATGTGTATTCCCTGATCATATTCGATTTCATCTCTCCTGCGTGCCTCTTGTGTGCCCGGACGCTGCCCCGGCTCCCCGTCTTCCGGGGCAGCCACACCCGCCCCTCACCGCTGCCACAGGATGTGATCCGCTTCCAGGGGAGTCACCACGCCATCGTGATGCGGTATGAGTCGCGCCGTATAGTCCGTCGCCGGGCGGGCCGCGGGCGCCCCTGCGCGATAGGTGTAGCCACCTTTTCCCTCCGTCAGTTGCCCTACGCGCTGCATCTCCACCCGTTCGGGTGCGCTGCCGTCCGTGCCGTCGGCATACAGCTCAACCCGCACGGCCTCTGGATCAAGCTCATCGAGATACACCTGAACCTCAAAGACGTGTTGCTCGCCCTCAGGCTCGACCTTCGCGTCGCCGAAGCGTATCGCAGCCCATTTGTGGTCCAGCGCGTGCCGCCATTCAACCAGTTCCACGCCGATTCCGCCTTTGCCGGCAGCGCGCTCACGGTACGCAGCGGCGGCCGGGAGGTAGTGTTGCTCGGTGTATTCGCGCACCGTACGGTTGGTGGAAAAGCGCGGCGTCAACCGCGCCATGCTCTCGCGCATCCGGTTCACCCAGGCGGCGGGAATGCCTTGTTCATCACGAGTATAGAACTCGGGGATCACTTCGTGTTCGAGCAGGTCGTAGAGCGCGTCGGCTGCGGCCGCATCCCGGGACGGATCGTCGCCATGTTCCTGGCCGTCCCCCAGTGCCCACCCCACATCCGGAGTGTAGGCTTCCGCCCACCAGCCGTCCAATTCCGACAGATTGATGCCACCATTGACGAGCACCTTCATGCCGCTGGTGCCGCTCGCCTCCCAGGGCCGGCGCGGCGTGTTGAGCCAGACATCCACGCCCTGCACCAGGCGCTCACCCAAGTGCATGTCATAGTCACTGAGGAAGATCACACGGGAGCGTACCTCGGGCCGCCGGATGAAATGCATCCATTGCTGGATCAGGGCCTGGCCTGCCCGGTCCTGCGGATGAGCCTTGCCGGCCATAATGAGCTGTACCGGGCGCTGCGGATCAGTCAGCAGGCGCAGCAGGCGCTCCGGGTCGTGCAGCAGCAGGTTCGGCCGCTTATAGGTGGCGAAGCGGCGGGCAAACCCCAGCGTCAATACACTGGGATCAAACAGCTGTTTCGCTGTATCAGCGGCCTCGGGCGCCTCGCCGGAAGCGGCCAGTTGCCGGGACAGCCGATCACGGACGTATTCAACCAACGCCTTGCTGGCCGCCGTGCGAAATTGCCAGAGACGGGCGTCGGAGAGCGCGCGAATGTGCTGTTCATGGGCGTCCGTCGTCCCCAGCCAGCGATCCTTGCCACAGGCCTCCGTCCAAAGATCATCCGCCGCCGCCGAATCCCAGGTCGGCATGTGAACGCCGTTAGTCACGTGTGCGACCGGCACCTCGTCCACCGGCCAGCGCGGAAACAGCGGTGCAAACAGGTGCCGGCTCACCTTGCCATGCAGGCGACTCACGCCATTCACCGCCCCGCTGCCGCGGATCGCCAGATACGCCATATTGAAATCCTCGGCCGGATCGTCCGGATTCCGGCGGCCCAGCGCCAGCAAATCGTGGAGCCTGATGCCGAGCTGGTTGCTCGCGTATCCACCCAGACAGTGTTCGATGAGGCCTGGTGCAAAACGGTCGAAGCCGGCGGCCACCGCCGTGTGGGTGGTGAAGAGATTGCCCGCGCGCGTGGCGGCCAGTGCAACGTCGAAGGGCTGCCCGGTCTGCTGCATGAAATGGCGCGCGCGCTCCAGCACGGCGAGAGCCGCATGCCCTTCGTTCAGGTGACAGACTTCCGGTTCGATGCCGAGCGCGGCGAGCAACCGCCAGCCGCCGATCCCGAGGATCACCTCCTGCATCAGGCGCTGATCCGGCGCGCCCCCGTATAGCTCACTGGTTATTCCCCGGTACGGCGGATAGTTCGCCGCATCATTGCTGTCCAGGAGGTAAAGCTTCACCCGGCCAACCTGGACCTGCCAGGCACGCAGCCAGATCGGGTGGCCGGGCAGGTCGAGCTGTATCCGCAACCACTCCCCGTTGGAATGGCGTAAGGGCGTGACCGGCAACTGGCCGGGATCGTTATACGGGTAAAGAGCCTGTTGCGCGCCGTCCCGGTCGATCAGCTGGCGAAAATAACCTTGCTGGTAGAGGAGCCCCACGCCGATCACCGGAACCCCCAGATCGCTGGCGGCCTTGAGCTGATCGCCCGCCACATTACCCAGCCCGCCGGAATAAATGGGCAGCGCCTCGCTCAGCATGAACTCCATGCTGAAATAAGCGGCACAGGTTAAAGGCGGCCGCGGGTAGGCTTGCTGAAACCACGCCGGTGCGCTGGCGGCATCCCGCCTGGTTTGCACCAGGTCCCCGACGTCTTTACGGAACACGGGATCGGCCAGAACGCCCTGGAGCTTCTCCCGCGAAACCGTCTGCAGAACGACCCAGGGGTTATGCGTGGACGCCCAGAGCCCGGGATCCAACTGCCGCCACACCTGATCGGTCGCGTGATTCCACGACGAACGCATATCCAGAGCCAGCTCAGCCAGGGCATCAAATCCCTCGACATCCGTATGCAACAGGCCGTATAGCGGTTGACTGACAGGGGTTTCATTGTTCATGGGGTCTCCTTCCTTATTAAGACCGGGGCCTGCGCCCGTTGGCAGCGCTTGCGCTGCCGCTCAACCAGAGTAACGCTGTCTCTGCCGGGATCAGCTGTGCTCCGGGGGATTAAACCGTGGTTGCGTGGTCTTCATCAGGACCACCACGCCGACGGCTGCCGACAGCAGCGAGCCTGCAATCACACTGAGACGGGCATTGCGAAACGCCTCCGGATCGGGAAAGGCGAGGCCGGCGATGAACAGGCTCATGGTGAAGCCAATGCCGGCGACCAGGGCGACCCCGGCGAGCTGACGCCAGCTCACCGCCTCTGGAAGCCGTGCCACCCCAAGCCGGACCGCGAGCCAGGTGAAGCCCAGGATGCCGAGCGGTTTGCCGGCGAACAGTCCGAGCGCTATCCCCAGCGAGGTCGGAGAGCCCAGCGTGGCTGCGCTCGCCAGCGACAGCACAATACCCGAGTTAAAGAACGCGAATACCGGCACCACGCCAAGCGCCACCCAGGGATTGAGCGCCTGCTCCGTGTCCCGCAGCGGCGAGAAGGAGCGGCCTCCCTGCGTGGCCCGCATGGGAATCGCCAGGCCAATGGCCACCCCGGCGAGCGTCGCATTCACACCGGACTTGAGCACCGTGACCCAGAGAAACACGCCGACAACGACGTAAGCTGCGGTGCGAGTGACCTTGAAGACATTGAGCGCCACCAGGGCCGTAATTCCAAAACCCGCCATCACCAGCGACGGTGTGGAGAGTTGCTCCGTGTAGAACAGCGCGATAACCAAAATCGCGCCCAGGTCGTCGAAGATCGCCACCGCGACCAGGAAAACCTTGAGCGAAGACGGCACGCGCGGACCAAGCAGCACCAGCACGGTCAGCGCCAGCACGGCGTCAGTGGCGGCGGGGATCGCCCAGCCACGCATGGCCTCCGGATCGCCGGCGTTGAACGCAGTGTAGATCAGCGCGGGGACTGCCATGCCGCCCAGGGCGGCGAAACCGGGTGTGGCGATCGCCTTGGGTGTCGCCAGTTGCCCTTCCACCACCTCGCGCTTCAGCTCCAGGGCAATGAGCAGGAAAAAGAACACCATCAGCCCCTCATTGATCCAGAGGATGAGCGGCTTGTCGATGGCAAACTCACCTACGCGCAGGGACACCGGCACGTGGTGGACGATGTCATACCAGGCTCGCACGGGCGAGTTGTCGAGCAATAGCGCCAGCAACATCGCCCCGAGCGTGGTCAGGCCGGCGACAAGCTGCGAGCGCGACAAGGCTCCAGAACTCACCGGAGATCCTCCGCCGAGCTTACAGCGTGGACGAGCACAGACTCAGTCCCCACTTCGCCCGGCACCGAAGTGGCGGTGAAGTCGATTGTAGATCGGGCAGAACACCAGCCCGGCATAGGCGCCATACAGAAAACTCTCAATCAAGCCGAGCAGAAATCCCCACCAGGTCAGCCACTTGAACCCTGGCAGCACCTGCTCAAGAAACGTGTGCATATGCAGGCTTTGGGGCGTCACCAGTCCGTAGATAACGCAGACAATGAAGGTGACCGCTGTGAACAGCCCCAGCGCCCAGGTAACCAGTCTTGTGTTAAGCATGTTCCACCCCCGTCAATGCTGATGGCCCGAGGGCCTGTCCGGCTTGTCCGGTTTGTCTGGCTTATCCGGTTTGTCTGGATTGTCCGGTTTGTCTGGCGCGCCATGTCCGCCGTGCCCGCCCCCACCGTGACCACCATGCCCTCCGTGGCCGAACATGTGCATGCCCACGAACAGGATGCCGATAACCACCCAGAACCAGTTTTCCGCTAACCATTCCATATAACCCTCCTCCGTCTGCGGTTGCACCCGACTGCCATTGTGTGATCTCCGGTGCGGGCACGCATCTCCACCGGTACAAGCAAACCACAGCTACCTGAGTCCAACCTGAATTATTGGAGCGAACCGGATCGGACTTGATATCGATCAAGTCAGGAATGGGGAATTTTCTGCCGGACAAAAAAAAGGCAGACCAGTAGCTTACTGATCTGCCTTTCTTCTATATGGTAGCGGGGGCTGGATTCGAACCAACGACCTTCGGGTTATGAGCCCGACGAGCTACCAGACTGCTCCACCCCGCATCAAACTTTTCATCAATTTTTTCTTCAGAGTCCGCCTCTCGGTCGGGCTCATAAGCCGAAGGTCGATGACTCCCTTCGGCTTTCTCGGGATTGGGAGCCCGACGAGCTACCAGACTGCTCCACCCCGCATCAAACTTTTCATCAATTTTTTCTTCAGAGTCCGCCTCTTGGTCGGGCTCATAAGCCGAAGGTCGATGACTCCCTTCGGCTTTCTCGGGATTGGGAGCCCGACGAGCTACCAGACTGCTCCACCCCGCATCAAACTGGTTGTTTCTCAGAGAACCCCTGATCAACGTGGCGCGCATGATAAGGGGTGAGCCTGGCACTGTCAAAGGAAAGTTCCGGTTTTTCGGAAACTTACCGCTCCAGAATCGCCGTTACCCCCTGCCCGCCTGCCGTGCAGATGGAGATCAGGCCGCGGCCACTGCCCTTTTCCTCCAGCAACTTGGCCAGGGTCGCAATGATGCGCCCGCCGGTGGCGGCGAACGGATGGCCGGTGGCCAGGCTGCTGCCTTTCACATTGAGTTTGTCCCGGTCGATGCCGCCCACCGGCTTGTCCAGCCCCAGACGGTCCTTGCAGAAGGCGGGATCCTGCCAGGCTTTCAGAGTACACAGCACCTGCGAGGCGAAGGCTTCGTGGATCTCGTAGAAATCGAAATCCTGAAGTGTCAGCCCCGCTTTTTCCAGCATCCGGGGCACGGCGTAAGCTGGCGCCATCAGCAGCCCCTCTTTCTTGTCCACAAAATCCACCGCTGCCACCTCGGAGAACGTCAACCAGGCCTTCACCTCATGGTTATTCTCTTTCGCCCACTCCTCACTGGCCAGCAGCACGCAGGAGGCGCCATCAGTCAGCGCCGTGCTGTTGGCCGCCGTCATGGTGCCGTTGTCCCGGTCAAACACCGGCTTGAGCGTCGCCAGCTTCTCAAGGGTCGTATCCGGCCGCAGAATATTATCCTTCTCCAGCCCCGCCAGCGGCGTCAGCAAATCTGTAAAGAACCCCTCTTCATAGGCCTTGGCAAGCTTCTGATGACTCTCCCAGGCCAGCCTGTCCTGATCTTCCCGGGGAATGTCCCACTCCCTGGCCATCACCTGGGCATGCTCCCCCATGGACATGCCGGTGCGAGGCTCGCGGTTCTCCGGAACCTCGGGCTTTAGGTGCGCGGGCCGGAACCGCGCCAGAATCTTCAACCGCTCGCCGGTGGTTTTGGCCCGGTTCAGATCCAGCAGAATCTCCCGAAGCCCCTCGCTTACACCAATCGGCGCATCGGACGTGGTATCGGTACCACCGGCAATACCACATTCGATCTGCCCCAGGGCAATCCTGTTGGCCACCAGAATGGCTGCCTCCAGCCCCGTCCCGCAGGCCAGCTGAATATCATAAGCCGGTGTCTCCGGCGCCAGACCACAGCTCATCGCCGACTCCCGGGTAAGGTTAAAATCCCGGGGATGCTTGATCACCGCCCCTGCCGCCACTTCCCCCAGCCGCTTGCCCTGAAGACTGTACCGATCCACCAGCCCCCGCAGCGCGGACGTCAGCAACTCCTGGTTACTGATCTTGCTATAGGCGGTATTGGACCGGGCAAACGGAACCCGGTTACCACCCAGCACCGCTACGCGGCGAATACCCGAAGGGGCTGTGCTGGACTTTTTTGAAGTAGCGGTTTTCTTGCGTGGAGTTTTCGATGCTTCTGCCATGATCAATCCAATCCTTTTGCGGAAAATTTCATTGCCGGATGGAGCATTGGGGGCTGGCCTCCCAAAACCGTTCGCAGCCATGGATGGCGGAGCCGAGCGTACAAGGACGTATTCACAGCGTGTTTTGGGAGGCCAGCCCCCAATGCTCCCTGCACCCAGGCTGGCAACAAGTGTAGCGACAACGCACAATGCCTCATTGGCACCCCTGACAACACCTTACAGGCATTGAGTCAATCCAAAAACTGTCCGATTCTTTACCCTGTAGACGATCCGCATCCAGAGAACCGATTGCAACCACAAGGAAGCCCCCATGTCCGACCTCTATCTTAGACTAGTAAACACCCCCGTCGGTAAAACCGCCGCACAATCCCTTGGTCTCCCCGCGCCCGCGCCACTGAAGCGCCTGAAGCGCACCGACCAGCCGTTTATCGAAGGCGAGGTGCTCATCGGCGCCGCCAACGGCGGAAAAGCCATTGCCACTTTAGGCAGTATTCTCGGCGCCAGCGCGGCCACCCTTCATCACGCCAGCGAAAGCAATCGCCTGGCGGACTCATCGAAAGCCGGCAACAAAGCCCGGCCGCTGGACCTGGGCTCCGACATCAACCAGCGGTTTTCGGCCCTGGTGTTTGACGCCACCGGCCTGAAAGGTCCGGCCGACCTACGGGCCCTGTACGACTTCTTCCACCCCACCATCAAAAAACTGGGCAGCAACGCCCGCGTTCTGGTAATCGGCCAGAATCCCGCCAATTGCCGCAAGGCGCCGCAGGCCGCCGCGCAACGGGCACTCGAAGGTTTTGTCCGCAGTGTCGGCAAGGAAATCGGAAACAAAGGCTCCACCGCCAACCTGCTATGGATAGCCCCGGGGGCCGAAAAGCAGCTGGATTCCAGTGTGCGCTTCTTCCTGTCTCCCCGCTCGGCTTACGTATCCGGACAGATCGTAAAAATCGGCAAGAGCGATGCCGCACCGGCAACCAACCCCGTTGCACCGCTGACCGGCAAAGTTGCGCTGGTCACCGGCGCATCCCGGGGTATTGGCGCCGCCATCGCCGAAACCCTGGCCCGGGACGGCGCCACCGTGATCGGGCTGGATATCCCTCCGGCCAGGGAGGAGCTGGAGACAGTTACCGGCGCCATCAACGGCAGGGCCCTGGCCTGTGACATTACCGACGGCAAAGCCCCGAAGCTGATCGCTGATTTTCTTGAAGAACATTTCGGGGGCATTGATCTGGTCATCCACAATGCAGGCATCACCCGCGACAAAACCCTCGGCAATATGCCCGAACACTTCTGGGACATGACCATCGCAGTGAACCTGACTGCGGAAGAGCTGATTGACGAGGAATTGATGCACCGGGAGCTACTGAAAGAGAACGGGCGTATTGTCTGCATCTCCTCCATCAGCGGCATTGCCGGTAATTTCGGGCAGACCAACTACGCCACCGCCAAGTGCGGGGTCATCGGTTACGTGGAAGCCATGGCCCGGCAGGTGAAAAAGGGCATCACCATCAACGCCGTCGCCCCCGGGTTTATCGAAACCCGGATGACCGCCGCCATGCCCATCACCATCCGCGAGGCCGGGCGCCGCATGAACAGCCTGTCTCAGGGTGGTCAACCGGTCGATGTTGCCGAAACCATCGCCTGGTACTGCAGCCCTGCGTCGAACGGCGTGAATGGCAATGTGGTGCGGGTTTGCGGGCAGTCGCTGATCGGCAAGTGAACCTGGGTTCATGAACCGGGAGTCATGAACCTGGGGTCATTAACCTGGGGTCAGATGAAAGCTTTCATCTGACCCCGATTTCACCGATTTCACCGATTCCACATCTGACCCCGGTTTCAGCACGAAAAAAGGGCCGGTCCTTGCGGACCGGCCCTTTTCGGAATTCTGGTGGGTGGTACTGGGATCGAACCAGTGACCCTCGCCTTGTAAGGGCGATGCTCTCCCAGCTGAGCTAACCACCCGGGAATACTTCATAAATAAAAGTGGCGGAGCGGACGGGACTCGAACCCGCGACCCCCGGCGTGACAGGCCGGTATTCTAACCAACTGAACTACCGCTCCGCATCAGTCCCGGCCCGTGGGCCTGAACCTGAAACCGGATGGGGGGATCCGGTGATGCATTTGAAAGTGGTGGGTGGTACTGGGATCGAACCAGTGACCCTCGCCTTGTAAGGGCGATGCTCTCCCAGCTGAGCTAACCACCCACTTTCAAGCCTTTCTCTCAAACCTGACAAAGGCGTACAAACAAACCTGACAAAGGCGTAAAACCTTCCAAAGGCGCTCACTTGCTGGCCAGCGACGCTGTCTCAATCAAGTGAGAGGCGCATTTTAAGCATTTGGCTGGCGGTGTCAAATATTTTCCGGAAATTTTCCGGGAAAACCTGCAAGCCTCTAAAAAAAGGACAGTTTTTGAGCAATCCTACTTTTTGCCGGAGGCCCTGCCGGCGGTCCGGACCAACCTCATTTCCGGACGATTCTGGCCCGCCTGCTTGGCCTTTTCCTGCAGAGACAACTCACTCACACGGCTGCGCCTGTCTTCCGGAACCGCGCGATTCGCCAGGGAGCAATTCAGATCGTCCAGACGTTTCCGCAGATCACCCCAAGTTTCCAGCAGTTGCGGAACAACATCATCCGTCAGTTTTTCCAAACGATGGCGTAGAGAATCCTTGAGCGACATTGTTTTCACTTCCCGAGCGTTTCAACTGCAGACAGTGTAGTCAGCCCTCAGAAAATCCACCAGCGACCACCGGATTCCGCTTCCTCACGGCGCTCGCGCTCCAGTTCCAGCTCCGCGTATTCGGCTTCCAGCTTCTCGATCTTGCGATCCGCTTCCAAAGGAACCGTGGGACCACCGCCAAAGGGCCAGAACCATGAGGCAGATTCGTACTTGCCCTCCTGCTTCAGACGCTCGGTTTCAAGCTCACGCTCTTCCTCGAGCAGCACCAGCCGACGCTCATAATCCATATCCTCATTAACTTCGACAATAGACGTAGCTGCGTGATTTGGCGCCAGCAGATCGCTGTTCAGAAAACGGGTTGAGACAATCTCCTCCGCCTGCATTGCATAATCCCGGGTCACCAGCTGCAGGTCGCCCCGAGCCAGCGGATGATCCGGATCCAGATCCGGATGCCGCTGACCTGGCTCCGTAAGCTCGTTGTACCGCAGGTAATAGATCTGGCCCGGCTCAACCTCCAGCGTGGCGTCCGCAATCAGGCTCAGACTGAAGGAGTTCATCCCCTCCAGCCCTAGCAACGGCCGGCGCATGGCAATGTGACGTTCCCCCGGGCTGACCTCCAGCCAGGTATAACTGTCGTTGCGGATATTGAAGTAGTGCGTGTCGTCGATGTAGACACTGGGGGCCTCAATCTCGTCCGCCGCCCACTGGGAATGGGTCCGGTAGAAGTACAGCACCGCATTCCGGCGGTCCCAGCGGTCGTTATCAATATGCACGAAGTCATGGCCGGAGACCGGATGCAGGAACGAGCCCACGCTCTTGCCGATGGACTGGTAAACCGTACAACCCGACATCACCAGCAACAGAGACAACACAGCCAGCGGCCGGAGAACAGACAAAGCAGAGGGCACCCGGGTTTTCATTGTTGTTAACTCTTCATCCTGATTGCGAGTTGCCTGATCATAACAACTGCAAAACAGCAGAAATGAGAGCTACCGCAAGGGATGACTACAAACCGTTACAAAACCCGAAATACCACCGTTTAATGAACCGAAAACCTCAGACTACTGCCGGCTCACCTGAGTCCGAAGCTGGTTCAACTCCTCGGAAAGCCTTACCAGACGGGAAGTCAGCTGCGAGCGGGAGGCATCAATGGACTCCACCGTCCTTTTCAGGCTTGCGAGCTCATTCCGAAGCGCCTGAACCCGGCCGCCATCGGAAAGCGCCTCGGTCTTCCGCTCGAGGGCCGCAACCCGCCCTTCCATACCGCTGACCCCCAGCTTCTGCTCCCGCTCGAACCGCCGGATACGGCTCTCAATCACCTGATCCACATCCGCCAGTTGCTGGCTGAGTTTGGTAAGCTGATTCGTCGCCTGCCGGTTTGCGTCCTGCAGGGCCGTTATCGACGTCTCCGTCTGTTGCTTCACGGCCGCAATATCTGCCGAAAGCGACGTCCGGACCTTCTCGGCTGAAGCCTCCAGCGCACCAACGGCCTTCTTGCTTTCAGCAAGGCCGGACTCAACTGCGGCAATCCGCTCCTGATGCTCGTCCAGGCGCTTCTTGTTGCGCTCATTGGCAATGGCCCAAAGTTTCCTGATCTCACTGTCCGCCGTATCCAGCCGCTTCTTCTGCGCAGCAATCTGATCCGCCAGCGACGCACCACGCTCCTGAAGAGTCTCCCCGGTCTCGGAAAGATCCCCCTCAAACCGCGCCAACGCCAGCTTGCTCTGCCGCGCCCAGTAGTCCGCCTCCTCCAACTGGCTCTCCAAAGCCTGAACCCTCTGGTTCTGCGAATACCAGCCAGCACCCGCTGCCACGGCCACCGCAATCACCAGCAACCAGAGCATCGCCACACTCCCACGGCCATTGCCGCCGCTACCGCCCTTGCCGCTTTTACCCCCGACAGCCGGCCTCTCACGCCGCGGCGGCTCCCCCTTTCCGGCGGAAAATGGCTTGGGCTTTTTCTCAGCCGCTGCCCTGGGCCCGGCACTACCAATCGGTCGTTCGGCTCTCAGCTCATCATCACCTGGACGGATGGGTTCCATTACAGCTCCTGACTATAGGCGGTTTAAACAAATGGACGGTTTAAACAATAAGGACCGATAATACCTGTACTTATAAGCAGGGTGAAATGAAGGCTTGTTACAGGAACACCGCACAGAGCCCTGGGGCGGGGTTGGGGTTCCTTTTCCAGAAATGTCGGAGGCCAAGGATGGCCGGAGTCAAGCGCACAGGGATGTGCTCGTAGCGGTTTCTGGAAAAGGAACCCCAACCCCGCCATGCTCCGGGCTTTGTTGCATGGCAGGTAGGCAAAACATACAATGGCCGGCTTTCCAATTATCACAGGACTGTTGCATATGCAGCCGCTTGTAGGACTCATCATGGGCTCCAAATCCGACTGGCCCACCATGGAACACGCCGCCAACATGCTCGAAAAACTTGGCGTACCCTATGAAACCAAAGTCGTCTCGGCCCACCGCACCCCGGATCTGCTGTTTGACTACGCCAAAACCGCCGCGGACCGCGGCCTGAAAGTCATCATTGCCGGTGCCGGCGGCGCAGCGCACCTGCCGGGCATGATTGCCTCGCAAACCGCCCTGCCGGTCCTGGGCGTGCCTGTTCAGTCCAAAACCCTGAATGGCCTCGATTCCCTGCTGTCCATCGTCCAGATGCCCGGCGGCATCGCCGTTGGCACACTGGCCATCGGCAAAGCCGGGGCCACCAACGCTGGCCTGCTGGCAGCACAGATTATCGGCACGTCCGACGACAATGTCCGCAAAGCCGTAGAAGAATTTCGCTCTACTCAAACACAGACGATACTGGACAATCCTGACCCTCAGGATCAGTAATCAGAACTGGGTGCCAGGCCCCGGAGCCAAACTCCGGAGAAAGGAGCCTTCGGGAGATGCCCTTCCAAAACACGCTACAAGCACGTCCATGTGCGCTTGTTTCGGGCCATCCATGGCCCTCTACAGTTTTGGAAGGGCATCTCCCGAAGGCTCCCCCAGCTTTGGGTGGTTCATCATAAATGGCACCATGGTCAAACAAACTAAGCCACGCGTTGACTCCCAAGCCTGCTGAGCGGGGTGGAAACCCTTTTCCAAAACTGTGCGGAGCCATGGATGGCGGAGCCCAAGCGTCACATGGACGTGCCGCAAGGAGCGTGTTTTGGAAAAGGGTTTCCACCCCGCTCACACTCCAAAAGTCAGACGCTAAACGCCGAACACAAGGCAGGAGAACACAAATGAGAATTGGTGTACTGGGCGCCGGCCAACTGGGAAGAATGCTGGCACTGGCCGGATACCCACTGGCCAAGACCTTTGTTTTCTATGACATGTCCGGCAGCCCCAGTGCCGGGCTCGGTGAAGTCATTATCGACCGCGACGGCGAATACCTGGATGACTTCCTCTCCCGGGTTGACCGGGTTACCTACGAATTTGAACACCTGCCGGTAGACGTGGCCGAGAAAATTGCCGCCCACAAACCCGTGCACCCCTGCCCCAGGGCCCTCCGGGTTTGCCAGAACCGCGAAGCGGAGAAAACCCTGTTTGGCCAGCTGGGCATTCCGACGCCGGAGTGGAAAATTGCCGACAGCGCCACCTCCCTGAAAGCCGCCGCGGAAGAACTTGGTTGCCCGGTAGTGGCAAAGTCCAATACCGAAGGCTATGACGGCAAGGGCCAGGCAGTCCTGAAAAGTCCGGAGGATGCCGATGCGGCCTGGGATTCCATCGGCCATCCGCGCCTGATCGTGGAAAAGTTTGTCGACTTCCACCGGGAAGTATCGATGATCGCGGTAAGAGCCGAAGACGGTGAACTGGCCTTCTACCCGATCACCGAGAATACCCACCACGAAGGCATCCTGCGCTACTCGATTGCGCCAGCCCCGAGGCTTGAGAAGCATATCCAGGAAGATGCCGAGCGTTACATCAGGGCGCTACTGAACGAATTGGATTATGTTGGCGTACTCACCCTTGAGCTGTTCGAGACTGCCAATGGCCTGGTAGCCAACGAGATGGCCCCGAGGGTCCACAACTCCGGGCACTGGACCATCGAAGGCGCAATGACCAGCCAGTTCGAGAACCACATCCGCGCGATAAGCGGCCACCCCCTTGGGAATGTCGCGCCCCGTGGCGTAAGCTGCATGATCAACATCATCGGCGAGCATGGCGACATTGAGCGCATCCTCGAACTGCCCTATGCCCACGTTCACCTCTATAATAAAGGCGAACGGCCGGGCCGGAAGCTGGGCCACGTGAACATTCTTGCAGACAGCTACGAAGAGCTGGTGTGGCGGGTAAAGAACTGCGCGCAGTTCCTGCCCGGCAGCCCGGAGTTTAAAAGTTCTTTAACGACAAAGGGTTGATCTGACTCAAATCGACCTTATATTTAATTTACGTACATCCACATAAACAGAGAGACAGGGAGAACGACCTCATGGCATTTGAACTTCCCGCACTGCCTTATGAAAAAAACGCACTGGAACCGCACATCTCTGAGGAAACCCTTGAGTACCATTACGGCAAGCACCACAACACTTACGTCACCAAGCTGAATGGCCTGGTAGAAGGTACCGACAACGCCAACAAGTCTCTTGAAGACATCATCAAGAGCGCCAGCGGCCCGCTGTTCAACAACGCGGCGCAGGTTTGGAACCACACTTTCTACTGGCACTGCCTGAGCCCGAACGGTGGCGGTGAGCCGACCGGCGCTGCCAGGGAAGCCATCGAAAAAGCCTTTGGTTCTTTCGAAGACTTCAAGAAAGAGTTCAACGACAAGGCCGCCAACAACTTCGGCTCCGGCTGGACCTGGCTGGTGAAGAAAGCTGACGGCAGCGTTGCGATTGCCAACACCAGCAACGCGGAAACCCCGCTGACCGGTGCCGACAAGCCGGTGCTGACTGTCGACGTGTGGGAGCATGCGTACTACATCGACTATCGCAACTCCCGCCCGAATTACCTGGAAGCTTTCTGGAACCTGGTCAACTGGGATTTCGTGAACGAAAACCTGGCCTGATCGAAGCCAGACTTCCAGGTGTAGCCGTAAAAAACGGCAGCACACGAACGCCCGCCCTGCGCGGGCGTTCGTGTATCTGTCACCCAGAAACAATTACAAATTGACACAACCGCGCACTGAAATCTTTGGGAAAATCACCGATACTCTACGAAGTTACGCCAACTCTGAACCATACTTACAAGTAACCATCAGGGTGAGACTCCGAGCGCATCGCCCCCTACGCGACGCTGTCGTCCTGAAAAAACCGGATTAAAGACAGGGCTGAATGCAAAACTCCTTCGAGGTTGAACATCGCCTGGGCTATCGAATCTTACGGTGGATCCTTGCCGTGGCCCTTGTCAGTGGTGTTATTGTCAGCACCGTTCAGGTGATCCTGGACGCCCGGCGCGTGTCCAGGGGTCTGGACCACGACGCCCGCCAGACCATTGCCATGGTGAAAGACGCAGCCGCCCAGGCCGTCTTCAGCATTGATGCTGAACTGGCCCAGCAGGTGGTCGACGGTCTTTTTGCCAAGGAAGCCATTCACAAGGCCCACATCGCCCATCCGGAAGGCGAGCCCCTGGGCAGTCGCAGCCGCCCCCTACAGGAAACTGCCTTCAGACCCGTGACCGACCCGATTTTTGGCACCGAGCGGCTGTTTCGCGAGCCGCTGATCCGGGAAAGAAGCCCGGAGACGATTTACGGCTACCTGGATGTTCACTACGACACCGCACCCGCGGCAGGCACCTGGCTGGGCCGGGCTGCCGTCACCTTTGCCTCAGGCATAGCCACCGCTCTTATTCTGGGCTTGGTGCTGTTCTATGTGTTCCACCTGCTACTCACCCGGCCACTGCTGAGAATTGTCCGCTCCGTGAAGCAGGTTGATCCGGCCCACCCGGACGATCGTCTGGTAACCACCCCCTCCGGCCACCAGAGCGATGAGCTCGGCCTTTGGGTGAACGCTACCAACAATCTCCTTGTCGCCATTGGCGACAGCCAGACACGCCACCGGGAAGCCGAGGACAGGGTCAGCCGCCTGTCTCGCTATGACCAGCTAACCGGCCTGCCCAGCCGCGATACGTTTATGGAATTGCTGATTCGGGACATTGAAGAGGCCAACAAACGGAATACCTCGCTGTCCCTGATTGTCTGCGGCATTGACGATTTCAAATCCGTGAACGAGCAATGCGGTTTCCGCACCGGTGATCTCATTCTGCAAACGATGGCCGACCGGCTTACCAGCAAACTCGATAACGCCCGCTTTACCATTGCCCGCCTGGGCAGTGACCAGTTCGTGATTGTTGAAAAAGGCCTCCGGGACGGATTCCAGGCCGCCGACACCGCCGAACGCATCCTTGCCAGCATCAGTAGTCCGATGCTGGTTGACGACCAGAACGTCACCATGACCGCAACCATGGGCATTGCGCTGTTCCCCTCCGATACCGACCGGGCCGACCGGTTGCTCCAGAGTGCCGAACAGACCATGACCCTGGCCAAGCAAAACGGGCACAATCACTTCCAGTTCTACGTAGCCAGTATTGACCAGGAAATCCGGGACAGGAAACAACTGGAAAAAGAGCTTTCCCAGGCCCAGTCCAATCACCAGTTCCATCTGGTCTACCAGCCCCAGATCAACCTGGAGAGCAAACGGGTGATCGGTGCCGAGGCACTGCTAAGATGGGAGCACCCGACCCGTGGTCTGGTACCACCCGACTTTTTCATTCCCGTGGCCGAATCCAACGGTTCCATCGTCGAGATCGGCCAATGGGTACTGAACCAGGCCTGCTGGCAGGCGGCCCGATGGGCGTCCGATGGCTCCCCGCTGCGCATTGCCGTTAATCTCTCGGCGGTTCAGTTACGCCAGGAAACCATCGTTGACGACATTCTCGATACTCTGAAGCGGCACAAAATCCCCGCCGGCAGGCTGGAGCTGGAAGTGACCGAAACCAGCTTCATGACCAACCTTTCAGATGCCGTGGCCAAACTGCACCGCTTGCACAAGGCAGGCATCAGCATTGCCGTGGACGATTTCGGCACCGGTTATTCGTCTCTCACTTACCTCAAGCAGATGCCGGTTCAGCACCTGAAAATCGACAAGCAGTTCATTCGCGATCTGCTGGTGAATGAGGAAGATACCCGAATTGCCAACACCATCATTGATCTGGGCAGGAGCCTGAACCTGTCCGTGGTTGCGGAGGGCGTGGAAACCGCAGAGCAGGAGTACTATCTCAGCCAGCGCGGATGCCAGCTGGCGCAGGGTTACTACTTCAGCAAACCGCTTCTACCGAAAGATTTTGAGACTTTTGTAAAAGGTTTTCACAAGCAAATCGTGGAAAATAACGCCTGATTCATCACCCTGAGGAGTTGCCATGGGAACTACCGTCATTGGCCTGATTGTTATTGCCGTCGTCATAACCTATCTGGCCTTTATCTACAACCGCCTGGTTTCCCTGCGTAATCAATTCAAAAACGGCTTTGCCCAGATTGATGTGCAGTTGCAGCGTCGCCACGACCTGATTCCAAATCTGGTTGAGGCTGCCAAGGCCTACCTTACCCACGAGAAGAGCACCCTCACCCAGGTCATGGAAGCCCGTAACAACGCAGTCAGTGCCCAGAAAGACGCCGCCAGGGATCCCGGTGACGGCACCAGGATCCAACGGCTCGGTAGTGCGGAAAATCTCCTGACCAAGGCCCTCGCCAACTTTTATGCCGTTGCGGAGAACTACCCGGAGCTGAAAGCCAACGAGACCATCCAGCAACTGATGGAAGAGCTGTCCAGCACCGAGAACCGGGTTGCCTTCGCCCGCCAGGCCTATAACGATGGCATCATGAGCTACAACATTTTCCGGGAGCAGTTCCCCAACAACATCATTTCGGGCATGTTTGCCTTCAAGGAAACGGCTCAGTTGGAACTGGATTCACCGGAAGCCCGCCAGGCCCCGAAAGTGGCCTTCTGAGGCCCTGAGGCATGGCTCATCCCGGTTTCTTTCAGCGCCAGGCCCACGCCCGGCGCAACACCAGCCTGCTGGTACTCCTGTTCATCACAGCGGTCGCCCTTATCACCCTGGCGGTTGCTCTCGTGGGTTACTTCGTTACCCGCAGCGAATCCTCCGGCCTCGCCTTTCATCACTGGCTGCTTTCCAGTCACGGGCTGTTGACGGCCGCAACGGTCGTGCTGCTGATTGGTCTCGGCTCCCTGCTGCGCTGGGTCGATCTGGCCGGCGGCGGCAGCCGGGTTGCCAAGATGGTGGGCGCGCGGCCGGTTGACCCGGACACCCGGGATAGCGACGAGCGCAAACTGCGCAACATTGTCGAGGAAATGGCCATCGCCAGCGGCGTACCTGTACCAGAACTCTACGTAATGGACCAGGAAACCGGCATCAACGCCTTCGTGGCCGGCTACACGCCCGGCGAAGCGGTGATGGTGGTCACCCATGGCGCCATCACCCAGCTGTCGCGGGACGAGCTCCAGGGCGTTGTCGCCCACGAGTTCAGCCACATCTTTAACGGCGACATGCGGCTGAACGTCCGGCTCATTGCCCTGCTTGCCGGCATTCTGATGATTGGTCAGATTGGCGGTTTCCTGCTTCGGACCTCCTTCTACCGGGGCCACCGGGTCGGACGGTCCCGGGACGGGCGGGCCCAGGCCGCCATGGGCATCATCGGCCTGGCGCTGTTTGTGATTGGCTACGTGGGGGTTTTCTTCGGCCGGCTTATTCAGGCGGCAGTCTCGCGGCAACGGGAAATGCTGGCAGATGCCTCATCCGTTCAGTTCACCCGCAACCCGGAAGGCATCGCGGGAGCGCTGTTCAAGATTGGCCTGAAGGGCGGATACCTGGACACCACCAGCCACGCCAGCGATATGAACCATATGTGTTTTGGCGAAAGCGCCCGAATGAAATTTACCGCCCTGCTGGCGTCCCATCCTCCTATCGATGAACGCATTAACGCGATTCAGCCCGGCATGCTGGCCAGACTGCGCAGCCGGCTCCGCGACACCGAGCCGGGGGCTGATCTTTACCGGAGTTCAGGCCCGGCACCAGCGGCTGGAACGTCGGGATTCACCGGAGCCGCCCCGGAAATACTCGGGCCAGTATCCGGAAAAGGCGCGCGAACATCGCCACTGGCTTCCGGCACTGAAGCACCAACGAAGCCAGCCCGGAAATTTTCAGACCAGGTTGGCACCATCAACCGGCAAAGCGAGGATTTCGCCCTCCGCTTTCTGAGCCGGCTCCCGGCCACCTTCCGGAATCTCTTGTACACCCGGGCCGGCGCTGTGCAGCTTTGCTATGCCATGCTGATCAGTGAACTTTCCCGGGAACAGCAGGTGCAGAGGCTCACCCTGCTACCCCCTCACCCGGTACTGGGCAGCCAGCCGGATCTGCTGAAAAAACTGCTGCCCGCCCTGAAGACCATTGGCGACGGTGTCCGGTTCCCGGCCCTCGAGCTGGCCATGCCAGCTCTGCGCAAGCTGGATCCGGAAGAGCGGGAAGGGCTGATTACCAACGTTCAGAAACTGGTGGCGGCGGATAACCGGGTTAGCCTGTTTGAGCTGGCGCTGACCAGCTTCCTGTCCCGGCACCTGGGTGCCGAGGCAGACAGAGTGGTCCCTGTTCGTTTTAAAAGCTACAGGCCCGTAATACCAGCCCTGCAAAGGCTTCTGAGCCTGCTGGCTCGCGCAGGCTCGCCCTCCCAGGCCGACGCTGAAACGCTTTACCGGGAAGCGATGGCGGGCTTTATGGATACTCGTAATGGAACCCAGCCGGTGCTGGAGAAGGTCACCATGCGCCAGCTACGGGAAGGCCTGACCGCTCTTAACGGCCTGTCCCCCTTGCTGAAGCCTGCGGTGATCGATGCCTGCGGGCACTGCATCACCCACGATGGCAAGGTTGAGACCCGGGAATATGAGCTGATGCGACTGGTGGCGGATCAGATGGATTGTCCGATGCCGCCACTGATGGTTTGAGCGGCCTATTGCGCCCGCCTGCTGCTACCAGCATCGAACAGCTCGTCGATAGGTGGCTGGGAGCCATTCCGGGGCAGCCCGAGTTTTTTACGCACATCAAGGTCAACGTCCCACAGGGCCCGGTATTTGATCTCCGTGGCGGTCACCGCGTCCGCCTTGCCCAGCATGATCGTAGGCCTCAGGAATACCAGCAGGTTGCGCTTGATCCGGCTGGTGTTTTCCGATGAGAACAGACGCCCCAGATATGGAATATCCCCAAGCAGTGGCACCTGACTCCTGGTTACCTGGGTATCTTCGCGAATCAGCCCGCCGAGCACGATGGTTTCGCCGTCATCGGCCAGGACGGTAGTCTTGATCTCACGTTTGTTGGTTACGATGTCGGAGGCATTTTCAATGCTGTCTGCGACGCTCTCGGTGGTCTGCTCCACCACCAGCCGTACCAGGCCATCCGCACTGATGGTCGGCGTGACCTTCAGGGTCAGGCCCACATCCCGGCGCTCGATAGTGGTAAACGGATTGCTCAGGCCATCGCCGACGACCGCTGTCTGGCCCGTGCGGAAGGGCACGTTCTGGCCCACGGTGATCTCCGATTCCTGGTTATCGAGGGTAATGATGCTTGGCGTGGACAATAGATTGGCCGCCGTGGATGTCGACAGGGCCTGCAACAGCACCCCCCAGCTCACGCCGTTTTCGTTGCGCTCACCAGCGCCGATGGTGATCCCGCCTACGGCAGGGGCGATTGGGGTATCAGACAGGATGGCCGTCAGCACATCCCCCAAGCTTCGCCCGACATTGCCGAAGCTGGTGCCAAGCACTGGCGTGGAACCGCCCGACTCGTCGCCGGCGGCCAGCTGCACACCCAGGTCACGGCCCATTTCATCGCTGATCTCAACAATCGCCGCTTCAATCATTACCTGAGCCCGACGCACATCAAGAGCCGCCACAATCTGTTCCGCTTCCTGCATCAACGATGGCTCACCGCGAACCACCAGTGCGTTCAGGCCCTCATCGGAAAATACAGTAAATGAACCACCCGGATTGCTGCCGCCAGATGCTGAGCCTGCTGCACCGGCACCTTCCTTCGCCACTTCACCCATCACGCCTTTGAGAATCTCCACCAGGTTCTTGGCATCGGCATGCTTCAAGCGGAGAACCTTGGTGGTGCCGCCGGTCGCGGACGGCTGGTCCAGCTGGCGGATCAACCCCCGCATCTTATCGCGGAACGTTTCATCACCACGGAGAATCAGCCGGTTGGAGCGCTCATCCGCGGTAACACTGTACTTGCGGGCAGCGTTGTCACCGCCGGCCCGGCCCAGCTCGTCTGGTGCCAGTTCCTGAAGCAAGGTAACCATGTCCCCCACCCAGGCTTCCTCGAGCTGGATAACTTCAACCTCATATTTAGAGGGGCTGTCCAGTTCCCGGACAATCTGTTCAATACGCGCGATGTTGGAAGAGTGATCGCTGATGATCAGGGCGTTGGCGGCAGCGACACCGGCCAGGTGCCCGTACTTCGCGACCAGCGGCCGAAGAATCGGCACCAGTTCGAGGGCGTTGGCGTTATCAATCTGAATAACCCGGGTAATCAGTTGTTCCGAGGGTGTTTCCTCGAAGCGGGACAGGATTTCAGCGGACTGCTTGGCGTCCACCTGCTGCACCACCTTGATCACCTCCTCGCCGGGAATTGCGGTAAAGCCGTGTACGTTCAGAACGGCCAGGAACAGGTCGTAAATCTCATCCTTGTTCATGGGTGCGCTGGAAAGCACCGTCACCTTGCCCTTCACCCTCGGATCCACCACAAAACTGTAACCGGTAATGTCCGCCACCTGGGTGACAAAGGCACGGATATCCGCATCCTTCAGGTTCAGCCGCCAGGTTTCTTCCTGCCCGTACGCCAATGACATCATCGGCATCAAAATAAGCAGAGCAATGGCCCGTAACAGATTGGTCTTGTGGTTATACATCTGGCGATTTCTTCCTGTTTCGATGAACCCGGTCAGCGCCACTGCTCGGGTATGGCATAACTGATGGTGAGGATGGATCCGTCACGCTCTATTTCTATCTCCAACTGAGACTGGTCACGCCAGTTCTCAAGCAAGGCCTTGTCCTGATCGATATCACCCAGCCGCTGACCGTTGATGGCGGTAATCACGTCACCGGCCTGCAGATTAACGGCATTCAGCATGGCGTTAGAGCCGTCATATACATACCCGGACATGCCGCTCTCATCCACCGGGCCAAGCCCAAAGGGTGCAAGTGCCGCCATGCCCTGGCTATCAATCTGTTCACGGGCGTTGGCCAGAAACACATCGGGAGAGGAGTCTGCCGGCCTCGCCGCTACCTCTGCAACCAGGTCCGGGGACACCGATTCTTCAAAGGTAAGCGATTCATAACGCCCTCCCCGGCGAATCAGCACACGCCCCGGTTCTACTTCAGCGAGTTCGGCATTACCGGGCAACACCTCTCCCACCCGGTAATACGCTGTCTCACCATTGCTTCCTGCAACTATAGCACCGGAGTCCTCCGGACGCTGCGATCGAGTAGGAGGGGGAGTTACCTCCCCCGTCCTCTCACACCACCGTACGTACGGTTCCGTATACGGCGGTTCATGGCTGGCTCTGAAGCCGAGTCATCGTATCCAACAAGCTTACCAGAGACAGGCGGTTAAAGACC